>NZ_SDLG01000060.1:0-891 GCF_013096965.1 Anoxybacillus sp. CHMUD
ACGATTCCGCTCATTCGTATGAAGCGAGCGACTGAAAAGCTAAGCAAGGGCGATTTCTCCGTTCGTCTGCAAGTAAAAGGAAAAGACGAGCTAGCACAGCTAGGTAAAGCGATTCAAACGTTGGCAAAGGATTTAGAATACTTAAAAAAAGAAAGAAACGAATTTCTCGCCAGTATTTCTCATGAACTTCGTACTCCGTTGACGTACGTCAAAGGATATGCGGACATTGCAAGAAGGCCAACGCTTGAGGAGGAAGAAAGAGCAAAATATTTGTCCATTATTTATGAGGAAGCAGAGCATATGCAAAAGTTAGTGAAAGACTTGTTTGAGCTTGCGAAAATGGATCAACATTCGTTTCAAATCGAGAAAGAGCCAACTCCGCTTTGCCTTTTTTTGAAAAAAATATACGAGAAAATGTATCCTGCTTTTCAGACGAAAAATATGTCTCTTGTCTACCACTGCGATGAAAACATTACCGTCCATATCGACCAACAGCGTTTTGAGCAAGTGATGATGAATCTTTTGGACAATGCGTTAAAATATTCGCATCAAGGTTCTACCGTTTCCATTGATGTAAGAATGGAGAAAAAGAACGTGATGATCATGATTTCCGACGAAGGAATAGGAATTCCTGAAGCAGATTTGCCGCATATTTTTGAACGATTTTACAGGGTGGATAAATCAAGATCGAGAACAGGCGGAGGGACGGGATTAGGCTTGGCGATTGTGAAAGAAATTGTCGAAGCGCACGGCGGTTCGATTTACGCAACGAGCCAATTCGGAAAAGGGACAAAGATAGTTATTACATTGCCGAAGGGGGATGAAAGTGTACACGATATTACTAGTGGATGACGAAAAACGAATGTTGGATTTACTAGAGTTGTATTTGAT
>NZ_SDLG01000061.1:0-643 GCF_013096965.1 Anoxybacillus sp. CHMUD
TCGCTTCTTCTTCGGAAAGTGCACCGTGATGGGCTTCGACGGCTTGCTTGGCGGCTAACAGAAACGTGGTCATGCGCATCGCCCACGTATGCCCTTGTTCGATGAATCCTTTTAACTCACGCAAATGGTGGGCATGACAAAGGGTATGGGTGGCATGTGTGTATTTCGGATATGTACCGAACGCATCGTGCATCATCGGCCCTTCATATCGGGGAAGAATCTCGATATCATCCGTTGCTTTCTTTCCACGAGAAGCGTGAGAAGCCAAGTATGTATATCTCGATGTACACGCGACATGCACCCATGCGAGTTTCCCATTGATGCGCAAACTCGTTTCATCGACATGCAGGATGTTGGATTCAAGTAAGGCGTCTTCGATGATGTCCATATTTGATTCCAGCGATTCGCGTCCTCGTTTCACCATATTGGCAAGGGTTCCTGTACTAATCGAGTGTTGATATAACGCTTCGATTGTATCACTTAAACGCTTGTAAGGGATCAATTGGATATGATGTAAATAAACAACGAGCGCCGTGAGCCGTGGACCGTATTGCACATGATTCGTGACATGTGATGGGAATTCGGCTTGTTGAACACATCGACAATGTGGACACGATTTCACTTCACGTTCATGTTGTGTCAC
>NZ_SDLG01000062.1:0-626 GCF_013096965.1 Anoxybacillus sp. CHMUD
GACAAAAATGACGAAAGCAATCATCATTACATCATCCATTCTTCTTCTAAGCGCTTGTTCATCATCCAACGAAAAAGAGCAGGCCTTTATTACAAGCAAAGAACAAGCAAAATCGAATGTATCTGTTGCCAATAATCCTTTCTTTAAAGAAAAGAAAGAAGGAAAGTTCGAACATTTACATGGAATTGGTTATGCAGGCAACCAAAATGCGATTTATTTTGCTACACATGAAGGTTTACTTGTTTACCAAAATAATAAGTGGTATGAAACGACTTCCAATAAACATGATTATATGGGCTTTTCGGTTACAGACGACGGCTTTTATGCCTCAGGGCATCCGGAAGAAGGTTCATCGTTAGGAAATCCACTTGGTCTCGTGAAAAGTTTGGATAATGGACAAACATTGATGAATTTAGGATTTTATAAAGAATCTGATTTTCATTATATGACCGTTGGCTATAAAAGCCATACCATTTATGTGGTGAACCAAGAAGAAAACAAAACGCTCGGACAAGGGGTATTTTACAGTAAAGACGACGGCAAAACGTGGTCGCAAAGTCAATTAAACGGTTTGCCGCAAACTGCTGCAGGAACGATTGCTGCCCACCCAACGGATGAAAATATGG
>NZ_SDLG01000063.1:0-620 GCF_013096965.1 Anoxybacillus sp. CHMUD
TCTCCCTTCCCACACAAGAGACTGAATATTCAGTCTCTTGTGTGGAGAAAATCAGTCCCCTATCAATTCAAATCCATTTCAGAGAAACCCTACCCCATTTACATTACACAAAATTCTTGACGGTACCGAGCATTACAAGCATATTGGGAAAAAATCGGCGAATGGAACGTAAAGCCAAAACAAAAAAAGCAATATGAGAAAGTACAAGCCGTTCGTGCACTGTTACAGTAAGTAAGCTTCGAGAATGTGACGTGCAAAGCAGATTACAGTCTAATGAAGGCGAGTTTTGCATAAGTAATACTTGCGATTGAGAGTTTTTCTTTCTGCGCGTAGAAAAATCTGATTGATCGTTATACCTTTTTTATTGTTTCATTTCATAAGTCATCTGAATTAGTGAATTTTTTCACAGCTGTCGTCGACCTCCAATCGTGCAAAAACCCCTGGGGATCGACGACAGTTTATTTTATGCGAATTTTTTAGCTGTATCAACGGACGTATGAGTAAAATGTTTGTGGGAGAAAAAAAGACAGGTTCCTGATTTGGTATAATAAGGAACCTGTCAGATATGTAAGCAAAATAGATGAAAAACGGGCTCTCCTCCTGGTAAGGTAGTAAGTGCG
>NZ_SDLG01000064.1:0-605 GCF_013096965.1 Anoxybacillus sp. CHMUD
TCTTTGATCATAAAAAATTCCCCTCTCGTAATCATGAACCATAGCTCCTCTCGTTGACACTATGGTTCTATTGTAAGTGGGGAATTTTATTCCGGCTATATTGGGGATTTTATCATCGGCTTTAACAGGGATAATGCCAGTTGGATATTTACTAGCATTTGGGCAGGAATAGCAAAGGGACGTGAAGCTTATAAAATAAGTTATAGCAAATCTGCACAAGAAGCTGTAAAACATTTAGGAAGATCAAGAACTATGTTACAAAATGCAAGAAAAATAGCATTAAAAGTTGCGATACGTGCTGGATTGAAAGCTGCAATACCAATAAGCGCTGTTGGAGACGGTTATTTGCTTATTAGAGGATTCATCAAAGGATGGAATAAATATAAATAGAATTGTTGGATTAGTACTCAATTATTAACCATAATAATTGGGTACTATCATTAAGAAAATAATAGTTAACGAGTTTTTACTTCTATTTTGGTAACTATTCATCCCGATAGTAGTATGTAAAGGAGCGCAACACAAATAGGGCATCCCCGTAATAGAAAATGCCCTAAGTGGTAAAAAGAACACGATCTATCGTTTCGCCCGTCAACAGAAGACAT
>NZ_SDLG01000065.1:0-600 GCF_013096965.1 Anoxybacillus sp. CHMUD
ACCCCATGCGGCGTAACACCTCATCTGGATGTTGTAAGACGTACTGTTCAAAGCGAGTAATGGATTGGGCAATGTCATTTTGATCCTTGTGAAAAACGTTGGCAATCACTTCATCTTTCAACCACTTCCACAGCCGTTCAATCGGATTTAACTGTGGAGAATACGGTGGCAAAAAGATGAAATGAAAAGCATCGCCTTCCTCGCCATCAAGAAAGGCTTGCACCATCTTGGCATGATGAATACGCGCATTGTCCAACACAAGCACGAGGAATCGGTCCGTATATTTCTCTTTCAATCGGCGCAAAAAGTCGAGGAACGTTTCGGCATTGGCGGATGATGCGCGATGAAATACCACATCGCCTTGTTGAACATCGACGGCGCCAAAAATAGAAACGTGGGCGTGGTGACCGTAGCTCGGCACGTGTTTTTGATTTCCTACTTCTGCCCATGTCGTACGTAGCGCTTGATAGGCACGAACATGTGTCTCATCCACATAAAACATGGTAACATTCTCGGTAATTAGTTTTTTTTTATAAATTCAAGTTCTCTTTGAAAAGCAGCTTGACGCTTAGCGTCTCCTTTGACGAGCTTATACGTCGG
>NZ_SDLG01000066.1:0-577 GCF_013096965.1 Anoxybacillus sp. CHMUD
ATCGTTTGTAGGGGAAGCTGTTGGGGCGATTGTTTCTTTCGTTTTATATCGAAAAGGATTTCATAAACTTTCGGAAACGAAATGGTTTTCCTATCCGAAAGTGAAACGTTTGCTTGAGGCAGAAGGGGTAGAAGCCTTTTCGCTTATTTTGTCTTTGCGTCTTCTTCCTTTTGTTCCGTCAGGACTTGTGACGTTTGTGGCAGCGATCGGGCGCATGTCGCTCCTTCTTTTTACAGTCGCTAGCTCGCTTGGAAAGCTCCCAGCCCTTTTGTTAGAAGCATACTCGGTGTATCAAGTGATGAATTGGACATGGCAAGGGAAAGTGATATCGACTGTTTTTGCTGTTTTTTTATTTCTGTTTACTTGGAAAAAAGTTGTTCAGAACAAGACGTAAACGCCCCATTACATCTTGCATATGCAAACTCTACGTTCATACAAAGGAGAATCAATCATGACAAAAATGACGAAAGCAATCATCATTACATCATCCATTCTTCTTCTAAGCGCTTGTTCATCATCCAACGAAAAAGAGCAGGCCTTTATTACAAGCAAAGAACAAGCAAAATCGAATGTATCT
>NZ_SDLG01000067.1:0-569 GCF_013096965.1 Anoxybacillus sp. CHMUD
TGCTCGCTCGGATCGAGGCGGTATTGCGCCGTTCGGTCGGAAAACAAACGAAACTGGAGTTTCATGGCTTAGTTTGGGATGAGGGGCAGCATAAAGTTCAATACGCTGGGCACGATATTTTTCTCACGCCAAAAGAGTTTGCGATTTTAGGACTTTTTCTCAAAAATCCAAATCGCGTATTTAGTCGAGAGCAACTGATCGTGACATTATGGGGGTATAACGCCAATACGGAAGAACGAACTGTCGATTCACATGTGAAAAATATTCGCGAAAAGCTCCGCCAAGCCGGTTTTCCGATCGATCAATTTCTGCAAACCGTTTGGGGTGTAGGATATAAATGGGGGGGATAAGGTAAAAAGAAATGGAAGAGAAGCTCATTACATTGTTTCATACATATGAAAGCGTTGCTTATCTCATTAGTATTGCGATCAATATTGTGATCAGTATTTTAGGCGTTGTACCGAGCGTATTTCTCACTGCAGCTAACTTGGCGGTATTCGGTTTTTGGAAAGGCACCTTTTTATCGTTTGTAGGGGAAGCTGTTGGGGCGATTGTTTCTTTCGTTTTAT
>NZ_SDLG01000068.1:0-490 GCF_013096965.1 Anoxybacillus sp. CHMUD
TGCCAAGGCATCCACCGTGCGCCCTTTCTAACTTAACTAAACACACTTTGCATTGCTTGGCTTTATCGTTTAGCTCCAAACGAGAACCGTTTGTCGCTTTTCTTACTGCCTGTTATCTAGTTTTCAAGGAACAATCAGCGAAAATAACGAGGGATATTCCCTCAAAACTAAACGAAGCGAAAAAGCGTTGTTATTGCGTTATGTCTAGCTTCGAACCAAGAACCGTTCTCCGCTTTTCTTTATGTCTAGCTACGAACTAACATCCTCCTCCGCGTTTGCTTTCTCCGTCGACGTGCACGCACGTCTTGTCGAAAGCTTGCGCTTCCGTCGGATGTTTTCTTGACTACGTCAAGAACCGTTCTTCGCTTTTCGCATTTATCCTTAGAAAGGAGGTGATCCAGCCGCACCTTCCGATACGGCTACCTTGTTACGACTTCACCCCAATCATTTGCCCCACCTTCGGCGGCTGGCTCCCGTAAGGGTTACCTCA
>NZ_SDLG01000069.1:0-475 GCF_013096965.1 Anoxybacillus sp. CHMUD
ACAAACCGTCGCTATTTGCTCGATGAATAATGTCAAGTTGCTTATTCTTGCGCCGAGTGTCGAAAACATAGAAAAGCAAAAGCGAGTTCTTCAACGAAAATTGGATCGTCAAAGACGGGCGAATAATCCGCACAAATACAATGAAGATGGGACAATAAAAAAAGACAACAAGGAAAAATGGGTTTGGAGTAAAAATTATCTCAAAACGAGAAATCAGTTAGCAGAATTACAAAGAAAAATGGCTGAAAAACGTAAACAAGATCATCAACGGCTTGCCAATTGGATCATCACATTAGGTCATCATATCCAAGTAGAAAAAATGAATTTCAGAGCACTTCAAGCAAAAGTAAAAGAAACAAAAGTCGATGCCAACGGAAAACACAAAAAGAAAAAACGATTTGGAAAAAGTATTGCGAATCGTGCGCCAAGTTTGTTTTTAAACATACTGAATCAAAAACTGCAATATGAAGGCTAT
>NZ_SDLG01000006.1:0-168817 GCF_013096965.1 Anoxybacillus sp. CHMUD
TCGCACTTACTACCTTACCAGGAGGAGAGCCCGTTTTTCATCTATTTTGCTTACATATCTGACAGGTTCCTTATTATACCAAATCAGGAACCTGTCTTTTTTTCTCCCACAAACATTTTACTCATACAAAAAAACAGAATTATTATAAAAAAAAGACTATTTCCGTTTGCGGTGTAATTCATTGCTTTTCGTCTCAATAAGAGTATTCTAATAGATAGACGAATTTTTTTAAACTAAGGAGGAACATTTCGTGAGTGATTTATTTGCAGCCTTAAAACAAAAGGTGGCAGGGAAAAATGTAACGATCGTGTTTCCAGAAGGATTAGATGA
This sequence comes from Anoxybacillus sp. CHMUD, assembly GCF_013096965.1. Classification (NCBI taxonomy): domain Bacteria; kingdom Bacillati; phylum Bacillota; class Bacilli; order Caryophanales; family Anoxybacillaceae; genus Anoxybacillus; species Anoxybacillus sp. CHMUD. The sequence goes on from NZ_SDLG01000006.1 coordinate 331, forward strand.
ACGTATTTTAACAGCTGTCGGACGTCTAGCGGCAGAAAATGTATTACAGCCGATTGTCATCGGCGATCAAGAAGCTGTCGTTCAAAAGGCGAAAGAGCTCGGCTTGACGTTGGAAAAAGTAGAAATCGTTGATCCGCGCTCATATGAAGGAATGGATGAAATGGTGGCGGCTTTCATTGAACGCCGAAAAGGGAAAGTCACAGAAGAAGATGCTCGCAACATTTTACTTGATGAAAACTATTTTGGCACAATGCTCGTCTATATGGGAAAAGCGCACGGTCTTGTTAGCGGCGCCGCGCATTCGACGGCAGATACTGTACGTCCCGCGCTACAAATTATTAAGACGAAACCGGGCATTCGTAAAACGTCTGGCGTATTCATCATGGTGCGTGGCGATGAGAAATATGTATTTGCCGATTGTGCGATTAACATTGCACCAGATAGCCAAGATTTAGCAGAAATCGCTGTAGAGAGTGCACAAACAGCGAAAATGTTTGATATTGAGCCGCGTGTAGCGATGCTTAGCTTCTCAACGAAAGGATCAGCGAAATCGCCAGAAACAGAAAAAGTGATCGAAGCGGTGCGCATCGCAAAAGAAATGGCGCCAGAGTTAACGCTTGATGGCGAGTTTCAATTTGATGCCGCGTTCGTTCCATCTGTGGCGAAAAAGAAAGCGCCGGATTCCGTTATTCAAGGTGATGCGAACGTCTTTATTTTCCCAAGCTTAGAAGCGGGAAATATCGGCTATAAAATTGCTCAACGTCTCGGCAATTTTGAAGCAGTTGGTCCAATTTTACAAGGATTAAATCAGCCAGTAAACGATTTATCGCGCGGATGCAACGCCGAAGATGTATACAAATTATCACTTATCACAGCAGCGCAGGCGCTTGCGGCGATGGAATGATGAGCGAATTGTTGCAACAACAAACGTGGCGAGTGATCGATCATACGAGCCTCGGGCCATCGTTTGATGCGAAGCAGTCATTTGCGTTTGATGATGCGCTTTGTGAATCGGTTGGTCGCGGTCAGTCACAGCCGGTTGTTCGCTTATGGGTGCATCATCAGACGGTTGTGCTCGGCATTCAAGATACGAAATTGCCGTACATTGAAAAAGGACTCGCCTACTTACATGAACAAGGTTGGCGTACGATCGTTCGCAACTCTGGTGGGTTGGCGGTCGTATTAGATGAAGGGGTTTTAAACGTTTCGCTTATTTTTCCTGATACAAAAAAAGGAATTGATATTGATCGAGGATATGAAGCGATGGCGACACTCATTGCACGCATGTTGCCAGAAGCGCATGTGCAAACAGGAGAAGTTGTTGGTTCGTATTGTCCGGGAAGTTTTGACCTGAGTATTGATGGGAAAAAATTTGCGGGCATTTCACAACGTCGCATTCGGGGCGGTGTTGCCGTGCAAGTATATATATGTGCAAACGAAAGCGGCGCAACACGAGCGGAGTTTATTCGTCAGTTTTATGAGCGAGCGTTGGCGGGAGAACAAACGAAGTTTACGTATCCGACAATCGTTCCACATACGATGGCATCATTAAGTGAACTGCTCGGTAAAGAAATGACTGTTTCAGCGCTGATCATCCGACTATATGAAGCGCTCCAAGCGTTTGGAAGTAGGCTCGAGCCATCATCGCTCACCCCGGAAGAGTGGGAGCGATATTACATGTATTTTCAGCGTATGATTGACCGAAACGAGACGATGTTGCCGAAATAAAAAAGCTGTCCGATGTGACAGCTTTTTTACTCGGCAATCTTTTCGATTTTTTCTAAATTTCCGTTGCGGTCCATTTTGAAAATAGGGGGCTTAAACTCATCTTCTGAAATTTCCATTTGTCTTGCACGGTTAATGATGCGTGCCATCGTTCCGTAATCTTCGCGTAATTCTTCATTTTCTTTTTGAAGTTTTGTAAATTGTTGTTCTAGTTGTTTATATTGTTGTTGTAGTTGTTCGAGCTCAAGTTTTAGCTGCTTATTTTCCACTAGCGCTGTTTCTTGACCGATATACGATTGTTTTAAAGAGTGCAAAAAAGCAATGACATGGTCAAGCGTTAACTGACTTGTTTCGACATGTTCATATTCATTCGCCTGCACTTCTAACGGTTCCATTCCTAACTCTTCAAGCGAAGGTACAGGAGGTGTATAAAGCGGCCGTTTTCGCAACGCATGTTTATTTCCAAGTGCGCGTTGCCGTTGTTTACGGAACTTCTTTGCCATTTGTAACGATTCTTCGTACTGTTGACGCACGACTGCATTCCAGCGAAACCCGCATGCCGCTGACGTGCGGTTTAATTTATCGCCCACTTCTTCAAACGCATTTAACTGCGTGCTCCCTTCGCGCACATGGCGCAACACCGTTTCAGCTAGCAATAAATCTTCTTCTTCAGTCCAAGCATCTTGTCGTTTTTTTGTCATGAAAAAAACTCCTTTCACATTCTTTTACTTTCATAATCACCAAAAAACAAGAAAGATATACTATTTTTCAAAGGAAATAGATGTAGCTTGCATTGTTCGCGTATACGCGTTAGAATACTCGTTAGCGAAAAGGAGTGAGGACGGTATGCAAAATGAATTTCGCGTCTGTGATGACTGTCAAGCAACAAATTTAAAAACGTTGTTGCCAAGGTTAAAAAAATTAGACCCGAACGCGACTATTGAAATTGGCTGTCAATCGTATTGCGGTCCTGGTCGAAAAAAAGTGTTTGCGTTCGTCAACAATCGCCCTGTATCAGCGATGACGGAAGATGAATTAATAGAAAAGATTGCTGCGAAGTTGAAAAAATAAAAAATCGCCTTTGTGTTCGAAGGTGATTTTTTTCTTTATTTCAGGAAAAAGGAAGTCTTTGTTTTTTACAAAGAACGCTCTATAATAAAGCTATGTTATGAACGGAAGAGAGGGAGAAGGATTGTATCCCAACGAAAAATTAAGCGAAGAGAAAGTGTTTAAAGATCCGGTGCATCGGTATGTGCATGTGCGTGATAAAGTTATTTGGGATTTAATTGGCACAAAAGAATTTCAACGGTTGCGCCGCATTAAACAGCTCGGTACGACGTATTTGACGTTTCACGGCGCGGAGCATAGTCGCTTTAATCATTCGCTTGGTGTCTATGAAATTGTCCGTCGCATCGTTGACGATGTGTTCGCCGGCCGACCGGATTGGGATGAAAACGAGCGCTTACTTTGTTTATGCGCTGCGCTTTTGCACGATTTAGGACATGGACCGTTTTCGCATTCGTTTGAGAAAGTGTTTCATCTTGATCATGAACAATTTACGCGCGCAATTATTTTAGGTGATACGGAAGTAAATGCGGTGCTCCGTCGTGTATCGTTTGATTTTCCGAAAAAAGTGGCGGAAGTCATTGCGAAGACGTACGAAAATAAGCTTGTCGTTAGTCTCATTTCAAGCCAAATTGACGCCGATCGTATGGACTATTTATTGCGCGATGCGTACTATACAGGCGTCAGTTACGGGCATTTTGATATGGAACGTATTTTGCGTGTCATGCGTCCCCGCGAAGAGCAAGTCGTCATTAAACGAAGCGGCATGCATGCGGTAGAAGACTATATTATGAGCCGATATCAAATGTATTGGCAAGTATATTTCCATCCTGTCACGCGTAGCGCCGAAGTCATTTTAACGAAAATTTTGCACCGTGCGAAACATTTATATTTAGCTGGTTATACATTTCAAACACCTCCTGTTCATTTCCAATCTCTTTTTCGTGGAAATATGCAACTAGAAGACTACTTGAAACTAGATGAAGCGGTAACATTATATTATTTTCAACAATGGCAAGATGAACGAGATACGATTTTAAGCGATTTATGCTGTCGCTTTATGCATCGTAATTTATTTAAATACGTCGAATTTCAACCGACGAATGAGGAAATGAAAAAGCTAGTGGAATTGACGACGTTGTTTAAAAAAGCAGGCATTGACCCGGATTATTATTTAGTCGTTGATTCTTCATCGGATCTTCCTTACGATTTTTACCGACCGGGAGAAGAAGAGGAGAGGCTTCCGATTTATTTGTTAATGCCGAATGGGGAGTTGCGTGAATTATCGCGGGAATCGACGATTGTTGATGCGATTTCCGGGAAACGGCGCACCGATCATAAATTATACTTTCCGCAAGATTTTCTCGATGATTTATCGACAAAACGAAACGTGAAGAAAAAAATTAAACAACTTTTATATGAATAGGAGATGAGGGCGTTGCTTTTCGAGCATGCGAAAATGTTGAAAGCGTTAGCAGCAGTAGGGGAAATTGTCGGTCGAAAAAAACTACAAAAAATGATTTACATTGCGAAAAAGATGAAGTTTCCTTTTTATGAAAAGTTCGATTTTCATTTTTACGGTCCGTATTCGGAAGAATTGACGTTGCGTATGGAAGAGTTATGTAACGTTGGATTTGTGCAAGAAATGAAAGAAAAAAAAGGCGGGTACTATCAATATCGTTACGTGTTGACGGAAGCGGGCGAGCAGTTTTTGACGCACTATCATTTGGACATGCCTGATTTAGACGTTTGTTTACGCAGTTTAAATGAACAAAGTGCAAGATTTTTAGAGCTAGTTTCGACGATTTTATATTTTGAAGAGTTAAGTAAAGATGAAGTGAAAGAAAAAGTATTTACATTAAAAAGCAAACAGCGGTATACGGAAGAAGAAATAGAGGAAGCGTACCGTTATATTGAGCAGTTGCGCGAACAAGCGTACATAAAAAGCTGACCCGTTATGGTCAGCTTTCGTCGCTTAATCGCTTTCCGCCGATGGCGTAATGATTTTTCGACATTTCTTCAATAAAGACGACAATTTTTTCTTTCGGTGCACCTGTCGTTTCTGCAACGGCTTCCGTTACTTTTTCAACGAGCGCTCGTTTTTGTTCTTCTGTACGTCCTTCAAGCATTTTTACTGTTACGTATGGCATGTACGACCGTCCCCTTTCTGCTTTGTTCGACAATCGTTATTATACCACTCATCGACCGTTATCAGTAGTGCTTTCCCTTGTTTTTCGTGTATAATAATCAAAAAATAAAAACGTTTGAAAAGGAGAAGAAACGTGGACCAATTTTTAGCATATCCGCTTCGAGAAATACCGTATGTTGTTTTGGCGCTTGCGCTTGCATTTTCAGTCCATGAATTTGCCCATGCCTACGTCGCGTATAAATTTGGTGACCCGACGGCAAAACAACAAGGGAGGCTGACGTTGTCGCCGCTCGCCCATTTAGACATATTAGGGACGTTGCTTATTTTCATTGCCGGATTTGGTTGGGCGCGTCCGGTGCCGGTCAATCGTGGCTATTTCCGTCATCCACGTGTAGCGGGTATTCTCGTTTCTGTCGCTGGCCCGCTCAGCAATTTGTTGCTTGCGGCTATCGGTTTTGCTTTATGGTATGGAATGATTCGCATCGGCATATTTGACTTTATTCCAATATGGATTCGAGACGGGTTGTATCAGTTTTTTGAAATTTATATCGGATTGAATATTTTACTGTTCGTTTTTAACTTATTGCCGTTTCCTCCGCTTGACGGGTATCGCATCATCGAAGATTTAGCGCCGATGCATATACGTGCAAAAATGACACAATTTGAAAATTATGGAGCGCTCATTTTTTTAATTCTCATTTTCACGCCATTAGATCAATATACGATTCGACCAATTTTCCACGTAGCCATTCCAACGGTTGCTCAATGGCTACAAGACATATTTTCAACGCTCATTTTATGATGAAAGGATGAACGATCGTGGAAGAGAAAAAAAAGCCGATGTTTAACATTATTAAAAAAGAGCCGAAAGTGCACGGAACGTTTGGTACAGGGGTGCTTAGTTTGGCGAACGTTTCTCCTGTCATTATCGATGTTGAAGCAGGCGAAGCGTTTATTGATATGGGAGCGATGCATGCGCGCAGCGTCGTAGAGAAAGGCATTAAGTTCACACCAAATCGTGATGAAGTGCCAAACGGCAAGCCTTATTGGCTCGTCTGGGTAACGATTGATCAGGCGGAAGAAGGGGCGTATTATGCCGGGGTGACAGCATGCGAAATGACGGTCGATCGTGCGGCGCGTCGTGGATATAAATCGCTTCCTGAGCATGTGAACCGCATGGACAAATCATTAAAGCGTCATATTATTGTCGATCATATGGATGCGCGGTCAAAAGAGGTGTTAGCTTCGTTTTTACAACAACATAACCGCGACATGTGGGAACGCTCAAGCGAGGAGTTAAAACGTCAGCTTCAAAATCATGGATAAAATGTGACGGTTTTGTGAACGAAAACCTATGTATACTTGTCGTTGAGTGGGAAAAGGAGTAAACTAAAAGTACAAATGTAACACATGATAAAACTAGGACGCATAAACGCCCAAGCATACTCGCTTGGGCGTTTATGTTTAAAACCAATCAAACAACCGTTTTAACCACGAATCTTTTTCCTTTTTCTTTTTCTTCTTTTTCTTTTCCGCTGGATGGTCCTTGCAGTAGTCGGTCGGTTCTGTACCGACGACATAGTAGCTTAACCGTTTGATCGGACAAGCGGTTGTCGCAAGTTTCCCACTATGAGGATCGACATATACGCCAACGACGCCTTCTGGCGGTTCGAATGTCGCGACTTTTCTTCCGCGTAAACTATCTTCCATAAAATTGACCCAAATATGTTTGGCGTATTGTTTTTCGTCTGTGCGATCAATCGTTTCATCTCGGTCATATCCCGTCCAAACAGCTGTGACAAGTTGTGGTGTGAAACCGATCATCCAACTATCTGTTTTCGTCGTCCCTGATTTTCCAGCATACGGTCGAGTGATGCGCGGAATGATTGATTGTCCTGTCACCGAAGCATAGTCATTTAATGTCGGATCAAACATGCCGGTCATTAAATGCGTCGTCACAAAAGCAAGTGCAGGATCGAGTATTTGTTCATCGTTTGATTGTTGTTCGTATAGCACTTTTCCTTCGAAGTTTGTCACTTTTTTAATAAATACAGGTTCGACCTTTTTTCCACCGTTGGCGATAATGCTGTAGGCGCGTGCCATATCCATCACTTTAACGGGCGACGTCCCGAGCGCAAGCGATGGCACTTGTTTCAGTTTGCTTGTAATGCCAAGTTGTTTGGCGATGGCGACAAGCTTGTCTTGTCCGAGCAACAAATGCGTTTTTACGGCATAGACGTTGTCAGATAAGGCAATCGCTTGAGCGAGTGTAATTGTATCGTTCGCGTAATAGTTGTTAAAGTTGCGCGGTGCATATGTCGAACCGTCTTCAAGTGTAAACGTCGTTGGTTCGCTACGTAACAACGTTGATGGGGTAAACCCATGTTGTAGCGCGACATAATATAAAAACGGCTTGAATGTAGAGCCAGGTTGACGTTTTGCTTGTGTTGCCCGATTAAATGGACTTTTCTCATAGTCACGCCCTCCGACAAGTGCTTTCACTTCACCTGTTTTCGGCTCCATCGCGACAAGCGCCACTTGAATGTTAGACTGCGAATGAATCGTTTCTTTTATTTTTGCTTCTGCGATTGCTTGCATGTCGATATCGAGCGTTGTATACACACGCAATCCGCCCATTTCAATCGTTTCTTCATCAAATCCGAGTTTTGTTTTTAACATTTGTTTGACCGCATCTTGAAAATACGGGGCGATCGTTTTTGTTTTCATATGCTCGCCGTTTGAAAAATGAAGCGGTTCATTTGCTGCTTTTTCGGCTTCTTTCTCGGATAAAAATTTTGCCTCGACCATCGAATGTAAGACAATGCGTTGCCGTTTTTTTGCTCGTTCCATATCGACAAGCGGCGAATAGTAGCTCGGGCCTTTCGGAATGCCTGCGAGCATCGCTGCTTCCGCTACGGTTAAATCGCGGGCCGATTTTCCGAAATAAAAGTTGGCGGCTGCCTCAATGCCGTATACACCATGTCCGTAATAAATGGTGTTTAAATATCCTTCTAAAATGTCGTTTTTTTCGTAGTTTGCTTCCAGTTGAATCGTATACAGTGCTTCTTGTATTTTTCGCCACCACGTTTTTTCGTAGCTTAAAAATAAGTTGCGGGCATATTGTTGAGTAATTGTGCTTGCCCCTTGCACTTTCGCCATTGCTTTAATATCTGCGATGATTGCTCCAGCAATTCGTTTAACATCGAATCCGTAATGGTCGAAAAATTTTCGGTCCTCTACCGCGATCGTTGCATCAATCGCGTGTTGAGACATATCGGATAGTTTCACCCAATATCTTTTTCCACCGTAATGATTTTCACCAATTTTCGTGCCGTCTTCTGCATAAAAAATTGTGGATTGTGGAACGGCTAAAGGAGGAGGGCCTTTCCATTTCGCAAATATAATAAGTCCGGCGATCGTGAGTGTGCATAACAAGCTAGCAACAAAAGCGAACAAAAGAAAGAGTCGCATATATTTAAACGTTCGTTTCCATCGTTCGATGGCAATCGTCTCCATAGCCATCACCTCATTTTTTACGTTTACAATTTAGTATAAAAACATTTTTATTTTTTTAAACGTTTTCTAGCAATTTTTACTTGAAATTTTGCTAGATTGCTCTATACTTTTTCATGTTTAGCATTTTATTTTTCGGGCATGATAAGCGGTGCATTATTGACGAAAGGGTGTTCAATATGGAACTTTGGTTTACTGAAAAACAGACGGACAACTTTGGGATTACAGCACGAATTAAACGCACTTTACATACAGAGCAAACGGAATTCCAAAAGCTCGATATGGTCGAAACAGAAGAATTCGGGAACATGCTTATTTTAGACGGAATGGTGATGACAACGCAAAAAGATGAGTTCGTCTATCATGAAATGGTGGCGCACGTTCCGTTATTTACGCATCCAAATCCAGAAAACGTTCTTGTTGTTGGTGGCGGAGACGGCGGTGTCATTCGTGAAGTGTTAAAGCATCCGAGCGTGAAAAAAGCGACGCTTGTTGAAATTGACGGCAAAGTGATCGAGTATTCGAAAAAATATTTGCCAGAAATCGCCGGTCAATTGGACGACCCACGCGTTGAAGTGAAAGTGGATGACGGCTTTATGCATATTGCGCAAAGTGAAAATAAATATGACGTCATTATGGTTGACTCGACAGAACCTGTTGGCCCAGCGGTGAATTTATTTACAAAAGGGTTTTATGCAGGCATTGCGAAAGCGTTAAAAGAAGACGGTATTTTTGTTGCGCAAACAGACAACCCTTGGTTTAAAGCAGATTTAATTCGCACCGTTCAACGTGATGTGCGCGAAATTTTCCCGATTACGCGTTTATATATCGCAAACATTCCGACGTACCCAAGCGGTATGTGGACGTTCACCCTCGGTTCGAAAAAGTATGATCCGCTTGAAGTAAGCGATGACCGTTTCCATGACATCGAAACGAAATATTACACAAAACAGCTTCATAAAGCATGCTTCGTATTGCCGAAATTTGTTGAAGACTTAGTGAAGTAAGGAGAGAAAACGATGCGATTTGATGAAGCGTATTCTGGCAACGTATTTATTAAGAGCCACCCAAATTTTGAAGAAAGCCAGGCGGTTATTTATGGAATGCCAATGGACTGGACAGTGAGCTATCGCCCAGGTTCTCGCTTCGGTCCAGCGCGCATTCGCGAAGTGTCGATCGGGCTTGAAGAATATAGTCCATATTTAGACCGCGAGCTTGATGAAGTGAAATATTTTGATGCGGGTGATATTCCTTTACCGTTCGGTAACGCTCAGCGCAGTTTAGACATGATTGAACAGTTTGTCGATCGTATATTGGAAGCTGGAAAGTTTCCGCTCGGTCTTGGCGGCGAGCATTTAGTGTCTTGGCCAGTTATGAAAGCGGTATATAAGAAATATCCAGACTTAGCAATTATTCATATGGATGCGCACACAGATTTACGCGAACATTACGAGGGTGAACCGTTGTCGCACTCGACGCCAATTCGTAAAATTGCTGAGCTCATCGGACCGAAAAATGTATATTCTTTCGGTATCCGTTCTGGAATGAAAGAAGAATTTGAATGGGCGAAACAAAACGGGATGTATATTGCGAAATTTGACGTACTTGAGCCGTTAAAAGAGGTGCTTCCAACGCTTGCAGGCCGCCCGGTATATGTGACAATCGACATTGACGTATTAGATCCAGCGCATGCGCCGGGAACAGGAACTGTTGATGCAGGAGGCATTACATCGAAAGAGCTATTAGCTGCGATTCATGCGATTGCGCGCTCCGATGTGCGCGTTGTCGGAGCAGATTTAGTCGAAGTTGCGCCTGTATATGATCACTCTGAACAAACAGCCAACACAGCAAGCAAACTCGTGCGCGAAATGCTTCTCGGTTGGGTGAAATAAATGAAAATGTAAATCAGGCATCACATGGTAGGCGGTCTCTAAAAAGAGGCCGCCTATTGCATGTATGCGCCTCTTTTTCTATACTTATCTACAGTCACAACAACAGCGAGGATGTGGGGAAGGTGAACGGAGTACCGATACAGCTAAAGCAGGTGACAGAAGTTCGCGACGGTGCACGAAAAGAAATTGTTGTCATTGAGGCAAATGGTTTATACTACTTAAAAGGAGACGCAACGTATGTAACGTTTGAAGAGACGTATGAAGGAGAAACGATCAAAAACGTCGTGAAAATTGCCAATGATGAAGTCGTCGTTCTCCGTTCCGGTGCGATCTCGATGCGACATACGTTTCGCAAGCAGTCGGAAACGATCGGCACGTACGAAAGCCCGATGGCGCGCTGGGAAATGAAAACAAAAACAGAACAAGTGCTGTATCAGTATAACGAGAAAACGAAAAAAGGGCAGTTGTTTTTTTCTTACATACTCCATTTATCAGGGAAACACGTTGGTCGTCATACGGTGACGATTTCGTTTAAGGAGGCAAAAAAATGAACATTGTTGAACAAATGAAACAAAAGTTAAAAGAAGAAATCAGGGAAGCAGTCATTCGCTCAGGAGTCGCGACAGAAGCAGACGTTCCAAACGTCATTTTAGAGACGCCAAAAGATAAAGCGCACGGCGACTATTCAACAAACGTTGCGATGCAACTCGCGCGCGTTGCAAAAAAGGCACCACGCATGATTGCGGAAGACATTGTACGCCATTTTAACGGTGAAGCTGTGTTCGTGAAAAAAGTGGACATTGCTGGACCAGGGTTTATTAATTTTTACATGGACAATCGCTATTTAACAGAACTCGTTCCAACCATTTTACAAGCAGGGGACGCATACGGCGAAACAAACGTCGGCAACGGTCAAAAAGTGCAAGTTGAGTTCGTCTCCGCAAACCCGACAGGTAGTTTGCACTTAGGTCACGCACGTGGAGCAGCGGTTGGTGATTCGTTATGCAACATTTTGAAAAAAGCAGGTTTTGACGTCACGCGAGAATATTACATTAACGACGCCGGAAACCAAATTGCTAACTTAGCCAAGTCGGTCGAAGCGCGCTATTTTCAAGCGCTTGGCATTGATAAAGATATGCCAGAAGACGGCTACTTCGGTGAAGATATTATTGAACTAGGGAAAAAATTAGCAGAAGAACATGGCGACAAGTTTGTCGCGCTCGATGAACAAGAGCGACTTCAACAGTTTCGCGAGTACGGATTAGCGTTTGAAATGGATAAAATTAAAAAAGATTTAGCGGACTTCCGCGTCACGTTTGACGTATGGTATTCGGAAACGTCTCTTTACCATAACGGAAAAATCGAAAAGGCGCTTGAGACATTGCGCGAAAAAGGACATATTTACGAACAAGATGGCGCGACATGGTTCCGTTCGACGACATTCGGTGACGACAAAGACCGCGTGCTCATCAAACAAGATGGCACGTACACATATTTATTGCCAGATATTGCGTATCATCAAGATAAACTTGAGCGCGGGTTTGAAAAAATTATTAACATTTGGGGAGCCGATCATCACGGTTACATTCCGCGCATGAAGGCGGCGATCGCTGCGCTCGGATACGACCCTGATGTATTAGAAGTTGAAATTATTCAGCTTGTCAGCTTGTATCAAAACGGTGAAAAAGTGCGCATGAGCAAGCGGACAGGAAAGGCTGTTACGTTGCGCGACTTAATGGAAGAAGTCGGACTAGACGCCACGCGCTATTTCTTTGCGATGCGCTCATCGGATACGCATTTAGATTTTGATATGGACTTAGCGGTGTCGCAATCGAATGAAAACCCTGTGTACTATGCGCAATATGCTCATGCGCGCGTATGCAGCATGCTTCGTCAAGGTGAAGAACAAGGATTATCTTATGATGGGCAACTCTCTTTCACATACGAATTAGCGGAAAAAGAAATCGACTTATTGAAAAAACTCGGAGAGTTTCCTTCAGCTGTTGCGGAAGCAGCGGTGAAACGTTCACCACATCGCATGACGAACTACATTTTTGATCTTGCTTCAGCGTTGCATAGTTTTTACAACGCGGAAAAAGTGCTTGATGCAACGAATGTTGAAAAAAGCCGCGCTCGCCTGGCGCTTATGAAAGCTGTACAAATTACATTGAAAAATGCGTTAGCGCTTGTTGGTGTACATGCACCGGAAAAAATGTAATGCAAAAGAGGGTGTCCTCAATAGGGCACCCTTTCTCATTACAACAATGGAGACATCAAAGTCGCAACGCCTTCTTTTAGTCGGTCAAGCCAAGGCAGCTTGCGAAAATATTCCGCTGTCAATAATGTAGATGTGTCGATGTCGCGAGCGATCGTTTGTTTCACATATTGAATGAACGGTTTGTCATATATGTAACAATTCATTTCGTAGTTGATGAACAAACTGCGATGATCGAAATTCGCTGTGCCGATATTACATATATCGTCATCGATGACAATTACTTTTGCATGGTAAAACCCGTTATAAAACTGATAAATACGAGCTCCTGCGCGAAGAAGCTGACGAAAATAAGGAAATGAAGCTTCTTTGACAAACGGATGATCCGCTTGCATCGGGGCAATAATGGTTAGTTGAACACCTCGTTTCATCGCTTTCAAAAGAGCGTTCATCAATTTTTGGCTCGGAATGAAATACGGGGTACCGATCAAGATTTCCCTTTTCGCCTGTTCGATCAGTTGAATAAACTCATCCTCCAAATATGCTCCATCTGTCGGAAGAAAGCGGTGTTTCACCGTTCCTTTTTGAAGGGGTGGAAAATACCGTTCATCATCTCCAAACGATTGCCCAGTCGCTTTTTTCCAATCTTCTTGGAATTGTCGCTGCAAATCATGAACCCCTTCTCCCATAATTTTCAAATGATAGTCGCGCCAATGGCCAAACTTCGGATCTTGACCAATATATTCTTTTCCGACGTTAAACCCACCTAAATAGCCAACTTTTCCATCAATAACGGTAATTTTTCGGTGATTTCGTTCGTTCAATTTGTAGAAAAAAAACGGCAATGTTGGACGATTCGCAAAGGCAAATTGCCCGCTTTTTTGTCGGAGGGATGACGGTAGCCCGAAACTGCCAACCCAATCAACAAGTAGACGCACTTCTACTCCTTCATTTACTTTTTGCTCAAGTAAAGAAAAAAATCGTTGCCCGATTTCATCATTGCGTACGATGTAAAATAAAATGTGAATATGATGTTTCGCTTGCTCTAATTGCGCGAAATAGTCTTCAAACAACGTTTCACCCGTCGTAAATAGCGTGATGTCGCTTTGTCGTTCGACACCGATTTTTTTTCGTGCTGTCGTTTTTGACACTTTATCGCCCCATTTATAATCGAGCAAAAGAAGAAACAATAAAATAATAGCAACTATGAGCCAGCGCATGCCCCCACTCCTTTCATTGTTGTAGTTTTCCCAAAAAGAAAATAAAAAATGAGAAAAAATATTGACTGAATGCTCATTCATTATATAATGAAAGTAAGTTTGTTCAGAAAATTTATTTTATTTTTACAACAAAGGGGGAAGGGTATTGTGCTTTGGTTGAACTGGATTGCTTTTTTACTTGTGACAGCGTACGCCGTTCATTTGTTTGTGTATCTCGTGAAAACGCGCATTGCGTATATTAAGTTAGGGAAAAAAGTTGAGTTTGATGGAAAAGTGAAAGAGCGTCTACAAAACATATGGGTGAACGTCTTTGGGCAAAAAAAGCTGTTAAAAGACAAAAAAAGCGGCATTATTCACGTCATGTTCTTTTACGGCTTTATTCTCGTTCAGTTTGGTGCCATTGATTTCATTATTAAAGGGCTTGTGCCAGGGGCGCACTTGCCGCTCGGGCCACTTTATCCAGCGTTTACGTTTTTCCAAGAAATTGTCACATTGCTTATTTTAGTGGCGGTGTTATGGGCGTTTTATCGCCGTTACATCGAAAAGCTCGTCCGTTTAAAACGTGATTTCAAAGCAGGACTTGTCCTTATTTTTATCGGTGGACTAATGCTTTCGGTGTTATTCGGTAACGGTATGGGACGCATTTGGCATAACGAAGGATCATCATGGAGCGAACCTGTCGCTTCTGCCATCGCCCTTGCATTTGGTTGGGTAGGGGAAACAGGTGCAGCGGTATTGTTTTTTGTCGCTTGGTGGGTGCATTTGCTTATTTTATTAACGTTTTTAGTGTACGTGCCACAATCGAAACATGCGCATTTAATCGCTGGGCCAGTTAACGTCTTTTTCAGTCGATTAACGCGGCCAAAACTTGAAAAAATCAACTTTGAAGATGAGACACAAGAATCGTTTGGCGTCGGGAAAATTGAAGACTTTAAGCAAACGCAACTTATCGATTTATATGCCTGTGTCGAGTGCGGGCGCTGTACGAACATGTGCCCAGCAACGGGGACAGGGAAAATGTTATCACCGATGGATCTTATTTTAAAGTTGCGCGACCATTTAACAGAAAAAGGTGCAGCCATTACATCGAAAGCTCCTTGGGTGCCGACGTTTGCGTTTGCGAACACAAAAGGAAACCAGCTCGCTTTTATGGCACAAGGAATGCAAGAACAAGCCGCAACGATTGAAATGCCGAACTTAATTGGCGATGTCATTACGGAAGAAGAAATTTGGGCATGTACGACGTGTCGCAACTGTGAAGACCAATGCCCAGTTATGAATGAACATGTCGATAAAATTATTGATTTGCGTCGTTACCTCGTATTAACAGAAGGAAAGTTAAACCCAGATGCACAACGGGCGATGACAAATATCGAACGTCAAGGAAACCCATGGGGACTCAATCGCAAAGAAAAAGAAAATTGGCGCGAGTTGCGTGAAGATGTCCGCATTCCGACAGTAAAAGAAATGCAAAAAGCAGGGGAAGAATTCGAATATTTATTCTGGGTTGGTTCGATGGGTTCGTTCGATAATCGAAGCCAAAAAATTGCGTTAGCCTTTGCGCGTCTATTAAATGAAGCAGGCGTGAAATTTGCGATTTTAGGAAACAAGGAGAAAAACTCGGGGGATACGCCGCGCCGTTTAGGAAACGAATTTTTATTCCAAGAATTAGCGACAGCCAATATTGCCGAATTTGAAAAAGCGGGCGTGAAAAAAATTGTGACGATCGACCCGCATGCGTATAACACATTCAAAAACGAATATCCAGATTTCGGCTTTGAAGCGGAAGTATATCACCATACGGAGTTACTAGCAAAGCTTGTTGAAGAAGGTCGTCTTGTCCCGAAATATGAAGTAAACGAAGTCGTGACATTCCATGATTCATGTTATTTAGGTCGATATAACGACGTATACGATGCACCGCGTCAAATTTTGAAAGCGATTCCGGGCGTGAAACTTGTTGAAATGGCACGCCATCGCGAAACAGGCATGTGTTGTGGCGCTGGTGGCGGATTAATGTGGATGGAAGAAACAACAGGCACCCGCATTAACGTCGCGCGCACAGAACAGGCGCTAGAAGTGAATCCGACAGTTATTAGCTCTGGCTGTCCGTACTGCTTAACAATGCTATCAGATGGTACGAAAGCAAAAGAAGTAGAAGAAAAAGTTGGCACGTATGATGTGGCGGAGTTGTTAGAAAAGGCGGTATTTGGACCTGTTCATTAAAAATTCTAAAAAAAATAAATAGTTTTATTTTTAAGATATTTTCAGTATAATGAAAGCAATAGGAAGGTGTGCGGCTTGTCGTGCGCCTTCTTTGCCCGTCCATCATTGAACGAGCGTTCGCTCAATATTTTTGAAAGGGCTTTCTTATAACGAAAAGGGGGAGAAACATGGGGAAAACGGTCATTGTTAGTGGGGTACGTACACCTTTCGGAAAGTTTGGTGGCAGTTTAAGCGCATTGAGCGCAGCGCAGCTTGGAGGTATTGCGATCAAAGAGGCGCTCGTGCGCGCAAATGTTAGTGCAGAAGATGTCGATGAAGTCGTATTTGGCACCGTATTGCAGGGTGGACAAGGACAACTTCCATCGCGGCAAGCAGCGAGAGAAGCGGGGATTCCGTGGGAGACAAAAACCGAAACGATTAATAAAGTGTGCGCCTCAGGGATGCGTAGCGTCACGCTCGGTGATCAAATCATTCGTGCTGGAGATGCGGACGTCATCGTTGCAGGTGGAATGGAATCGATGAGCAATGCGCCGTATATATTACCGAAAGCACGTTGGGGATTGCGTATGGGCGACTCGACGGTGAAAGATTTAATGGTCTATGATGGATTGACATGCAGTTTTACAGGTGTGCATATGGGTATTTACGGAAGTGAAACAGCAAAAGAGTTAGGCATTACGCGCGAAGAACAAGACCGCTGGGCGTATCGCAGCCATCAATTAGCGATTGCGGCGATCGAAAGCGGCAAATTTGCTGAAGAAATCGTCCCTGTTTCTATTCCACAACGAAAAGGGGAACCGATCACCGTAGCGGTGGATGAATCACCGCGTAAGGATACATCGCTTGAAAAATTAGCGAAACTGGCGCCCGTATTTGATCCAACAGGCACGATTACAGCAGGCAATGCGCCGGGGGTAAACGATGGAGCAGCTGCGCTCGTATTAATGAGCGAAGAGCGCGCGCAAAAAGAAGGGCTCACGCCACTTGCGACAATTGTAGCCCATACGGCGATTGCCATTGAAGCGAAAGATTTTCCGAAAACACCAGGCATCGTCATCAACGAATTGTTGCGTAAAACAGGCAAAACCGTAAACGACATTGACTTATTTGAAATTAACGAAGCGTTTGCTGCTGTCGCTTTAGCAAGCATGAAAATTGCTGACTTGCCAGAAGAAAAAGTAAATGTAAACGGCGGTGCCATTGCGCTTGGGCATCCGATCGGAGCGAGCGGAGCGCGCATTATGATTACGTTAATTCATGAATTGAAACGTCGCGGAGGCGGCCTTGGCATTGCAGCGATTTGTAGCGGTGGCGGTCAAGGCGATGCAATAATGATTGAAGTTCATTAATGGGGGATGGGGACATGAAAAAAGTGATGGTTGTTGGCGCAGGCCAAATGGGATCAGGAATTGCCCAAGTGTGCGCAACGGCAGGGTATGATGTCATTTTAAATGATGTCAACGAAGAGCGTGTACAATGGGGGCTCAACAATATTGCAAAAAGCATCAATAAATTTGTTGAAAAAGGAACGTTAAGCGAACAACATCGCGATGAAGCAATGGGTCGCATTCGTACATCGACAAATTTGCAAGATGGAAGCGATGTCGATGTCGTCATTGAAGCTGTTGTTGAAAATATGGATGTGAAAACAGCACTGTTTGCACAACTAGACGAAATTACACCTTCGCATGCCATTCTAGCAACAAATACGTCCTCTTTACCGATTACAGAAATTGCCGCAGCAACGAAACGACCAGAAAAAGTCATTGGCATGCATTTTATGAATCCGGTACCAATTATGAAACTTGTCGAAATTATTCGCGGTCTTGCGACGGCTGACGAAGTGTATGAAGCGATTGAGCAAATGACAAAAACGTTAGGAAAAGTACCGGTTGAAGTGAACGACTTCCCAGGGTTTGTTTCCAATCGTGTATTAATGCCGATGATTAACGAAGCGATTTATTGTTTATACGAAGGCGTTGCCACAAAGGAAGCGATCGACGAAGTGATGAAGCTCGGAATGAATCATCCGATGGGACCGCTCACTTTAGCGGATTTTATTGGCTTAGATACGTGTTTATACATTATGGAAGTGCTTCATGATGGGCTTGGTGACGATAAATACCGCCCATGTCCGCTTTTACGCAAATATGTGAAAGCGGGTTGGCTCGGACGAAAAACAGGGCGAGGATTTTACACGTACGAATAAAGGAGTTGACACCATGAATTTTCATTTTACAGAAGAACAACAAATGATGCGTCAAATGGTGCGCGAGTTTGCAGCAAATGAAATTGCACCGTTCGTCGAGCATATGGAGCGCGGAGAGTTTCCGCGCCCTATCCTTAAAAAAATGGCGGAGCTTGGGTTAATGGGCATTACCGTTCCTGAACAATACGGTGGAGCGGGGATGGATTTTACATCATATATCATTGCGATACATGAAATTTCAAAAGTGAGCGCAACCGTTGGAGTCATTTTATCTGTCCATACGTCTGTCGGCACCAATCCGATTTTATATTTTGGAACGGAAGAGCAAAAGCAAAAATATGTGCCGAAGCTAGCGAGCGGGGAATATTTAGGGGCGTTTTGCTTAACGGAGCCAGGGGCAGGATCGGATGCGGCAAGCTTAAAAACGACAGCTATTCGCGACGGCGATCATTACGTATTAAACGGCTCGAAAGTATTTATTACCAATGGTGGAGAAGCGGACACGTACATCGTATTTGCCCGTACAAATCCAGAAGAAAAAGGAAGTAAAGGAGTAAGCGCATTTATCGTTGAAAAACATACCCCAGGTCTTGTCATCGGAAAAGACGAGAAAAAAATGGGGCTTCACGGATCGCGCACCGTTCAATTATCGTTTGAAGATATGCGCGTACCAGCAGAAAATTTGCTCGGTCAAGAAGGCGAGGGCTTTAAAATCGCGATGGCTAATTTAGATAGCGGTCGCATCGGAATTGCAGCGCAATCGCTCGGCATTGCGGAAGCAGCGCTTGAACATGCGACGAATTATGCGAAAGAACGCATACAATTCGGTAAGCCAATTGCAGAACAACAAGGCGTTGCTTTTAAACTAGCCGATATGGCCACGAACGTTGAAGCGGCTAAACTGCTTGTTTATCGTGCAGCGTTTTTACGCTCAAACGGTATGCCATGTGGAAAAGAAGCGTCGATGGCGAAGCTTTTTGCATCGAAAACGGCGATGGAAAACGCCATTGAAGCGGTACAAATTTTCGGAGGCAACGGTTATACCGAAGACTATCCGGTTGAACGATTATTCCGCGATGCGAAAGTATGTGAAATTTACGAAGGAACGAGCGAAATTCAGCGGCTCGTCATTAGTAAACATTTGTTTAGGGGGATGGGGAAATGAACTTTCAATTAAGCGAAGAGCATGAAATGATACGAAAAATGGTGCGCGACTTTGCGAAAAACGAAGTTGCACCAACCGCAGCAGAACGCGATGAAGAAGAACGTTTTGATCGCGACATTTTTAATAAAATGGCAGATCTCGGTTTGACGGGCATCCCATGGCCAGAGGAATACGGCGGTATCGGTAGCGACTATTTGGCATACGTCATCGCGGTGGAGGAGCTTTCAAAGGTATGCGCATCGACGGGAGTGACGCTTTCTGCTCACATTTCATTAGCAAGTTGGCCAATTTATAAATTTGGGACAGAACAACAAAAACAAACGTATTTACGAGCACTAGCGACAGGGGAAAAGCTTGGGGCGTACGGTTTATCTGAGCCGGGTGCAGGTTCTGACGTGTCAGCGATGAAAACGCGTGCGGTGCGTGATGGTGATCATTACGTATTAAACGGTTCAAAAGTATGGATTACAAACGGTGGAGAAGCGGACATTTATGTCGTTTTTGCGGTGACAGATCCAGAGAAAAAGCACCGCGGCATTAGCGCATTTATTGTTGAGAAAGGAACGCCTGGTTTTTCGATCGGGAAAAAAGAGAAAAAGCTCGGCATTCGTTCATCGCCAACAACGGAGCTCATTTTTGAAGATTGTCGCATTCCGAAAGAAAATTTGCTCGGTGAAGAAGGAGAAGGATTTAAAATTGCGATGATGACGCTTGATGGCGGTCGAAATGGTATCGCAGCGCAGGCGGTTGGCATCGCGCAAGGGGCGTTAGATGCAGCGGTAGAATATGCGAAAGGACGTATTCAATTCGGCAAGCCAATTGCAGAACAACAAGGCATTGCCTTTAAACTAGCTGACATGGCAACTGCTATTGAAGCTGCTCGTTTACTAACGTATCAAGCGGCGTGGCTTGAATCAAACGGCTTACCGTACGGAAAAGAATCTGCGATGGCGAAATTGTTTGCAGGCGATACAGCAATGAAAGTCACCGTTGAGGCGGTACAAATTTTCGGTGGCTACGGTTATACGAAAGACTATCCGGTAGAGCGATTTATGCGCGATGCAAAAATTACGCAAATTTATGAAGGCACACAAGAAATTCAACGCATCGTCATTTCAAGAATGTTGACGAAATAGGAGTGATGTGATGAAAAAACGTGAAGTGCCCGCGTCTGTGAAAGACGAACGGCTTGTGAAAAAAAGGCGCAATCAAATGATAAAAGGGGCGATTTCGCTATTTAAGCAAAAGGGGTTTCATCAAACGACGACGCGCGAAATTGCCCGCGCTTCTGGCTTTAGCATCGGAACGTTATACGAATACATTCGCAAAAAAGAAGATGTCCTTTATTTAGTGTGCGATCGGATTTACGATGAAGTGCGCGATCGTATGGAGCAAGCAATCGATACGACAAAAGGGGATTTAGACGGTTTAAAATTAGCGATTGATTACTATTTCCGTGTCGTTGACGAGCTGCAAGACGAAGTGCTCGTCATGTATCAAGAGGCAAAGTCGCTCGGCAAAGAATCGCTTCCGTATGTGCTTAATAAAGAATTGCAAATGGTTGCGATGTTCGAACATATTTTACGACGTTGCGTAGACAATGGGGTATTTTCATTAACGGAACGAGAAATTCAATTGTTTGCACATAACATTTTCGTTCTCGGTCAAATGTGGGGATTCCGTCGTTGGGCGTTGAAAAAAATGTATACGCTCGATGAATATATTGAATTGCAAACAAAGCTATTGCTTGAAGGCATTATGAAGCGGTAGCGAAAGGGGATGGGAGAAACATGGCTCACATTTATCGTCCAAAACATCACGTTCGCTTTGTGACGGCGTCTAGTTTATTTGATGGGCACGATGCAGCCATTAACATTATGCGTCGCATTTTACAAGCAAGCGGAGCGGAGGTCATTCATCTCGGCCATAACCGCTCCGTTGAGGAAATTGTGAACGCCGCCATTCAAGAAGATGTACAAGGAATTGCGGTATCTTCATATCAAGGCGGCCATATGGAGTTTTTTAAATATATGTACGACTTATTACAACAGCGTGGCGCAGGGCATATTCGCATTTACGGCGGTGGCGGTGGCGTCATTATTCCAAGGGAAATAAAAGAGTTGCACGAATACGGCATCGCCCGCATTTTCTCACCAGAAGATGGGCGTCGCTATGGATTGCAAGGAATGATTAACATCATGATGGAAGAATGTGATTTTCCGACCGTCAAGGAAATTACCGATGAAGTAGAGCGATTAGCGAACGGGGACGTTCAAGCGGTGGCGCGCTTAATTACCGTATGCGAAAATCGCGTCAATACTCATAGCGAAGTTGCCGCTACAACGGAAGCGGTTTTACAACAAGTGAAAGCGATGGCGAAACGCGTACCAGTTATCGGAATTACTGGAACAGGTGGAGCCGGCAAAAGCTCGCTCACAGATGAGCTCGTTCGTCGCTTTTTAAATGAAATTCCAGAGAAGAAAGTAGCCATCTTATCGGTTGACCCGACGAAGCAAAAAACGGGCGGTGCGTTGCTTGGGGATCGCATTCGTATGAACGCCATTTCTTCTCCGCGTGTATATATGCGCAGCTTAGCAACGCGTAGTTCACGTTCGGAATTGTCGCTTGCCATTCAAGACGCGATTGAAGTCGTGAAAGCAGCGGGTTTTGACTTAGTGATTGTGGAAACGAGCGGCATCGGACAAGGGGATGCAGCAATTAAAGATATTTGCGATATTGCGATGTACGTCATGACGAGCGAATTTGGCGCCCCATCTCAGCTTGAAAAAATTGATATGATCGACTATGCCGATCTCATCGTCATTAATAAATTTGAGCGCAAAGGGTCAGAAGATGCGAAGCGTCAAGTACAGAAGCAATATCAGCGAAGCCACCAATTATTTGATCGCGACGTAAGCGAAATGCCTGTATTCGGCACGATCGCAAGCCAATTTAACGATCCGGGAACAAATACGTTATTTGTCGCATTAGTCGACTTAATTAATGAGCGAATGGGCACGAATTGGACGACGACGTTGCAAAAAGTCGATCATGTTGAAAAACAAAACGTCATTATCCCGAACGAACGCCGCCATTATTTGCGTGAAATTGCCGATACGATCCGACAATATCATAAGCGCGTCAATGAACAATGTGAAATTGCTCGCCGCGTATTTCAGCTCGAAGGCGCTATCGAAACGATGAATGAGCGCTATCATGAACAAGCATTATCAGCCTTGCAAGAGGCCAAGCGATCATATGAAGAAAAATTAACGCCAGAGTCAAGAAAACTATTAGCTTCATGGGAAGATGTCAAAAAGAAATATGCCGCTAAAGAGTTTGTGACGAAAGTGCGCGATAAAGAAATCGTCACCCCGCTCACAACGAAAAGTTTAGCAGGTTTAGATATTCCAAAAGTCGCGTTACCAAAGTTTAAAGATTACGGAGAAATTTTACGATGGCTTTATAAGGAAAATGTGCCAGGTGTATTCCCGTTTACAGCAGGTGTGTTCCCGTTTAAACGACAAGAGGAAGATCCGAAGCGGCAATTTGCAGGAGAAGGTACGCCAGAGCGAACGAATCGGCGCTTCCATTACTTATGCAAAGACGATCCGGCGAAACGGTTAAGCACCGCCTTCGACTCTGTGACGTTATATGGAGAAGACCCGAATGAACGTCCAGACATTTTCGGGAAAATTGGCGAAAGCGGCGTAAGCGTTTGTACGTTAGACGATATGAAAAAGCTATACAAAGGATTTGATTTATGCGACCCACTTACATCCGTATCGATGACAATTAACGGTCCTGCGCCGATCATTTTAGCGATGTTTATGAATACGGCGATCGATCAACAAGTAGAGAAAAAAGAAGCAGAGCTTGGGCGAAAGTTGACGAAAGAAGAATATGAGCAAGTGAAAGCGCAAACGTTACAGACGGTACGCGGAACAGTTCAAGCGGATATTTTAAAAGAGGATCAAGGACAAAATACGTGCATCTTCTCAACGGAATTTGCGTTGCGTATGATGGGGGACATTCAACAATATTTCATTGACAATCGCGTTCGTAACTATTATTCTGTGTCGATTTCAGGCTACCACATTGCCGAAGCAGGCGCAAACCCGATTACGCAATTGGCATTTACGCTAGCAAACGGTTTTACGTACGTGGAATATTATTTAAGCCGAGGCATGCATATTGATGATTTTGCGCCAAACTTATCATTTTTCTTCAGCAACGGTCTCGATCCAGAATATACTGTCATCGGTCGCGTAGCCCGACGCATTTGGGCGGTTGCGATGCGTGAAAAATACGGGGCAAATGAACGAAGTCAAAAGTTGAAATATCATGTCCAAACATCAGGACGTTCGCTTCACGCGCAAGAAATTGACTTTAACGACATTCGTACAACACTACAGGCGCTTATGGCGCTTCATGATAACTGTAACTCATTGCATACGAACGCCTACGATGAGGCGATCACAACACCGACCGAAGAGTCTGTTCGTCGCGCGATGGCGATTCAGCTCATCATTACAAAAGAGCATGGATTAACGAAAAACGAAAATCCGCTACAAGGTTCATTTATTATCGAAGAATTAACCGACTTAGTGGAAGAGGCGGTATTAAAAGAGTTTGAGCGCCTTGATGAGCGCGGTGGCGTACTTGGCGCGATGGAAATGCAATATCAACGCGGTAAAATCCAAGATGAATCGATGTATTATGAAATGAAAAAACATAGCGGAGAACTGCCGATCATCGGGGTAAACACATATTTAAACCCGAACGCAGCGGTTGAAGAAGAAATTGAAAGCCTACAGCTTGCACGCGCATCATACGAAGAAAAGCAATTACAACTTGAAAACTTACGCAAATTCCATGAAGAACATAAAGACGAAGTGGAAGCGGCGCTCGCTCGTTTAAAACATGTCGCAGTAAGCGGTGGCAACATTTTTGCTGAGTTGATGGAAACAGTCAAAGTAGCAAGCTTAGGACAAATTACGAAAGCGTTGTATGAAGTCGGTGGACAATATCGCCGCAATATGTAATGTCGGGGGATGTCCCGACATTTTTTTTGGGCAACCGTCTAGCATAAAGTAAATGAATTTGTTTATAATGAATGGTATGGATTTTTGTTGTTTTCATACGTTGGAGAAAGGGAGTGCGGAAAGTGAGTTTGGAGCAATACTCTCAAGAACAATTGCGAGAGATGTCTTTCGTCGAACTTGCGTATTTGCTATTGTGTGAGAAAAAACAGACGGTGTCATTTCAAGAGATGGTCGAGCAACTCGTCGCGATGAAAGGGCTATCTGAAAGTGAAGTAAGCGCACGACTAGCGCAGTTTTATACAGATTTAAACGTCGACGGCCGGTTTATTTGTGTTGGGGAAACGGCTTGGGGCTTACGCTCGTGGTATCCGTATGATCAAACAGAAGACGAAGCGGTGCCTGTAGAACGCGTGAAGAAGAAGAAAAAAGTGGCGGATGACTTTGATGACTTTGATGACATGGTCGATGAGGACGAATTAGTATATGACGATTTAGATGAGGAATTATTGGACGACGAAGAATTGTTAGACGACGATTTTGAATTAGATGAAGACGAAGAAGTGATTGACGACTTATTAGACGAAGAACTAGATTTAGATGATGAACCGATTGATGAAGAGCTAGATGTCGTCGATGAAGAATTAGAGTTAGAAGAAGATGAGGAATTATAACCTTGACTTTTTACCTCGATATATGTAGAATTCTGTTTGGGCTCTTTTCATAGAGATACGTTCGCTCCCTTACATATTTGTAAGCGGAGCGTTTTTATTTTTCCCCGAATTCGCACACACTGTAACTATTCCAAATGAATCGAGGGGGAAGGTCATGACAAAATATATTTTTGTAACAGGTGGCGTCGTATCATCGCTTGGGAAAGGAATTACGGCTGCTTCACTTGGTCGCTTACTAAAAAATCGCGGCTTGAAAGTGACCATTCAAAAATTTGATCCGTACATTAACGTTGACCCAGGAACGATGAGTCCGTATCAACATGGAGAAGTGTTTGTCACAGATGACGGGGCAGAAACGGACTTAGATTTAGGGCATTACGAGCGCTTTATTGACATTAATTTAAACAAATACAGCAACGTCACAACAGGAAAAATTTATTCCACCGTATTGAAAAAAGAACGTCGCGGCGATTATTTAGGAGGAACGGTACAAGTCATTCCGCACATTACGAACGAAATTAAAGAGCGTGTGTTTAGGGCAGGACGTGAGACGAATGCGGATGTTGTTATTACTGAAATCGGTGGAACGGTTGGCGACATTGAATCTCTTCCGTTTTTAGAGGCCATTCGTCAAATTAAAAGCGATGTCGGTCGCGACAATGTGATGTACATTCATTGTACACTTGTGCCGTATATTAAAGCGGCAGGTGAAATGAAAACGAAACCGACGCAACATAGCGTCAAAGAATTGCGCAGCTTAGGCATTCAGCCAAACGTCATCGTCGTGCGCACAGAAATGCCGATGTCTCAAGATATGAAAGATAAAATTGCTTTGTTCTGCGACATCGATCCGAAAGCGGTTATTGAAGCGCGCGATGCCGATACGCTATACGCTGTACCGCTTATGCTTCAAGAACAAAAATTAGATCAAATTGTTTGTGAACATTTAAAACTAAACTGCAACGAACCGGATATGACAGAGTGGGTTGCGCTTGTTGAAAAAGTGCGCAACTTATCAAACAAAACGACGATTGCGCTCGTTGGAAAATATGTTGAACTACAAGATGCGTATATTTCTGTCGTCGAAGCGTTACGTCATGCAGGATATGCCTTTGATGCTGACATCGATATTCGTTGGATTAACTCTGAGCATGTCGATCGAGACAACGTCGCTCAGTTGCTTCAAGGGGTAAATGGTATTCTCGTTCCGGGCGGATTTGGCGACCGCGGCATTGAAGGAAAAATTGAGGCGATTCGCTATGCGCGTGAACAGCGCATCCCATTCCTTGGCATTTGTTTAGGTATGCAACTGGCGTCTGTCGAGTTCGCTCGTCATGTCGTCGGCTTAAAAGGTGCGCATTCAGCGGAAATCGATCCAAGCACACCGCATCCAATTATTGACTTATTGCCAGAACAAAAGGACATTGAAGATTTAGGTGGAACGCTTCGCCTCGGCTTATATCCGTGCAAGCTTGTGGAAGGAACGAAAGCGTACGACGCGTACCAAGATGAGGTCATTTATGAACGTCATCGCCATCGTTATGAGTTTAACAATGAGTACCGTACGATGATGGAGGAAAATGGTTTCGTCTTTTCAGGTACAAGCCCAGATGGCCGTCTTGTCGAAATTGTCGAATTGAAAGATCACCCATGGTTCGTTGCGGCGCAGTTTCATCCAGAGTTTACATCTCGTCCGACGCGTCCACAGCCGCTTTTCCGCGAATTTATTCGCGCATCGTTGCAAAAATAAAGGAGGATGTCCGATATGGGCATCCTCTTACTCGTATTCTGCGACAATTTCTTGCGTCATGAGCGCTAAACTATGATAAGCGAATAAAGCGGCAATCGCAGAAGGAAAACCAACGCGTGTACCATCTTCTGTTGGAACGAGCGACTGTTTTAAACATAAATCAATATGCACGTCGACGTAATCAACAAGTGTTTGTGTCGTTTCTTCTATGATGGATGACATACCGATCGTCCATATGTTTTGTTCTTGAAGTTGTTTAGCGATGCGAATCGCTTCTTCATTTGTACAAAAGCGTGAAACGATGAGCACGCGATCAGCGGTTGTTACTTCGTATATATCTAGCCGTTTTACGTTTGGTAGCTTTTCAGCTCCATAAAGCGCCTCCGCAACAACTGCTTCCATTTCATCGATGCCGTAAATAAAAATCGTTCCGTTACTAATGACTGCTTGTGCAAGTAAGCGGGCAGCATCTTCAAACTGCTCCTCTTCTTGTGCGCTTATTCGTTGAAACACACCTGTAAGTTGTGTCGATAATATTTTTAACATGGTGAATCCCCTTCTCATGCGACGTTGTCTATGGTGTTCATTATATTAAAAAATAAAAAAATGATCAAAATTCGAACATGAAGCAGGATAAATGGTAAAAATTTCGAAATAATGATACGATAATAAAAATAGGAGCTTTACATATGAAAAAAGAGAAAATAGAGGTGTTGATATGGCGGGGAAGATTTTAATTGTGGACGACCAATTTGGCATTCGTATTTTATTAAACGAAGTGTTTCAAAAAGAAGGGTACGAAACGTATCAGGCAGCCAATGGTGTTCAGGCACTTGATTTGTTTGCGCAACATTCTCCAGACTTAGTGTTGTTAGATATGAAAATCCCAGGCATGGATGGGGTTGAAATTTTAAAGAAAATGAAAGAGATGAATGAAAATGTTAAAGTTATCGTCATGACGGCCTACGGTGAACTAGATATGATTCATGAGACGAAAAAGCTCGGTGCGCTGACTCATTTTGCGAAACCTTTTGACATAGACGATATGCGTGATGCAGTGAAGAAATATATTGGTTAACCATTGACAGGTTTTTGAACTTTTTTCACAAAGTTTTGTTCGTTTCGGTGAATAATGTTGATGGATGGAAACAAAGTTTGTTATTCTTATAATGTACATACTATTCGAGACCGTCTTGTATAAATTTGTCGTATTTTGGTCATTGTACATGTGAAAGGCGCTTTCGGATAGTGAACAATGGCTACATTTAAGGAGGATTTAACGATGCCTTTAGTTTCAATGACGGAAATGCTTAAGCAAGCATTGGCGGGTAAGTATGCGGTCGGTCAATTCAATATTAACAACTTAGAATGGACGCAAGCGATTTTAGCGGCGGCGGAAGAAGAGAAATCTCCTGTCATTCTCGGTGTGTCAGAAGGGGCGGCTCGCTACATGGGCGGCTTTAAAACTGTCGTGAACATGGTGAAAGGGTTAATGGAAGACATGAACATTACTGTTCCTGTCGCTATTCACCTTGATCACGGTTCAAGCTTTGAAAAATGTAAAGCAGCGATCGACGCTGGATTTACATCAGTCATGATCGATGCATCGCATCATCCGTTTGAAGAAAACGTTGAAATTACATCAAAAGTTGTCGAGTACGCTCATGCACGTGGCGTATCGGTTGAAGCGGAGCTCGGGACTGTTGGTGGACAAGAAGATGATGTGGTGGCAGAAGGGATCATTTATGCAAATCCAGATGAGTGCGAAGAGCTTGTGAAGCGCACAGGCATTGACTGTTTAGCGCCAGCGCTCGGTTCTGTACACGGTCCATACAAAGGAGAACCGAAATTAGGTTTTAAAGAGATGGAAGAAATTCGCGATCGTACAGGCGTACCGCTCGTATTACACGGTGGCACAGGTATTCCGACAGAACAAATTCAACGTGCTATTTCGCTCGGTACATCAAAAATTAACGTCAATACAGAAAACCAAATGGCGTTTACAAAAGTGGTGCGCGAAGTATTAGCAAAAGATGAAAAAGTGTACGATCCGCGCAAATTCCTCGGCCCTGGCCGCGATGCGATTAAAGAAACAGTGATTGGCAAAATGCGCGAATTCGGTTCTTCCGGCAAAGCGTTGTAAGGCAAGCCGCACCGTTTCAGCCTTGCTGAAGCGGGCGGTTTTGTTTCATTCCATTTTGAAAGCGTTTAGGAGGTTGAAAATTATGAAATTTTTTATTGACACAGCGAACATTGATGAAATTCGCCACGCTCATGAACTTGGCGTTTTAGCGGGGGTAACGACCAATCCGAGCCTCGTTGCCAAAGAAAACGTATCATTCCACGATCGTCTTCGTGAAATTACTTCTCTCGTTTCAGGCTCCGTTAGCGCTGAGGTGATTGCAACAGATGCAGAAGGAATGATTGCAGAAGGAGAAGAGTTAGCGAAAATTGCTCCAAACATTACAATTAAAGTGCCAATGACACCAGAGGGACTAAAAGCAGTAAAAGTGTTTAGTGAAAAAGGAATTAAAACGAACGTCACGCTCATCTTTAGTGCAAATCAAGCATTGTTAGCGGCGCGTGCTGGTGCAACGTACGTCTCTCCATTTTTAGGACGCCTCGATGATATCGGTCATAACGGCTTAGACTTAATCGAAACGATCGCTAACATTTTTGCGATTCACGATATTGAAACAGAAATTATCGCTGCATCTATCCGTCATCCACAACATGTGACAGAAGCGGCATTAAAAGGGGCGCACATCGCGACAGTTCCTTACAACGTGTTGATGCAACTGTTTAAGCATCCACTGACAGATCAAGGCATCGAAAAGTTTTTAGCAGACTGGAATAAAGCGAACCAAAAATGATGATCGAACCGTTTTCCGTCGCGTTTTAGTACTTGCTTTGCGAGAAGGGAGACAAATATGGAAAAGTTAAAAATCGTTGGCGGTGACTTTCTTCGAGGCTCCGTGCGCATTAGTGGAGCGAAAAATAGCGCCGTCGCGCTCATTCCAGCCGCTATTTTAGCAAACTCACCTGTAGTCATTGAAGGATTGCCGAACATTTCAGATGTTCATGTGCTCGGACAATTAATCGAAGAAATTGGCGGTGCTTTTCATTTCGATGAAAACGAAGTCGTCATCGACCCGTCGCATATCGTTTCCATGCCTTTGCCGAACGGAAAAGTAAAAAAGTTGCGCGCGTCATATTATTTAATGGGCGCCATGCTAGGACGTTTTAAAAAGGCGGTCATCGGTCTTCCGGGTGGGTGTCATCTCGGTCCGCGTCCGATCGACCAACACATTAAAGGATTCGAGGCGCTCGGGGCGAAGGTAACAAATGAACAAGGCGCGATTTATTTATGGGCGGAAGAGCTTCGCGGGGCGCGCATTTACTTAGATGTCGTTAGCGTCGGGGCGACGATTAACATTATGTTAGCTGCTGTCTTAGCGAAAGGGAGAACGATTATTGAAAACGCGGCAAAAGAACCGGAGATTATTGATGTAGCGACGCTGTTAACAAATATGGGTGCGCGCATTAAAGGAGCAGGAACAGACGTCATTCGCATTGATGGTGTTGAACAGTTGCACGGTTGCCGCCATTCCATTATTCCGGATCGCATTGAAGCGGGGACGTACATGATTATCGGTGCAGCAATGGGAAAAGAAGTTGTCATTGATAACGTCATTCCGCAACATTTAGAAGCTGTGATTGCGAAAATGCGCGAGATGGGCGTTAGCGTGGAAACGAGCGATGACCAAATTTTTGTAGCGACGAAAGATCACTTACGCGCAGTTGATATTAAAACGCTCGTTTATCCGGGCTTCCCGACCGATTTACAACAGCCATTCACTTCACTATTAACGAAAGCGTCTGGGACGAGCATCGTCACCGACACGATTTATAGTGCGCGTTTCAAACATATTGATGAATTGCGGCGCATGAACGCCAATGTGAAAGTCGAAGGGCGTTCAGCGATTATTACAGGGCCATCGCGGCTGCAAGGGGCAAAAGTGCGTGCGACCGATTTGCGCGCAGGAGCAGCGCTTGTCGTTGCCGGATTAATGGCCGAAGGGATTACAGAAATTACAGGGTTGGAGCATATTGATCGCGGCTATAGCAACTTAGTTGACAAACTTGCTAATCTTGGCGCAACGATTTGGCGCGAACAAATGACCGAGCAAGAAATCGAACAACTAAAGAACACATAATGCAACAAAGGGGAGAGGGAGAAACGATGGAAAGAAGTTTATCGATGGAGCTTGTCCGTGTAACAGAAGCCGCAGCACTAGCTGCAGCGCGCTGGATGGGGCGCGGTAAAAAAGATGAAGCGGATGAGGCGGCCACGTCTGCGATGCGCGATGTATTCGATACAGTCCCGATGAAAGGAACGGTTGTCATCGGTGAAGGGGAAATGGATGAAGCACCGATGTTATACATTGGGGAAAAGCTTGGCAACGGTTACGGCCCGCGCGTCGATGTCGCAGTCGATCCGCTTGAGGGAACAAACATTGTCGCCTCTGGTGGCTGGAATGCGTTAGCTGTTGTAGCAGTAGCAGATCACGGCAACTTGCTTCACGCACCGGACATGTATATGGACAAAATTGCTGTCGGACCAGAAGCGGTCGGCATGATTGACATTAACGCTCCCATTATCGATAATTTAAAAGCTGTCGCCAAAGCAAAAAATAAAGATGTGGAAGACGTTGTAGCGATCGTTTTGAACCGTCCGCGCCATGAGCACATCATTGCCGAGTTGCGCGAAGCGGGGGCGCGCATTAAGCTTATTAATGACGGCGACGTTGCGGCGGCGATCAATACAGCGTTCGATCATACAGGGGTAGACATTTTGTTCGGTTCAGGCGGTGCACCAGAAGGGGTATTAGCCGCTGTTGCGCTCAAATGTCTCGGTGGAGAAATACAAGGAAAACTGTTGCCGCAAAACGATGCTGAAGTAGAACGATGCAAGAGCATGGGCTTAGATATAAACCGTGTGTTGCGCATGGAGGACCTCGTCAAAGGAGATGACGCTATTTTTGCCGCAACGGGTGTAACGGACGGAGAATTGCTGCGGGGGGTACAATTTAAAGGGGCATATGGCGAAACACACTCCGTTGTTATGCGGGCGAAGTCAGGAACCGTTCGTTTCATTGAAGGACGCCATAGCTTGAAGAAAAAGCCGAACCTTGTTATGAAGTGATCGCGAGATGCGCGAACTTTTTGCGCTCTCGCTCTTTTTCTATTGATTGACAATATGAAAAAAGGGTAAAATAGTCGTGTTACGTCCCTTCTCATCATCTTTTCATCTTCGCTTTTTCCATCCAAAGAGAAATTCATGAAAATTAAATAAAAGAGTGGTGTAAGTATGGAGCTAGGAGATTTAACGATTGCAACACTAGAAAATATGACAATTAAAGAGCTATATGAGTTAGCTCGCCAATACAAAATTTCATATTACAGCAAACTAACAAAAAAAGAATTAATTTTTGCGATTTTAAAAGCGCGCGCCGAGCAAGACGGCCTCTTTTTTATGGAAGGCGTGCTTGAAATTATTCAATCAGAAGGATTCGGCTTTTTGCGTCCGATTAACTATTCCCCGAGTTCGGAAGATATTTATATTTCCGCATCGCAAATTCGTCGTTTTGATTTGCGCAACGGTGATAAAGTTTCAGGAAAAGTGCGGCCGCCAAAAGAAAACGAACGATATTTCGGCTTATTGCACGTCGAGGCTGTAAACGGTGAAGACCCAGAAATCGCAAAAGAGCGCGTCCATTTCCCAGCGCTCACACCGCTTTACCCAAGCCGTCAAATGAAGCTGGAAACGACGCCAGACAAGCTATCTACCCGCCTCATCGACTTGATTGCTCCGATCGGATTCGGTCAGCGCGGCTTAATTGTCGCACCGCCAAAAGCAGGAAAAACGATGTTATTAAAAGAAATCGCTAACAGCATCACAACGAATCACCCTGATGTTGAACTGATTGTCTTGCTCATTGATGAACGCCCAGAGGAAGTGACGGACATTGAACGTTCTGTATCAGCCGATGTCGTCAGTTCCACGTTTGATGAAGTGCCAGAAAACCATATTAAAGTGGCGGAGCTTGTGCTCGAACGGGCGATGCGTCTTGTCGAACATAAGCGTGACGTCGTCATTTTAATGGATAGTATTACGCGTTTAGCGCGCGCATACAACTTAGTCATTCCGCCGAGCGGGCGTACGCTTTCGGGAGGAATTGACCCAGCGGCATTCCATCGTCCGAAGCGGTTTTTCGGGGCGGCGCGCAACATTGAAGAAGGGGGCAGTTTAACGATTTTAGCTACCGCTCTTGTCGACACAGGTTCGCGCATGGATGACGTCATTTACGAGGAATTTAAAGGAACAGGAAATATGGAGCTTCATCTCGACCGATCACTAGCGGAAAAACGTATTTTCCCTGCCATCGACATTCGTCGTTCTGGCACGCGAAAAGAAGAGTTATTAATTCCGGGGGAACATTTAGAAAAATTGTGGACCATTCGCAAGACGATGTCGGACACGCCAGACTTTATTGAACGTTTTATTCAACGTTTAAAGCAAACGAAAACGAACGACGAGTTTTTTGCGATGTTAGATGAAGAGTGGAAAGCAAATGGAAATTTAAAACGGTTATAAATGGATAGTTGCAAAACATCGGGACGGTTGTTATAATTTTATCATGTGTGTTTTTCATTGCATATAAACTCTGTTTCGAAAAGATTCAGGGCGGAAGGAGATGAAATGAGATGAAAGCAGGAATCCATCCAAACTATAAAAAAGTGATGGTTAAATGTGCGTGTGGAAACGAGTTTGAGAGCGGTTCTGTTAAAGACGAAGTGCGCGTAGAAATTTGCTCAGCGTGCCATCCATTCTACACAGGACGTCAAAAATTCGCTTCTGCTGCAGGACGTGTTGATAAATTTAACAAAAAATACGGCCTTAAGTAATCCGTATGTCATGAAAACAGGCAAGCGAACATTTTTCACTTGCCTGTTTTTTTCGTGAAAGCTTGAAAGAAAGGGGACGCCCTCATGTATGTTATGAAGCAATCCGGCTGGCTTGAAGTCATTTGCGGCAGCATGTTTTCGGGAAAATCAGAGGAGCTCATTCGTCGTGTACGCCGCGCGCAGTTTGCGAAGCAAGAAGTGAAAGTGTTTAAGCCAGCGATTGATAATCGATATAGCGAAGAAGCAGTCGTTTCCCATAACGGAACGTCTGTTATTGCCATTCCGGTGTCATGTGCATTAGACATTCGCAAGCATATTACTGCGCATACGGACGTTGTGGCAATTGATGAGGTGCAATTTTTTGATGAACATGTCATTGACGTCGTGCAACAGCTTGCTGATGAAGGATATCGCGTCATTGTAGCTGGATTGGATCAAGACTTTCGTGGTGAGCCGTTCGGTCCCGTTCCAACGTTAATGTCCATCGCCGAATCGGTAACAAAGCTACAAGCTGTTTGTACTGTCTGCGGTTCCCCAGCATCGCGCACGCAGCGGCTCATTGACGGACGTCCTGCATCTTATTATGATCCTGTCATTTTAATCGGTGCGAGCGAATCGTACGAACCACGTTGCCGCCATCATCATGAAGTGCCCGATCATCCGATAAAAACCCAACAATTCCAGATGAACAGCAAGATGAAATAATAGTTCATTGCATGGGAATATAAAAAGATATCCAATTACGATAAAAGGTGCTCTCGTAAAAAATGAGGGCACTTTTTAAAACGATATAATAGACAAAAAATTTAAAAAAGTTATACAATTAATTTAAATTTGTTGTTAAGGAGCGAATGTATGAATATCCATAAATTCGTCATGCCTGAAGTTATTTTTGGTAACGGTTCCATTCAACAGGTAGGGGAAAGTTGTGTGCGACTTGGGGCAACGAATGTATTTATCGTTAGTGACCCAGGAGTTATGGAGGCTGGTTGGCTAGATGTAATTGTAAGAAGTTGTCGGCAAGCGGGGTTAAGCTATACAACATTTCACGACATAACCATTAATCCAAAAGATAAAGAGGTGGAGAAGGGGTGTCGTATATACCTCGAAAACGAATGTGATGCGGTTATCGGGGTTGGCGGTGGAAGTTCCATTGATGTAGCAAAAGCAATCGCCATTCTTGTTACCAACGGTGGGCGGATTCATGATTATGAAGGGGTTGACAAAATTCGTTATCCTCTCCCGCCACAGGTAATGGTGCCTACAACAGCAGGATCAGGCTCTGAGGTTTCTCAATTTTCTGTAATTGTTGACACAGAGACAGAGAAAAAGATGACGATCATTTCCCGTTCACTTATTCCCGATATTGCGATCATTGATCCTGAAACATTGTCGACTAAAAGTCCGCATTTAACTGCCTCAACAGGTCTAGATGTGTTAACCCATGGTATTGAAGCTTATGTTAGTCTGGCAGCAACACCTTTGACGGATGTACATGCTAAAAATGCTATTTCACTTGTTGCTGAATATTTGCGGCCTTCGGTAGCTTCAAAAATGAACCTAGAGGCTAAAATAAACATGGCAATGGCATGCTTACAGGCTGGTCTAGCTTTTTCTAATGCAATTTTAGGAGCGGTTCATGCAATGTCGCACGCGGTAGGAGGAAAATATAATCTCCTTCACGGAGCAGTGAATTCGATTTTGTTACCACATGTGATGGAATACAACTTGTTAGCAAATCCAAAGAAATTTGCAGATATTGCTCTTTTTCTAGGTGTTGATATTCGGGGAATGTCGAATATGGAGGCTGGAAACAAAGCAATTGAGCACGTGAAACAGCTGACTATGGATATTGGTACGCCACAAAGGCTAGCGGATATAGGTGTTGAGAAAGATCAGTTAAAAAAGATGAGTGTTTCCGCTTTTCACGATGCGTGCATGATTACAAATCCACGAGATGTAACTATAGAAGACATTGAGGGACTATTTAGAAAGGCATGGTAAGTGCGATGAGAGATAGGCAACAAATCATCAACTTATTAACAGGGGTACAATCTTCAAAGAAGAGCTACTATACCGAATTAAAAAAAATGGTAAATGAGTTAAAAAAGAAGAATATGCAGTTAGAAATCATCAATGATATTACAAAGAGCTTTAATATCGACATGTCGATCGATGATATGCTGAAAAATACGTTTGACAAACTAAAAGAGATTTTCCCTATAGGGCGAATTAGCTTGTTGCTATATGAACAAGAGCAACTTATATTAACGAACGTATATCCAGAACAAGATTTATATTTTCCAGTTGGATTTGTGGTGCCAAAAGAGCATTCTCTTTACTGGAAAGTAATGCAATCACTTGAGAAAATGTTCTATCAAGTACAAGAAGAGAAAGCATTTTTTGAAAATAAGATATACCAAGCACTAGGAATTCGTAGCATACTACTTATCCCGCTTATGAGAAAGGCGCAAGTTATTGGTTTGCTAAGTATTGGTAGTGAGGAGGTGATTATGTACGACGAATCTGATCTCTCTTTTTTTCAACAGTTTGGTGACCAATTGGCAGTCTGTATTGAAAATGTTCGCCTTTACAATGAAGTGCTGACAAGTAAAAAAGAATGGGAGGAAACGTTTCGGGCAGTCTCCGAAATGATATTCGTTGTTGATTTAGAAGGGAATATTTTGAAATATAATGATGCAGCTAAAGCTTTTTTTTCAATGAATCTATATAACATAAATATTTGTGAGTTACTATCGATAAATTTTAAGGAAAGTCCGATTGTTGAAATGATAGAAACCAAAAAACCTGTCCATCGTCAATTTTATATCCAGCAACGTGTTTGTGAGTTTCATTCTTATCCTGTATGGAACGAACAACAAAAAATGTATGCGATTATTATTTACATCAATGATATTACTGAAAAATTACAGATTGAAGCGCAACTTATTCAGTCTGGGAAACTTGCTGCTATTGGGGAGATGGCAGCTGGCATTGCACATGAACTAAACAATCCACTAACTGCAATTCTTGGTAATGCACAATTGTTGTTACGATCAATTAAGAAAGATGACCGTTCGTATAAATTATTGTATGATATCCATTTATGTGGGAAACGGTGCAAAAGCATTATTCAAAACTTATTGACGTTTTCTAGACAGGATGAATATGTATTTGAATTGTGTTCTATAAATGAAGCTGTTGAGCAAGTTTTAGGGTTAATTGGAGATCAAATTCAAAAACAGAATATTAGGATTCAAAAAAAACTAGATAGTTCGTTGGGTTTGATCGAAGCAAACATACAGCAAATTGGACAAGTTATTTTAAACTTTTTAATCAATGCAAAAGATGCATTGGAAGAAGTGGAAAGTGATCGAAAGGTAATTGTGATTGAAACGAAACAATTTATCGAGAACGAGAAACAATGGGCCGTTCTATGTGTTAGGGACAATGGAAAAGGAATTGCAGAGCAACATTTGCAAGAAATTTTTAATCCATTTTTTACAACTAAGAGACCGGGGAAGGGGACAGGTCTTGGTCTCTCGGTCAGCTTAGGTATTGCAGAAGCACACGGTGGGACCATTGAGGTAGTTAGTAAGCTAGGTAGAGGAAGTGAATTTTGCTTAAAGATTCCTTGCGCAGTGAAGGAGGAAAATGAATGAAAAGTATTTTAGTCATTGATGATGAGCGTGAGGTAGGTACATTTTTTAGTCATTTTTTGGAGGGAAAGGGCTATAGTGTAAAGATTGGATTTAGTGGAAAAGACTTTTCCGAACTTATTAGACAGCATCACTTTGATTTGGCATTAATTGATGTGAAGTTGCCGGATACAAATGGGCTAGATTTGTTAAAGCAACTGAGGGTTTCACTTCCTTTTTGCAAAGTTGTGGTGATGACGGGCTATAGTACTGTAAAAACAGCGGTGGAAGCAATCAAATACGGGGCAAGTGACTATGTGGAAAAACCATTTGACGATATTGATCAACTGGAACAACTAATTGATGGTTTGTTGTATAGCGGTGTTACTTCGACACAAAATGATATGTATAAGTTAGCTGAAACGCTTGGGTTTATCGTTGGAACGAATAAAGAGATGAATGATTTATTAAAGTTTGCATATAAAATCGCAAAGAAAAATGTAAATGTACTTATCGAAGGAGAAACAGGTACAGGAAAAGAAGTTCTTGCTCATTTTATCCATAGTGCTAGTATGCGATATGATCATCCTTTTGTTGGGGTTAATTGTGGTGCGGTTTCAGAAACATTATTGGAAAGTGAACTGTTTGGCTACGAAAAGGGAGCATTTACGGGAGCAGTAAAAGAAAAAAAGGGAATTTTCGAAATTGCTAACCGTGGTACGTTGTTCTTAGATGAAATCGGTGAAGCTTCGCTTGCTACACAAGTAAAGTTGTTGAGGGTATTAGAGACGGGGGAATATATGCGAGTCGGTGGTGAAACAGTTCGGAAAACAAATGCACGTATTATTGCCGCAACTCATGTAAATCTTGCTAAGGCGGTGGAGGAAAGAAACTTTCGGGAAGATTTGCTCTATCGCCTTGATGTTGTGAAGTTGACTATCCCACCACTTCGTGAACGTCTGGAAGATTTGCCGCTTCTCGTTGAGTACTTTTTGAAAAAGTTAAATATTTCTATGTCATTTTCTGAGGATAGTATTGCTTGTATGAGACAATATTATTGGCCTGGAAATGTAAGAGAGTTATTTAATGTTGTCAAACGAGCAGTAACATTAGCAGAAGGAGAAACAGCTGTTATTACTCCTTCATATTTACCTGAAAAATTAAAGGTTTCACTACCTTTGAAGCGAGCGGATGATGAGCAAGACAAGAAAAAGGAATTAGACTTCGAGGTATATTTGCAACAATGGGTAACCCACGTTTTGTCCATGTGGAGAAGCAATGAAAAAGTGGATCTTGAATATGTGCTTTCTTTAGTCAAGGAGATGGAGGTAGAGATGAGTCGTTCGTTTATTATGAAGACGCTAAAAGAAACTATTGGGAACAGAAAAGAAGCAGCGGAGCGCTTAAATATTACAGTCCGAAAGTTAAGGTACTTACTAAAAGAAAAGGGATCAGATTCAAAGTTGTAGATCACTTTTGATCTGATCCCCTCTGTACAATAAGCATAACAACGTCACAAAAGAGTGTGTTCTCAATTAATTCTCCTCGACCTTGTTAAAAAACGTACTCCTTCGCGCCCTTCAAGTGAAAACATGCCACCGCGGCCAGGTACAACATCAATAATCAATTGGGTATGTTTCCAATATTCGTATTGCGCAGCGTGCATATAAAATGGGCATCCTCCGATTTCGCCAAGCAATACGTCTGAGTCCCCGATGATAAACTCCCCTTGTGGATAACACATCGGTGAGCTTCCATCACAACAACCACCAGATTGATGAAACATAAGCGGACCGTATGTTTCTTTTAATTTTTCGATAAGTTGTAGCGCAGCTTCGGTCGCTACTACTTTCGGTTGCATGCACAATCAGCTCCTTTCAAAAAAGGCAGCGCTTTTGAGACGCTGCCTGAACGATTAGAAAAATCCAAGTTTTTTCGGCGAATAGCTAACAAGTAAGTTTTTCGTTTGTTGGTAATGTTCGAGCATCATTTTGTGCGTTTCACGACCGATTCCTGACATTTTATATCCACCAAACGCTGCATGAGCCGGATAAGTGTGATAACAATTCGTCCAAACGCGTCCAGCTTGAATGCCGCGACCAAATCGGTATGCGGTATTTATATCGCGCGTCCATATTCCGGCACCAAGTCCGTATAATGTATCATTGGCAATCGATAACGCTTCATCTTGATCCTTAAACGTTGTGACGGAAACAACGGGACCGAAAATTTCTTCTTGGAAAATACGCATCCGATTATGTCCCTTAAAGACGGTTGGCTTCATATAATAACCACCTTGTAAATCCCCTTCTAACATGTTGCGTTCGCCACCGATGAGAAGTTCAGCTCCTTCTTGTTTACCGATATCAATGTATGACAAAATTTTTTCTAGCTGTTCGGACGAGGCTTGAGCACCGATCATTGTGCTCGTATCGAGCGGGTTGCCTTGTTTAATTTGTTTGACTCGCTCTAATGCTCGTTCCATAAATACATCGTAAATGGATTCTTCGATTAATGCACGCGAAGGGCATGTACAAACTTCCCCTTGGTTTAGAGCGAACATTGTAAATCCTTCAAGCGCTTTATCAAAAAATTCGTCATCTTTCGCAGCGACATCGGCGAAGAAAATGTTTGGTGATTTTCCCCCAAGTTCAAGTGTGACCGGAATTAAGTTTTGAGATGCATACTGCATAATGAGACGTCCCGTCGTCGTTTCGCCGGTAAAGGCAACTTTTGCGATACGTGGGTTGGAAGCGAGCGGTTTGCCAGCTTCAAGACCAAATCCATTGACGACATTCACAATGCCTTTTGGTAGTAAATCTTGAATGAGTTCGATCAGCACGAGAATCGATGTCGGTGTTTGTTCAGCTGGCTTTAGTACAACGCAGTTGCCAGCAGCTAAAGCAGGTGCGAGTTTCCAAGCCGCCATTAAAATTGGGAAATTCCATGGAATAATTTGTCCGACAACGCCGAGCGGCTCTTTAAAATGATAAGCGACGGTATCCGCGTCAATCTCTGCCAACGTGCCTTCCTCAGCGCGAATGCAGCCGGCAAAATAGCGGAAATGATCAATAGCTAGAGGAATGTCAGCCGCACGTGTTTCACGAATCGGCTTTCCATTTTCCCACGTTTCCGCCACGGCAAGCATGTCTAAGTTTTCTTCCATTCGGTCTGCGATTTTATTGAGCAGACGCGCCCGTTCAGCAACAGATGTACGTCCCCATGCTTCTTTCGCTGCATGAGCTGCGTCGAGTGCTAATTCAATATCAGCAGCTTTTGAACGAGGGACCTCGCAATATACTTGTCCAGTAACAGGTGAAATGTTTTCAAAATATTCCCCATCTATTGGCGGGACCCATTCCCCACCGATGAAATTTTCATATCTCTTTTTGAATGTAATGAGTGAACCAGGTTGTCCCGGTTGGGCGTAAATCATGTAAATTCCTCCCCTTTTAAACTTTTAGATTGGGGGATGGTGCCCCCGTTCCCTTATGATTTTTACAAAGTTAAAACAACACGTCCGTTGATCTGTCCCTTCTCCATTCTCTCGAATACTTCATTGACCTTATCTAACGGAACAGCTTCCACGATTGGACGAACTTTCCCTCGAGCCGCAAAATCTAATGCTTCCTGCATGTCTTTTCTTGTTCCTACGATCGATCCTTTTACTGTAATACCATTTAAGACAGTATCAAAAATCGGTATTGGTAATTCATCGTTAGGTAAGCCCACAACAACAAGGCACCCCCCACGCTTAACAGACTGATAAGCTTGTTCAAAGGCTTTTTTTGTCACAGCAACACTAATAGCAGCCTGAACCCCGCCCACTTTTTCACGGATTGCCGTTACCGGATCCTCTTCTAGTCCGTTAACAGCAATATCTGCTCCTAATTTTGTTGCGAGTTCTATTTTTTCATCGCTAATGTCTACAGCAACAACATTGAACCCCATGGCTTTAGCATATTGTAAAGCGATATGGCCTAACCCACCAATCCCGTAAATGGCAACCCAGTCACCTGGTTTGGCATTCGATACTTTTAAAGCTTTATATGTGGTCACCCCAGCGCAAAGAATAGGTGCGACTTCTACCGGATCTAGATTTTCAGGTATTTTTGCTACATAGTTTGCTGGGGCCTTGCAATATTCCGCATATCCACCGTCTACTGAGTAGCCGCCATTTAATTGATGTGGACAAAGTGTTTCTTGTCCACTTAGGCAATATTCACAC
Source organism: Anoxybacillus sp. CHMUD (assembly GCF_013096965.1). Classification (NCBI taxonomy): domain Bacteria; kingdom Bacillati; phylum Bacillota; class Bacilli; order Caryophanales; family Anoxybacillaceae; genus Anoxybacillus; species Anoxybacillus sp. CHMUD. The sequence goes on from NZ_SDLG01000006.1 coordinate 42,011, forward strand.
TCCCCACACGCTGAATATAGCCATGGAACACCAACCCGATCACCAATTTTTATCGTTTTGACTCCCTCTCCTATTTCGACAACGACTCCAACTCCTTCATGACCGGGGATGAGAGGGAGTTTAGGTTTAATTGGCCAGTCCCCATGAGCCGCATGTAAATCGGTGTGGCATACTCCGCAAGCCTCGATTTTGACAAGTACCTCACCGTACCCTAACTTTGGTTTTTCTACCTCTTCGATGCTTAGCTTTTGTTTGAACTCGTGAACGACTGCAGCTTTCATTTCTCCAGCTCCCCTTTCAAAAAATTTTTCGTTCGCATATTATTCAAGCAAAAATCATGCCAACTTTAATTAACTATGAAAATAGGCATAAACTAATATATATTGCCGAATTTTTGTCCATTTTTCCCAAATAAACGATATTTCGTTCACAAAATTGTAACAATTTTAAATGGACTTTCTTATTTCATTAAAATGTAGTACAATTATAAATTAGACTGTGTATGGAACATGGATAGGGGTGAATATTGTGTTTGACCGTTTACAAGCGGTAGAAGCCCGTTATGAAAAATTAAATGAACTATTAATGGATCCAGATGTGTTAAATGATCCGAAAAAGTTGCGTGATTACTCAAAAGAGCAATCCGATTTAGCTGAGACTGTCCAAACGTATCGTGAATATAAAACGGTGCGTGAGCAGCTTGCGGATGCGAAAGCGATGCTTGAAGAAAAGCTCGATCCAGATATGCGCGAAATGGTGAAAGAAGAAATTAGCGAACTAGAAGAGCGTGAAGAGCAGCTTATTGAAAAGCTAAAAGTATTGTTGCTTCCGAAAGATCCGAACGATGATAAAAACGTTATTATGGAAATTCGCGGAGCGGCAGGTGGAGAGGAAGCAGCGCTTTTTGCAGGCGATTTATACCGCATGTACACGCGCTATGCCGAGTCGCAAGGATGGAAAACAGAAGTCATTGAAGCACATCCGACAGGACTTGGCGGCTATAAAGAAATCATTTTTATGATTCAAGGAAAAGGAGCGTATTCGAAGCTGAAGTTCGAAAACGGTGCCCATCGCGTCCAGCGCGTACCGGAGACGGAGTCAGGCGGACGTATCCATACGTCGACAGCGACGGTAGCGTGCTTGCCGGAGATGGAAGAAATCGAAATTGAAATTAACGAAAAAGACATTCGTGTCGATACGTTTGCTTCGAGTGGTCCGGGTGGACAGAGCGTCAACACGACGATGTCAGCGGTTCGTTTAACGCACATTCCAACAGGAATTGTCGTCTCGTGCCAAGACGAAAAGTCGCAAATTAAAAATAAAGAAAAAGCGATGAAAGTATTGCGTGCGCGCATTTACGATAAATACCAACAAGAAGCGCGTGCGGAGTATGATCAAACGCGCAAACAAGCCGTTGGAACAGGAGATCGCTCCGAGCGCATTCGCACATACAACTTCCCGCAAAACCGCGTGACCGATCATCGCATCGGCTTGACGATTCAAAAGCTTGATCAAGTGTTAGAAGGAAAGCTAGACGAAATTATTGATGCGCTCATTTTAGACGATCAATCGAAAAAATTGGAGCAAGCGAACAATGAGCAGTAAAATATATGAAGTCCTTCAATGGGCTTCTTCTTTTTTCCGAGAGCACGGCAAAGAAGAAACGGCTGCAGAATGGTTGTTGCGCCACCATTTGCACATGACGCGCGCACAATTATTTGCTTCGTTGCGTGAACCAATTGATGAAACGAGCAAGCAAACATTTATCGCCGATGTAAAAAAACATGCGCTTGAACATATACCGATTCAATATATCATCGGACATGAACAGTTTTACGGTCGAACGTTTATCGTCAACGAACACGTATTAATTCCGCGCCCGGAAACAGAAGAGCTCGTTTCTCACGTGCTTGCCCGCACAACCGAAAAAGCGCTTTCCGTCGTTGATGTCGGAACAGGTAGCGGAGCGATTGCGATTACGTTATCGTTAGAACGGCCAACATGGCAAGTGTATGGCATTGATATTGCCGCTTCGTCGCTGGAAGTGGCGGCGCGAAATGCCAATCAGCTTGGTGCTTGCGTTCATTGGCTCGAAGGGGATTTACTGCAACCGATCATCGACCGTGGCATACAAGTGGATGTTGTCGTTTCTAATCCGCCGTACATCCCAGCGTCTGACGTTCCAGCGCTATCGCCCGTCGTACAAAAAGAACCGCTTCGTGCGCTTGTCGGTGGCGAAGACGGCTTGTTGTTTTATCGTCGCTTGATGGAACAATTGCCACATGTAGTTACCTCGCAAGCACTTATTGCATTTGAAATCGGGCACGGACAAGGGCAGGCGGTACAAACGATGTTACAACAAACATTTCCTTCCGCGCATGTTGACGTCCTTTTTGACATAAACAGCAAGGAGCGCATCGTCATCGCCGATCTCGCTTCCGAGTAACATCGGAAGCTTTTTTATATTTTTTCATTTTCATAGTTTATGAAACTCCTTTTCTGGTTACACTGCATAACAAGAAAGGGGAGATAAACGATGAATAAATACGTGATTATTTTATATATAACAATGATTATGATCGGTGCGCTTGTGACGATGTATAGCCAACAAACAGAGGCGCAAAGCGATGTTGTGATTCCAAACGAAGCGGTACGGTTGCGCATTTTAGCAAATAGCGATTCGCCGGAAGATCAAGCATTAAAGCGTGCAGTTCGCGACGAAGTAAATAAACAAATTACGACATGGGTAAGCGATTTGACGTCATTTGAAGAAGCAAAGCAAGTTATTGCCCAACATGTGCCAGACATTGAGCAAACGGTCGCTCGTGTTCTTCAAGAAAAAAAGAGCAATCAGTCGTACAACGTGACGTTTGGACGTGTATCATTTCCAACGAAAATATACGGCTCGTATGTATATCCAGCAGGTGAATACGAAGCGGTATTAATTACGCTAGGAAAAGGAGAAGGAGCGAATTGGTGGTGTGTTTTATTCCCACCGCTCTGTTTTCTCGACTTCTCCACAGGTGAAGCCGTTCGTCCTGTGGAAAAACAAGTGGAACGAGAGACACCGATCGAACAAATGACTGAACAACCGCTCGTTGTGGAAGATGAACAGCAAGTAGAAGTGAAATTTTTCGTTGCAGAAGTATGGAAAAAGCTTATGCAATAACATATCCACAAAATTATCAACAAAAAGCAATAACATATCCACAATTTGTGGACAATTGTTGAGTATTTTGTATGAATCTTTTATACTCATGAAAGAATTGGCTGTGGAATGCTTGTAAAATGTCAATCAACAAACAAGCAACTTGAATATGTATGAGGTGAAAGCATTGAAAACACATGTGTTTTTTGTGGATAAAAATGTGGATGAGTTAAACAGTTGTCCACAAGTGAAACAGGCCGCAGCGTATTTACAACGAGGCGAGCTTGTTGCTTTTCCGACAGAAACGGTGTATGGTCTTGGAGCGAACGCCATGTCCACAGCAGCTGTGGAAAACATTTTTGTAGCGAAAGGGAGACCGAGCGATAATCCACTTATTGTTCACATTGCGACAACGGAGCAGTTGCATGATATTGCTTGCGACATTCCTCCTGTTGCATACACATTGATAGAGCATTTTTGGCCTGGTCCATTAACGCTCGTTCTCCCAAAAAAAGAAGCAGTCTCTCCGCGCGTAACAGCAGGGTTAAATACGGTTGCGGTGCGCATGCCGAACCATCCGATTGCCCTTGCGCTTATCAAAGCAGGCGGGCTTCCGATCGCAGCACCGAGCGCCAATCGTTCAGGGAGACCGAGTCCGACGACAGCCAAACATGTGCTTGATGATTTAGATGGACGGATTGCCGCCATTGTTGACGGAGGGCCGACGGGTGTTGGGGTTGAATCAACGGTCATTGACTGTACGACATCGATCCCGACCATTTTACGACCGGGTGGTGTGACGAAAGAAGACATTGAACAAGTGATTGGGGTTGTGGATATCGATCGTGCGCTTGTGGAAAAAGAAGCGGTGCCAAAATCTCCGGGCATGAAATATACACATTACGCCCCGAAAGCTCCGCTCGTTGTTGTGCACGGTTCTTCTACGTTTTTACAACAGCTCGTCAATGAAAAACGTGCCAACGGTTTTAAAGTGGGTGTGTTAACGACGGAAGAAGGACGTCATACGTATGAAGCGGATACCATTATTTCGTGTGGACAACGTAGCGATTTACGCACGGTCGCTCAACAGCTATATGATGCGTTACGAACGTTCGATCAAACGAATGTCGATATTATTTATAGCGAGGCTTTTCCGAACGAAGGAATCGGTGCCGCTATTATGAATCGTCTATTAAAAGCAGCGGGGCATGAGCAAATGATGGAAAAATAACGTCTAAACTCCTTAGCGCGTGCATATGTTAACGTGAGGGCACGTCCTAAGGAGGCATTTGTATGATTGGGGAAATGATCACATTAGCGATGATGGCATTTGCGTTGGGGATGGATGCATTTTCAGTCAGCCTCGGCATGGGATTGCTTCAGCTTCGTTTGAAGCAAATTGCCTATATTGGAGCAACGGTAGGCTTTTTTCATGTTGTCATGCCTTTAGCTGGGATGACGATCGGTCGGTTGTTATCTATTCAATTAGGGCATGCAGCGACATATATCGGAGGAGCATTGTTGTTTATTCTCGGTGTGCAAATGGTCATCGCTTCCTTCCATCATGAACAAGAACGTTGGCTGAGGCCTGTTGGCATCGGTTTGTTTTTATTTGCGTTTAGCGTTAGCCTTGACAGTTTTTCCGTCGGGTTAAGTTTAGGGATTTATGGGGTGGAAATGGTGCTCGCTGTGACCGCATTCGGCTTGACGAGCATGGTGTTAACGTGGATAGGGTTGCTTCTTGGGCGTCGCTTTCAACGTTGGTTAGGGACATATAGCGAGGCGTTAGGTGGTGCCATTTTACTTTTATTTGCATGTAAACTATTATTTCCTTTATGAGCTGGGGCGTTTCCAGTTCTTTTTTCTTTTTTACTCTATATTTTGTCTTACGGTTTGCTTTATAATAATAGTAAACATGTGGGAAATGATGCGAGGTGTGAATGGTGAGTCAAACGAACGTTTTGTTTGTATGCACAGGAAATACGTGTCGAAGTCCGATGGCGGAGGCGCTACTTAGACATAAACAACTGCCGCACGTACAAGTGAGGTCAGCTGGCGTTTTTGCGTTTGAGGGGAGCGATGCGTCACAACATGCGAAAGCGGTGCTCGCTGAAAAAGGGATCGATGTCGACCATCGTGCTTCGTTGCTAACAAAAGAACATATTGACTGGGCAACGTATGTATTGACGATGACCGAAAGTCACAAGCAACATGTGTTGTCTCGTTTTCCGGAAGCAGAAGGAAAAACGTTTACGTTGTACGAATTTCTTGGTGACAGCAAAGACGTTATCGATCCATTTGGGGGCTCGATTGACGTGTATCGTCAAACGCGCGATGAGCTCGAACAAGCAATTGAAAAGCTACATGAAAAGCTATAACGCAAGGGGGATGTATGATGGGGGGAAAATACACATTTAGCTTACAAAAAAAGCTAGCCATTTTCACAACGGTATTAGCGATCATTACGTATTCAACAAGCGCCTTTTATATTTATGTGCTCTATGACTACGTCAAACAATGGCTTCCGTTTGGGGAAAATACGTTTACCATTTTAACGCTATTGCTCGGTATTTTTTGGTCTGGTGTATTGGCATATTATGCGGCGCGGTTCATTACGAAACCACTTTCTCAACTTGAACAAGCGGCGTTAAAAGCAGCAGAAGGGGAAATTGGACAAGATGTACCTGTGCCAAAGTCGGATGATGAAATTCGTTCGCTTGCGCTTGCATTTAACGATATGTTGCGCAGTTTACGCGAAATCGTGCAAAACATTCAACAAAATTTTGCCCATACGAATGAAAAAGTTGTCGAGATGACAAACGTGTCTCGAGTTGCGGCGGAACAAGCGGAAAACATCGCGCGCACGATTGATGAAATTTCAAAAGGAGCGGATAATTCCGCGGTGGCGATGCAAACGACAGCGGAAGCAGTAGAAGATGTATTAGCGATCGCAGGAAACGTACAACAAAAAGCGATGCAATCGGAAAAACTGTCGACGGAGATGGTTGCAAAGCTTGAAGAAAGCCGTCGCGTCATCGGTTCGCTCATCGCTGGCATTCAACAATTAGCGAAAAACAACGAAGCTTCGCTACATGTCGTGCGACGCTTAGAAGATCATGCGAAAGAAGTAGGACAAATTATTTCGCTTGTTGGGGATATTGCAGGACAGACGAATTTACTAGCATTAAACGCTTCGATTGAAGCCGCGCGCGCTGGTGAACACGGGAAAGGATTTGCGGTCGTTGCGGAAGAAGTAAGAAAGTTAGCGGATGAAAGTGCTAAGGCGGTACAAGGCATTTCTGAGCTCGTTCAAAACATTCAACATGAAGTAGCCAACGTCGTTAGCCAAATTACGGAGCAAGTAAAAAAAGCAAATGATGAAGCGAAAAAAGGAAACGAGACAAATGAAGCGATTTCGCACATGAGTGCATCCATTCATGAAGTAGCAGATGCGGTCAAACAAATTGCCCAACTTGTTGATGAACAAACGAAATACATTCAACAAACATCTGTTCAATCGCAAGAAGTGGCTGCGATTGCCGAACAAACATCCGCTGGGGCGGAAGAAGTGACAGCGGCAACACAAGAGCAAACCGCGGTCATCGAAAGCATGCGTGAACTAGCAACAGAACTTGGTGAGCAAGCAGAAAAATTAAAACAAACGATTGCCCGTTTTCGTTTATAAGCATAATAAATGATGAAAAGACCGTCTCGACCCGTTAAAATGAAGAGAGACGGTTTTTTCTTTATAACGATAAGGAGGGGTTCAAACGTGAAAGTAGCAATCGCATCAGACCATGGTGGCATTCGTATTCGCGAGGAAATTAAAAAACTCATGGATGAAATGGGAATTGAATATACAGATTTTGGATGTGAATGTGAAACGTCGGTCGATTATCCAGACTATGCGTTGCCGGTCGCACAAAAAGTAGCGAACGGTGAATTTGACCGCGGAATATTAATTTGCGGAACAGGTATTGGCATGAGCATTGCTGCAAATAAAGTGAAAGGCATTCGTTGTGCGCTCGTTCATGACGTATTTAGTGCAAAAGCAACGCGCGAACATAACGACAGCAATATATTAGCGATGGGCGAACGCGTCATCGGACCGGGATTGGCGCGCGAAATTGCCAAAGTATGGCTGACAACCCCATTTGAAGGAGGTCGTCACGAAAAACGCATTCAAAAAATTTCCGCTTATGAAAACGAGCAATAAAGGTGGGAGTATCGTGACGGACATGGAACAATGGCGTAGTCAATGGCAAAAGGCGCTTGCTGAGTTTCGTGCGCAAGTGCCGCTAACGAATCATGACGTTGTCGTCATTGGTTGCAGTACAAGTGAAGTCATTGGAGAAAAAATCGGAACAGCGGGAACGATGGATGTGGCGGCGATGTTGTTTCAAGAACTGAAACAATGGCGCGATGAAACAGGAGTGCAGCTTGCGTTTCAATGTTGTGAACATTTAAACCGGGCATTAGTAGTGGAACGACAAACCGCTGTGACAAAGCAGCTGGAAATTGTGAGCGTCATTCCTGTTCGCAACGCGGGTGGCGCAATGGCGGCATACGCATATACGCAACTTCATGATCCTGTTGTCGTTGAACATATTCGAGCAGATGCTGGCATTGATATCGGTGCTACATTAATTGGTATGCATTTAAAACATGTGGCGGTTCCTGTCCGCACATCGATTAAGCAAATCGGACATGCGATCGTTACATTTGCGAAAACGAGACCGAAGCTCATCGGAGGCGAACGCGCCGTCTATTCAGAAGAAAAGGCGAACAAATCATGTTCGATCGGTTAAATTTGTTCACTTTTTCATTTGAAAATGTGTTAAGATAAAAAAGAATATTCACACTTTAGGGGAGGATTGTCAATGAGTCGCTTGTCACAGCAAGATCCGCAAGTATTTCAAGCTATTCAAGATGAGTTAAAACGACAACAAACGAAAATTGAATTGATTGCATCGGAAAACTTCGTTAGTGAAGCGGTGATGGAAGCGCAAGGATCAGTATTAACGAACAAGTATGCTGAAGGATATCCAGGCCGTCGCTATTACGGCGGTTGTGAACATGTTGACGTCGTGGAAGAGCTTGGGCGCGAACGTGCAAAACAATTGTTCGGAGCGGAGCATGCAAATGTTCAACCACACTCAGGGGCACAAGCGAACATGGCGGTATATTTTACAATTTTACAACATGGGGATACTGTGCTTGGCATGAACTTATCGCACGGCGGGCATTTAACGCACGGAAGCCCGGTGAATTTTAGCGGTATTCAATACAATTTCATTGAATACGGCGTTGATCCAGAAACGCACCGTATTAATTACGATGACGTTCGTGAAAAAGCATTAAAGCATAAACCGAAATTAATCGTTGCTGGGGCAAGCGCATATCCGCGCACGATTGACTTTGCGAAGTTCCGTGAAATCGCTGATGAAGTAGGCGCCTATTTCATGGTCGATATGGCCCACATTGCCGGACTTGTCGCGGCAGGGTTGCATCCAAATCCTGTGCCGTATGCCCATTTTGTCACGACAACAACGCATAAAACGTTACGCGGTCCGCGTGGAGGCATGATTTTATGTCAAGAACAGTTTGCTAAACAAATTGATAAAGCGATTTTCCCGGGCATTCAAGGTGGTCCGCTTATGCATGTGATCGCTGCAAAAGCTGTGGCGCTCGGTGAGGCGTTACAAGACGATTTCAAAACGTATGCGCAAAACATTGTAAACAATGCGAAACGTTTAGCGGAAGCGCTCGTAGCAGAAGGGTTTACGCTCGTTTCTGGCGGAACGGACAACCATTTATTGCTCATTGACCTCCGTTCCATCGGATTAACAGGAAAAGTGGCTGAAAAAGTGCTCGATGAGATCGGTATTACAGTCAATAAAAACACGATTCCATATGACCCAGAAAGCCCGTTTGTCACAAGCGGCATTCGCATCGGTACAGCAGCGGTAACAAGCCGTGGCTTTGGGCTTGAAGAAATGGATGAAATTGCGCGCATCATTTCGATTGCGCTCAAACATAAAGACGATGAACAAAAATTAGACGAAGCGCGCCGTCGCGTTGCTGCATTAACTGAAAAATTTCCACTGTACGTATAAGGTGTCCATCGGGGCACCTTTTTCTTTAAATCGTAAGTTGAATCCTCGTTTGTTTTTATGTAAAATTTACAAGAATGCATATGAAAAAAAGGGGCGACTGACATGAGTAAAGTGTACGTATTTGATCATCCGTTAATTCAACATAAGCTTACATACATTCGTGATAAACATACAGGAACAAAAGAGTTTCGCGAGCTTGTCGAAGAAGTGGCGACGCTTATGGCGTTTGAAATTACGCGCGATTTGCCGCTTCAAGAAGTTGACATTGAAACACCTGTTAGCAAAGCGAGAGCGAAAGTGATCGCAGGGAAAAAATTAGGTATCATCCCGATTTTACGTGCAGGAATCGGAATGGTAGACGGCATTTTAAAGCTCATTCCAGCTGCTAAAGTAGGGCATATTGGATTGTATCGCGATCCAGAGACGTTAAAGCCGGTTGAATATTACGTGAAGCTTCCGACAGACGTCGAAGAGCGCGACTTTATTGTTGTCGACCCGATGCTTGCGACAGGGGGATCAGCTGTTGAGGCGATTCATGCCCTCAAAAAACGCGGGGCGAAAAACATTAAGTTTATGTGTTTAATCGCCGCACCAGAAGGAGTCGAAGCGGTGCAACAAGCGCATCCAGACGTCGACATTTATATCGCTGCATTAGACGAAAAATTAAACGATCACGGCTATATCGTACCAGGTCTTGGCGATGCTGGAGACCGTCTGTTTGGGACGAAGTAAGGTGAGCATAATGGGAAAACGAAAAGTCATGACCATTTTCGGAACGAGACCGGAAGCGATTAAAATGGCTCCGCTCGTGTTAGAATTGCAAAAATACGAAGATATTGAGTCGATTGTAACTGTGACAGCACAACATCGCCAAATGCTTGATCAAGTGCTCGATATTTTCGGTATTCAACCACATTACGACCTAAACATTATGAAAGAGCGTCAAACGCTTGTCGATATTACGACAAGGGCGCTTGCTGGTTTAGACGACGTCATGAAAAAAGTAAAGCCCGACATCGTGCTCGTCCACGGCGACACGACAACGACATTTGTCGCGAGTCTAGCGGCATTTTACAACCAAATTGCTGTTGGGCACGTGGAAGCGGGGTTAAGAACGTGGAATAAATACTCGCCGTTTCCAGAAGAAATGAATCGCCAATTAACGGGGGTATTAGCTGATTTGCATTTTGCTCCGACAGCGAAAGCGGCGGAAAATTTACGAGCAGAAAACAAGCGGGACGACGCCATTTTTATTACCGGCAACACCGCGATTGACGCGTTAAAAACGACGGTGCGCGACACGTATACCCACCCGATTTTAGAAAAGGTAGCGGGAAGCCGTATGATTTTACTGACGGCGCATCGCCGCGAAAACCTCGGTGAACCGATGCGCAATATGTTCCGGGCGATTAAACGGCTCGTAGACGATTACCGCGACGTTCAAGTTGTTTATCCCGTTCATTTAAATCCGGTCGTTCGCGAATTGGCGAATGAGATATTAGGAGACGATGAACGCATTCATTTAATCGAGCCGTTAGATGTCGTGGATTTCCATAACTTCGCAGCCCGTGCATATATGATTTTAACCGATTCAGGCGGCGTTCAAGAAGAAGCGCCTTCTCTCGGTGTGCCTGTCCTCGTGTTGCGCGATACGACAGAGCGTCCGGAAGGGATCGAGGCGGGAACGCTAAAATTAGCTGGAACGGACGAACAAACGATTTACAAGTTAGCTAGCGAGCTACTGACGGACGAAAAAGCATATGACCAAATGGCGAAAGCGTCAAATCCGTACGGTGACGGATGGGCATCAATGCGGATTGTTGAAGCGATTCGTTATTATTTCGGGCAAAGCGATGTTCCTCCGACGCCATTTCAACACGAAAAAGGGATGTGATGACGCATCCCTTTTTTCTACCAAAAATTTTCCCTACTTTTGTGACCGAACGCATTGACATCGAGTTTTCGCTATTGTATGCTTACAAGGGGATAAGGATAACCTTTTTTAAAATACAGTAAATTCTGAAAATGAAAAGTGAGGCTTTCGTATGCGGCAACGTGAGCGCCATCCGTTTCGGGCAATCGGCTTGATGACGGGGATATCTTCCCAGCTTGTCGGGTCCGTCTTAGTTGGGATTTTTGGAGGACGTTTTGTTGACGAACACTTTGGTACCGAACCGCTCTTTTTAATTGTCGGCTTGTTGCTCGGCTTAGCGGCTGGTGTTTACGCGATGATTCGCCTCATTCGCTCATTTTTTTCAGGAGAGGAAAAATGAACGAACTGCAGCAACATTGGCGACGTCACAAATCGTACATACTATATTTGTTGGCACTTTATGTATTAGGATGGGGTTTTTCGTCATACGAAAAAATATTTTTAAGTTTAATTATTGGAACGATTATCGGCTTATTTAATACGTGGACGCTCATTAGAAGGGTTGAGCGACTAGGACGAGCTGTTATTCTAGGGGAACGAGTAGTTTCACTCGGCATGCTCTCACGCATGGCGGCTGCTACATTGGGTGCCATTTTTGCGTTGCGTTATCCAGAACACTTATCGATCGTTTGGATAGTGGTAGGATTAATGACATCTTATGTTGTCATTATGATAGATTTCTTTTTCCAAAAAAACAAAGAGGAAGAGAGGTGAGTAAAGGTGCATCATAAGTCTCCTCTGTATGAATTGTTTGGATTAACCTTTAATTTGTCAAACGTAATGATGATTACGGTTACATCCGTCATTGTGTTTGTCATCGCTTTATTGGCAACGCGCAACTTGTCGATGAAGCCAACAGGTATGCAAAATTTTCTAGAGTGGGTCATGGATTTTGTCAAAGGGATTATTAAAAGCAACATGGATTGGCAAACAGGCGGGAGATTCCAAGTTTTAGGTGTTACACTGATTATGTATATTTTTGTAGCCAATATGCTTGGTCTACCTTTTGCGGTCGTCATTAACGACGAACTATGGTGGAAGTCCCCGACCGCTGATCCTGTGATCACACTTACACTAGCTACAATGGTAGTTGGATTGTCTCACTATTACGGCATTAAAATGAAAGGGTTAAAAGGATATGCCGAAGGTTTTGTCAGCCCGATGCCGTTTTTGTTCCCGTTGAAGATTATTGAGGAGTTTGCGAATACTCTGACGCTCGGTCTCCGTTTATACGGAAACATTTTCGCGGGTGAAATTTTGTTAGGATTGTTGGCTGGTAGTCTAGCGACTGGATTTGCTGGCACGGTTGTAGCGATCATTCCTACAATTGTATGGCAAGCATTTAGTATTTTCGTTGGTGCGATTCAAGCATTTATTTTCACTATGTTAACGATGGTTTACATGTCTCACAAAGTGAGCCATGACCATTAGAATATATTAACAACTTTGTTCTCAAAAAACAGCTTTTAAGGAGGAGTTAAATATGGGAGCTTTAGCAGCTGCAATTGCAATCGGTTTAGCAGCACTTGGTGCAGGATTTGGTAACGGTATGATTGTCAGTCGTACAGTAGAGGGAATTGCTCGTCAACCTGAGGCTCGTGGAGCACTTCAAACGACGATGTTCATCGGGGTAGCACTAGTCGAAGCGATTCCGATTATCGCGGTTGTCGTAGCGTTCATGGTTATGGGCATGTAATTGTCAAAGTGAACTTATACGAAACGGTTCAATAATGGCGAAGTCCGTCTCATACGAGAACCTTCGCCATTCCTTTATGTTCGTACGCACACGCTCCGAGCGATATTCGGGCGATTTTTGAAGGGAGTGAAACGCGCGGTGGTAAACATGTTTGTATTAGGTGCTGGGTTCAACGGCGGTGATATTGCATTCCAATTACTCATGTTCCTCTTGCTCATGTTCTTGCTACGTAAATATGCATTTGGGCCGTTAATGGGCGTCATGAAGCAACGCGAAGAGCATATTGCAAACGAAATCGAGCAAGCGGAAAAACATCATCAAGAAGCGAAAAAGCTTGCAGAAGAGCAACGTGAATTAATGAAAAAATCGCGCCAAGAAGCGCAAGCGCTTATCGAAGAAGCACGCAAGCTTGGTGAAGAGCAAAAAGAGCAAATCATTCAAGCGGCGCGCGCTGAAGCGGAGCGTTTAAAAGAAGCAGCGAAAAAAGAAATCGCGCAAGAAAAAGAACAAGCGATGGCAGCGTTACGCCAACAAGTTGCTTCTTTATCCGTACTTATTGCATCAAAAGTAATTGAAAAAGAATTGAGCGAACAAGATCAAGCGAAGCTGATTAGCGAGTACATTCAAGAGGTAGGAGAAAGCCGATGAACAAACAAGTCGTAGCGAAACGATATGCGTCGGCACTTTTTGAAATTGCGAAAGAACAACAGCTTCTTGATCAGCTCGAACAAGAACTTCGCGTCGTGAAACAAGTATTTGCACAAAATGAAGCGCTTCTTTCTGTATTGAACCATCCGAAAGTTGCGCTAGCGAAAAAGAAAGCGCTCATCCAAGAAGCGTTTGCAAGCGTTTCAAATGTACTGCAACATACGTTTATGTTGCTTTTAGATCGCCATCGCATCGACATTGTAGAAGATTTGGCAGATGCGTTTATTGCGCTAGCGAATGAGGCGCGCGGTGTAGCTGAAGCGCTCGTCTATTCGGCTCGTCCGTTAACAGAAGACGAAACGAAGGCGCTTGCAGAAGTGTTCGCGAAAAAAGTCGGCGTCGACACGCTTCGCATCACAAACATCATCGATAAAGATGTGATCGGTGGGGTAAAAGTGCGCATCGGCAACCGCATTTTCGACGGAAGCGTCAGCGGAAAACTAGCAAGATTACAGCGACAGTTAACTCGCTAACATTTATAGATAGGGGTGAAATGCATGAGCATCAAAGCGGAAGAAATTAGCGCGCTGATAAAAAAGCAAATCGAAAACTATCAGTCTGAAATCGAAGTGAGCGATGTCGGCACAGTCATTCAAGTCGGTGACGGAATCGCTCGTGCTCATGGCCTCGACAACGTCATGTCAGGAGAGCTTGTTGAGTTTGCCAACGGCGTCATGGGATTGGCGCTAAACTTAGAAGAAAACAACGTCGGTATCGTTATTTTAGGACCGTACACAGGCATTAAAGAAGGCGACGAAGTACGTCGTACAGGTCGCATTATGGAAGTGCCAGTCGGTGAAGCGTTAATCGGTCGTGTCGTAAACCCATTAGGACAACCGGTAGACGGGCTTGGTCCAATTGAAACGACAGCAACTCGCCCGATTGAAAGCCCAGCACCTGGCGTCATGGATCGTAAATCTGTTCATGAGCCATTACAAACGGGAATTAAAGCGATTGACGCGCTTGTGCCAATCGGTCGCGGTCAGCGTGAGTTAATTATCGGAGACCGTCAAACAGGTAAAACGTCCGTTGCGGTAGATACAATCATCAACCAAAAAGGTAAAAACATGATTTGTATTTATGTGGCGATCGGACAAAAAGAATCAACCGTTCGTAACGTCGTTGAAACGTTGCGTAAATACGGGGCATTAGATTACACAATCGTCGTGACAGCGTCTGCGTCACAACCAGCTCCGCTTTTATTCTTAGCGCCATATGCGGGCGTAACGATGGGCGAATACTTCATGTACAAAGGACAACACGTTCTCGTTGTATATGATGATTTATCAAAACAAGCAGCAGCTTATCGTGAGCTTTCGTTATTATTACGCCGTCCGCCAGGTCGTGAAGCGTATCCGGGTGACGTATTCTACTTGCATTCTCGCTTGCTTGAGCGCGCAGCAAAATTAAGCGACGCAAAAGGGGCGGGTTCGTTAACAGCGTTGCCTTTCGTTGAGACGCAAGCGGGCGACATTTCAGCATACATTCCAACGAACGTTATTTCCATTACAGACGGACAAATTTTCTTGCAGTCTGATTTGTTCTTCTCTGGTGTGCGTCCAGCGATTAACGCCGGTCTTTCCGTATCGCGCGTCGGTGGGGCAGCACAAATTAAAGCGATGAAAAAAGTATCAGGTACGTTGCGTCTGGACTTAGCGGCATATCGTGAGCTAGAGGCGTTCGCGCAGTTCGGTTCCGACCTTGATAAAGCGACACAAGCAAAACTTGCTCGCGGTGCGCGCACAGTTGAAGTGTTAAAACAAGGTTTACATGAGCCGCTGCCAGTTGAAAAGCAAGTAGCGATCATTTATGCATTAACGCGCGGCTTCTTAGATGATATTCCAGTCGAAGATATTCGCCGCTTTGAAAAAGAGTTCCATGCATGGTTAGATAAGGACGAGAACGGTCAAAAGCTAATGGAGCATATTCGCACAACAGGCGATCTTCCAAACGAAGAAGACTTCAATAAAGCAATTGAAGCGTTCAAAAAGACGTTTGTTGTATCCGAGTAACAAAAGTAGAGTGGAGAGCGGAACAGCATGGCTGTTCCGTCCCTTTCAACAATTGAGCGAAAAAGGTGGTGAAACCTTTGGGAGCATCGTTACGCGATATTAAAGCGCGCATTAATACGACAAAAAAGACGAGCCAAATTACGAAAGCGATGGAAATGGTCTCGGCCTCAAAGTTAAACCGTGCTGAACATAATGCGAGATCGTTCACGCCGTACATGGAAAAAATTCAAGAAGTCGTCGCGAGCGTTGCACTTGGCAGCAATGACGCTTCTCATCCGATGCTTGTAAAGCGCCCAGTCAAAAAGACGGGATATTTAGTCATTACGTCTGACCGCGGTTTAGCAGGTGCTTACAACAGCAACGTGCTCCGTACGGTATACCAAACGATTCAAGAGCGTCACCGTTCAACAGAGGAATATGCGATCATCGCAATCGGCCGCGTCGGTTTAAATTTCTTTAAACGCCGCAACATCCCGGTAGCTTTACATATTACCGGTTTGCCAGACCAACCGACGTTTGCGGATATTAAAGAAATTGCGAACAAAACTGTCAATATGTTTGCGGATGGTACGTTTGATGAACTGTATATGTTTTACAACCATTTCGTCAGTGCCATCCAACAAGATGTCACAGAGAAAAAGCTATTGCCATTAACGGATTTAGCTTCCGATAAAAAGTTGACAGCTTACGAATTCGAGCCGTCGCAAGAAGAAATTTTAGAAGTATTGTTGCCGCAATACGCTGAAAGTTTAATTTACGGTGCTTTGCTAGATGCAAAAGCGAGCGAGCATGCTGCGCGGATGACAGCGATGAAAAACGCAACAGACAATGCAAAAGAATTGATTCGGACGCTTACACTTTCTTACAACCGTGCCCGTCAAGCAGCGATTACGCAAGAAATTACAGAGATTGTGGCCGGAGCGAACGCATTGCAATAAGGTTGATTAGCAGTTAGGAGGGAAAACGATGGCAAAAGGACGCGTTATTCAAGTTATGGGTCCTGTTGTAGACGTCAAGTTCGAAGACGGACACTTACCTGCGATTTACAACGCCCTAAAAATTAAACATAAAGCGCGTAACGAAAAAGAAGTCGATATCGACTTAACGTTAGAAGTAGCCCTTCACCTTGGGGACGATACAGTACGCACAATTGCGATGTCAACGACAGACGGATTAGTGCGTGGCATGGAAGTCATTGATACAGGAGCACCAATTTCTGTTCCTGTTGGTGAAGTGACGCTCGGACGCGTATTTAACGTACTAGGGGAGCCGATTGACTTAGGGGAAGACATCCCGGCAGACGCTCGCCGCGATTCGATTCACCGTCCGGCACCAAAATTCGAACAGCTTTCAACACAAGTTGAAATTCTTGAAACAGGAATTAAAGTCGTTGACTTGCTTGCACCTTATATTAAAGGTGGAAAAATCGGTTTGTTCGGTGGTGCAGGGGTAGGAAAAACGGTTTTAATTCAAGAGTTAATTAACAACATCGCGCAAGAGCACGGTGGTATTTCCGTATTCGCGGGCGTTGGTGAGCGCACGCGCGAAGGAAACGACTTGTACCATGAAATGAAAGACTCTGGCGTTATTAACAAAACAGCGATGGTATTCGGTCAAATGAACGAGCCACCTGGAGCACGTATGCGTGTAGCGTTAACAGGGTTAACAATGGCGGAATATTTCCGTGATGAGCAAGGACAAGACGTATTGTTCTTCATCGATAACATTTTCCGTTTCACACAGGCAGGTTCGGAGGTTTCTGCGTTATTAGGACGCATGCCTTCAGCGGTAGGTTACCAACCAACGCTTGCGACAGAAATGGGTCAATTACAAGAACGTATTACATCAACAGCAGTCGGTTCGGTTACATCGATCCAAGCGATTTACGTACCAGCGGACGACTACACAGACCCAGCGCCAGCGACAACGTTCGCACACTTAGATGCAACGACAAACTTAGAGCGTAAACTATCAGAGATGGGTATTTACCCAGCGGTAGACCCACTCGCATCGACATCTCGTGCGCTTTCGCCTGAAATCGTCGGTGAAGAGCACTATCAAGTTGCGCGCAAAGTACAACAAACGTTACAGCGCTACAAAGAATTGCAAGACATTATTGCGATTCTCGGTATGGATGAGCTTTCAGAAGAAGATAAACTTGTCGTTCATCGCGCTCGTCGCATTCAGTTCTTCTTGTCGCAAAACTTTCACGTTGCTGAACAGTTTACAGGACAACCAGGTTCATACGTTCCTGTAAAAGAGACAGTTCGTGGCTTTAAAGAAATTTTGGAAGGAAAATATGACCATCTTCCAGAAGATGCGTTCCGCTTAGTCGGCCGTATTGAAGAAGTAATTGAAAAAGCGAGAAAAATGGGCGTAGAAGTTTAATAAGGGACCGAGGAGGATTTTCCATGAAGACGATTAAAGTCAGTGTCGTAACTCCGGACGGCCCAGTATATGAAGCGGATGTGGAAATGGTGAGTGCTAAAGCGCAAAGCGGCGAACTCGGCGTGTTGCCAGGGCACATTCCGATGGTCGCACCGCTAGAGATTGGCGCGGTTCGTTTGAAAAAAGGAAACGCGACAGAGCTTGTCGCGGTGAGCGGCGGCTTTTTAGAAGTTCGCCCTGATCGCGTCACGATTTTGGCGCAAGCAGCGGAACGAGCAGAAGATATTGATGTGGCGCGTGCAAAAGCGGCGAAAGAGCGGGCTGAACGCCGTCTGCAAGCGAAACAAGAAGATATTGATCATAAGCGGGCTGAGCTAGCTTTACGTCGCGCGCTTAACCGTTTAAATGTCGCGAATCGCAACTTTTAACCCTAAGAGCATCGTCTCTTAGGGTTTTTTGTTATTAGAAAGAGGGGGGTTTTTTTCTTGTTTTTGGAACAAGTTTTATCGACACATATGTGAAGAAGTGATATAATGTTATCGGTTACAGTCGTAATAGTATGACGTTTTCGAAAAATGTGTATAAAGTCACAAAGGGGTGGGACATCGTTGAACGTTTATGTAAACAGTTATGTAGTCGTCTTTGTGTTTCTTTGTTTAGGTATTTTACTTCCGATCGTTGCGCTCACAGCAGGACGTTTTCTTCGTCCACATGCGCCGAATGCAGCGAAGCAAACAACGTACGAGAGCGGATTGGATCCATTCCACGATTCGCGCGTGCAATTTAACGTGAGATATTACATCTTTGCGTTGCTGTTCGTCATTTTTGATGTAGAAACTGTATTTTTATATCCGTGGGCGGTGGCATTTGAAAAGCTCGGTGCATTTGCCATCATCGAAATGCTCATTTTCGTCGTCATGTTGTTGATTGGACTTGTGTATGCTTGGAAGAAGAAGGTGTTAAAATGGATGTAAAGTTATTGAACGTATCAGATCAAGAAATGGAAGAAATGCGCCGCAACGTCTTTTTAACGACATTAGAACAGCTAAAAGCGTGGGCGCGCAGCAACTCGCTATGGCCGCTTACGTTCGGACTTGCCTGTTGCGCCATTGAAATGATGGGAGTCGGCTCTTCCCATTACGACTTAGATCGTTTCGGCTCTTTCTTCCGCACGTCGCCGCGTCAATCAGATGTCATGATCGTTTCAGGTACAGTCACGAAAAAAATGGCGCCAATTGTTCGCCGCTTGTACGATCAAATGCCTGAACCGAAATGGGTCATTGCGATGGGATCATGCGCAACGGCAGGTGGTCCGTACGTGAAATCGTATTGCGTTGTGAAAGGTGTCGATCAAATCGTCCCTGTTGATGTATATATTCCAGGCTGTCCGCCAAACCCAGCTGCCCTTATTTATGGCATTAATAAGTTAAAAGAGAAGATTCGCTATGAAGCAAAAACAGGAAAGAGGGTGCTGTAAATGAGCGATGAAAAAGATTTACAGCAACTAAAAAGAGAAGCGGCCGAACGGGCGAAACAATTAGCAAAAGAGCGTCTTGCTGCCAAACAAGCAGCTGAACAAGCGAAACAAACTGAGCCATCGCTCGAAAGCGAAGATGACCTTGCGCTTGCGAAGAAAAAAGCAGCGGCAGCGGCGAAAGCGAAAGCGGCAGCATTGGCGAAACAAAAAGCCGCGGAGACAGGGGACTTAAGCGAAGAAGAGTTAGCGAAGAAAAAAGCAGCGGCAGCGGCGAAAGCGAAAGCCGCAGCGCTAGCGAAACAAAAAGCGCTGGAGTCAGGCGAATTAAGTGAAGAAGAATTAGCGAAGAAAAAAGCGGCAGCAGCGGCGAAAGCGAAAGCTGCAGCGCTAGCGAAACAAAAAGCGCTGGAGTCAGGCGAATTAAGCGAAGAAGAGTTAGCGAAGAAAAAAGCGGCAGCAGCGGCGAAAGCAAAAGCCGCAGCGCTAGCGAAACAAAAAGCGCTGGAGTCAGGCGAATTAAGTGAAGAAGAATTAGCGAAGAAAAAAGCGGCAGCAGCGGCGAAAGCAAAAGCCGCAGCGCTAGCGAAACAAAAAGCGCTGGAATCAGGCGAATTAAGTGAAGAAGAATTAGCGAAGAAAAAAGCGGCAGCGGCAGCGAAAGCGAAAGCCGCAGCAGCAGCAAAAGCAAAAAGTGCAGATGTCGCTGAACAAAAAGAGGAAAAACCTTCACCAAATCAGCCATATCTCGACAAATACGTCAAAGTGATTGAACAACATCTCGGAGCAGAGGTGCTAGAAAACGCTTACATCAACCGGTTGTCGAAAGACGTACCAACGCTTGTTGCTAAAAAAGATACATATTATAAAGTGGCTGAGTTTTTAAAATATAACGAGCAACTAAGTTTTGATTATTTATCCGAATTGCACGGAACGGATTTTCAAACACATATGGAAGTGTACGTCCACTTGTATTCTTATAAAAATCGCCAGTCCGTTGCGTTGAAAGTAAAAATAGATCGCGACAATCCGGTCATTGACTCGCTTGTTCCGCTTTGGCCAGGGGCAAATTGGCCGGAGTGCGAGGCGTACGACTTGCTTGGTATTCGTTTTGAAGGCCATCCAAACCTCATTCGCATTTTCTTAGGGGAAAATTGGGTCGGCTACCCGCTCCGGAAAGATTACGAACCGTACGATATGGAGGGTTAGAGCGTGCTGAGAACAGAGGAGATGCTTTTAAACGTTGGACCGCAACATCCGAGCACGCATGGCGTGTTTCGCCTCGTGCTGAAAATTGATGGGGAAATAATTAAAGAAGCGACTCCCGTCATCGGTTATCTTCATCGCGGGACAGAAAAAATTGCGGAAAATTTGCAGTATACACAAATCATTCCGTACACAGATCGCATGGACTATTTATCGGCGATGACGAACAATTACGTTATTTGTCACGCAGTAGAAACGATGATGGGTATTGAAGTGCCAGAGCGCGCAGAATATTTACGTGTTTTAGCGATGGAGCTTGGCCGCATTGCGAGCCATCTCGTTTGGTGGGGTACGTATTTGCTTGATATTGGTGCAGTCAGCCCGTTTTTATATGCGTTTCGTGAGCGAGAAATGATTATTAATTTATTAAACGAACTATCAGGCGCGCGCTTAACGTTTAACTATATGCGTGTCGGCGGCGTGAAATGGGATGCGCCAGATGGATGGATCGACAAAGTGAAGCAGTTCGTTCCATATATGCGCAAACAGCTAGAAGGTTATCATGAACTTGTGACAGGAAATGAAATTTTCCGCAACCGTGTCATCGGCGTTGGTAAATACACGAAAGAAGAAGCGTTAGCTTATTCGTTAAGCGGCGTCAATTTACGTTGTACAGGTGTGAAATGGGACTTACGAAAAGATGAACCGTATTCCATTTACGACCGCTTTGATTTTGATGTACCTGTACGAACAGAAGGAGATTGTTTCGCCCGTTATGAATGCCGTCTCGCCGAAATTGAGCAATCGCTTCGCATTATTGAACAAGCGTGTGAGCAGTTTCCAAGTGACGGTGAGATTATGGCGAAAGTGCCAAAAATTATTAAAGCGCCACCGGGCGAGGCGTATGTGCGCATCGAGTCGCCGCGTGGCGAAATTGGGTGCTACATTGCGAGCGACGGGAAAAAAGAGCCGTACCGCTTAAAATTCCGTCGACCGTCATTTTATAATTTGCAAATCCTTCCGAAACTATTAAAAGGGGAAAATATCGCAAATTTAATTGCGATACTTGGCGCGATTGATATCGTGCTTGGGGAGGTCGATGGATGATGATGGAACAACTTTTACAGTCGACGCCGAGCTGGACAAATGTTGCGATATTTTTCGCGATTGGCGTTGGGCTGTTGCTCGTTGTATTAGGGTTTGTTACGTACGGCATTTTAGCGGAACGAAAAGTAATGGGATTTATGCAAGGACGAATCGGTCCGAACCAAGTGGGAGGTCGCTGGGGGTTATTGCAGACGGTTGCGGACGTATTAAAACTACTATTGAAAGAAGATACAATTCCAAAAGCAGCCGATCGGCCATTGTTCATTTTAGCACCGGTCATTGCGTTTGCCCCTGCGTTTATGGTGCTGGCAGCGTTGCCGTTTACGGATGCGTTACAATTTGCCGATATTGGTGTCGGGCTGTTGTATTACATTGCCGTTTCGGGATTGACGACGATTGGGGTTGTCACGGGCGCATGGGCGTCCAACAACAAATATGCACTACTTGGAGGCATGCGCGCAGCTGCGCAAATGATTTCATACGAAGTGCCTCTCGTCATGTCGGTCATCGGTGTCATTTTGTTGGCGGGAAGTTTAAACTTAAACGACATTGTTGAGGCGCAAAAAGATGTTTGGTTTATTATTGCGCAGCCGATCGGATTTCTCGTTTTCCTCATCGCCGCTGTGGCAGAGTTAAACCGGACGCCATTTGACTTGCCGGAAGCAGAATCGGAGCTTGTTGCAGGATTCCACGTAGAATATTCTGGCTTCCGTTGGGCGTTTTTCATGCTTGCAGAGTACGTGTACTTTTTTGCGATGGCAGCTTTAACAACTGTTCTTTTCTTAGGAGGATGGCATCCGCTTCCATTTCTCGGTTTTATTCCAGGAGCGGTTTGGTTTGCCTTAAAGTTTAGTCTTGTCGTCTTTTTATTCATTTGGTTTCGCATTACGTTTCCGCGTGTGCGGGCCGATCAATTGATGGAGTTTGGCTGGAAAGTATTATTGCCTGTTGCACTCGTGAACATTTTCGTGACAGCTTTTGTAAAACAACTATTTTTTTAAATAAAAAGGTGGGTGGGCAGAAATGCTCGGTTTAATGAAAGGATTAGCGTATACGCTGAAAAATTTAACGAAAGAAAAAGTGACGTACGATTATCCGAATGAACCGCTTCCGCTTCCGGATCGCTTTCGCGGCATTCAAAAGTTTTATCCGGAAAAATGTATCGTTTGCAATCAGTGTGCAAACATTTGCCCGACCGACTGTATTCAGCTGACGGGCAAAAAGCATCCGGATCCGACGAAAAAAGGAAAAATTATTGATACGTATGACATTAATTTTGAAATTTGCATTTTATGCGATTTATGTACAGAAGTATGTCCGACCGAGGCGATTGTCATGACGAACAACTTTGAATTAGCGGAATATAGTCGCGATGAATTGTTTAAAGATTTAACGTGGCTTGACGAAAACGATACGAACGTGCGGAAGGTGAATAAACCATGAGCGGACAATATCTCGCATTTTTCGTTCTTGCGCTCATTGCGCTAGGCGGCGGCATATTTATGTTAAATTTAAACAAAGTCGTCCATATGGTCGTCGCCCTTGTATTTACGTTCGTCAGTCTCGCCGGCATTTACGTGCTTTTATCTGCTGAGTTTGTTGCGGCAGTACAAGTGCTCATTTACTCCGGAGCAATTACGATCATTATGTTATTTGGCATTATGTTGACGCGCCACCAAGATGACGGACAATCGACAGGAAGCCCGCTTCGTAAAGCGCTCGCGTTGCTCGGTACGGTAGCATTCGGTGCGGTTATGTACATCGGCATTCGCACGCTTGATTTCGGTACGGAAGCGGTCGGACTTCATGAAAACAATACGGAACAAATCGGGATCGCCCTTTATTCTAAATACGTCATTCCGTTTGAACTAACATCTGTATTATTGCTCGTTGCTCTCGTTGGCGCCGTCATTTTAGCAAAAAAAGATGATAAGGAGGAGGGAGAATGAGCGTACCGTTATCCGCCTATCTCGTATTTGCGCTTTTATTATTTTGCATCGGGCTGTACGGAGCGTTAACAAAACGAAATACGGTGATCGTCCTCATTTGTATTGAGCTCATGTTAAATGCGGTCAACGTAAACTTAGTGGCGTTTAGTAAATATGGGGTGAATCCGGGCATTACAGGGCAACTGTTTTCGCTGTTTACAATTACCGTTGCCGCCGCAGAAGTAGCGGTCGGTTTAGCGATTTTAATTGCGCTATACCGCAACCGTAAAACGATTCATATTGATGAAGTCGATACGATGAAACGATAAAGGATGGGAAACAAAGGGGTTAATATATAAACGCACCTGAAAAAGGGGATGATTGAACGATGATGGAAAACGCATGGCTCATACCGCTTTTTCCGTTCGTATCGTTTGTTGTGCTGCTTGTCGTCGGTAAGCAGTTAAAAGAACGAAGCGCGTATGTCGGAATGTTGTTGACGTTTCTTTCGCTCGTTTTGGCTCTCGGGACGTTGTACGAGCGATGGACGGCACCAACATACAAACAAGCATACACATGGCTTACGATCGGGAATGTACAATTGACGGTCGGTTTTGAAGTGAATGCGTTAAACGCACTTATGCTCGTTGTCGTATCGCTTGTTAGTTTTCTCGTACATACGTATGCGAAAGGGTATATGCATGGTGATGAGCGCTTTCCGGTGTTTTATGCATATTTAGGCTTATTTACTTTTGCGATGCTTGGGCTCGTCATATCGCCTAACTTATTGCAGACGTACATGTTTTGGGAGCTTGTCGGTCTCGGCTCGTTCTTATTGATCGGATTTTATTTTTACAAAGAAGAAGCAAAAGCTGCAGCGAAAAAAGCGTTTATTATGACGCGCATCGGGGATGTCGGCTTGCTGATCGGCATGATTTTATTGTTCCTTGAAGTAGGAAGCTTTGAATATGAAGCCATTTTTGCCGCGTTACAAAATGGAAATATATCGACTACAATCATCACGTTAAGCGCCATTCTTATTTTCGTTGGCGCCGTCGGAAAATCAGGTCAATTTCCGCTTCATACGTGGCTTCCGGATGCGATGGAAGGTCCAACGCCTGTATCCGCATTAATTCACGCAGCGACAATGGTTGCGGCTGGGGTATATTTAGTGGCGACGTTGTTCCCGCTTTATGAAGCGAGCGAGACGGCGATGATGACCGTCGCTTACGTCGGTGGATTTACCGCTATTTTTGCAGCGTCCATCGGCTTAGTACAAACAGACATTAAACGTGTGCTCGCGTATTCTACAGTCAGCCAGCTCGGCTACATGATGTTGGCGCTCGGTTCAGCTGGATATGTCGCAGGCATCTTTCATTTGATGACGCATGCATTTTTCAAAGCGCTCCTCTTTTTAGCGGCAGGTAGCGTCATTCATGCGGTGCATACGCAAAACATTGAACAAATGGGCGGATTATGGAAAAAGATGAAATGGACCGCTCCGCTCTTTTTAATCGGAACGTTAGCGATTAGCGGGTTTCCGTTGTTCTCAGGCTTTTTCAGCAAAGACGAAATTTTACTTGCCGCGTGGACGCACGGACATGTCGGTCTATTTGTTGTTGCTGTTATTGCGGCCTTTTTCACAGCGTTTTATATGTTCCGTTTATTTTTCCTTGTATTTGCAGGGGAAGCGCGAACGAACGTCCACGACGTTCACGAATCACCAATGGTTATGGTGCTTCCGATGATTGTGCTCGGCGTGCTTGCTGTCGTTTCTGGCTACGTCCAAACACCGTGGGGAGCGTTTTTAGGCGAATGGTTGACGGAAGGAACGAACTGGCATGCGCATACAGAAGGTCCAAGTTGGATTATGATTGTTGCGACTGTTGTTTCTTTATGTGGCATGGCTCTTGCGTGGCTCATATATGGCAAACAGGCGATTGCTCGCGACTGGCTATCGTCGCGTTTCCCAATGACGTACAACGTGCTTATGAATAAATATTACGTCGACGAGTTTTACGGACTTACTGTTATTCGTGCCGCATCGTTTGTTAGCTTGTTATTTGAATACATCGATCGTTTCCTCGTCGAAGGAATAGCTCGGTCGCTTGCAGCAGCTACGCGCGGTATCGGACGAATCGGTTCGCGTCTACAAAACGGTCAAGTACAAATGTATGGCACAGTGACGATCGTTGCTTTAGCAATTCTCGTCGTCATTTTTGCGGTGACAGGGGGGTATTTATAATGCAGCCATACTTTTTATCGCTCTTAATTTTCTCCCCGCTTTTAGGTATACTCGTTCTTTCCTTGATTTCGAAAGAGCAAGAAAAAGCGATTAAATGGCTCGGTGTGTTGGCGACGTTGCCATCGTTATGTTTATCGTTGTTTGCTTTTTGGCAATATCAAAACGGGTATGATATAAGCCAGCTGACAGAAAAGCGTTCATGGATTCGATTTGGCGATTTTCCGTTTTTAAGGGAAACGGATTTTACGGTCGCGTACGAACTGCACGTCGACGGTTTTGCGCTCGTCATGATCGTGCTAACAACTATTTTAGCAACGCTCGCTGCGCTTGCTTCCATATCCATTCAAAAAGAATGGAAAGGCTATTTTCAACTGTTTTTATTGCTTGAAATCGGCATGCTTGGCGTTTTTGCGGCAAGCAACCTCGTTCTCTTTTTCATCTTTCTCGAATTGACGCTCATTCCGATGTTTTTCTTAATCGGAAAATGGGGCTATTTCGAAAAAGAAAAAGCAGCGTATAGTTATTTAATTTACAACGGGCTCGGTTCAGCTGTTTTGTTAATTGTGATCGCTATTTTGTTCGCCCGCACCGGCACAGCGAATATCGCGGAGTTGCGCCACATATTGACGGATCCGATTGCGCAAATGCAAACCATTTCGCCAATTTCCGACGATCTTCGTTACGGATTGTTTATCGCCTTGCTTGTTGCATTTGGGGTAAAATTGCCGATCGTGCCGCTCCATCGTTGGATGTTGCGCGTGCACGTACAAGCGCCGCCGTCTGTCGTCATGCTGCACGCGGGTGTTTTGTTAAAAATTGGTGCTTTTGGTCTCGTTCGTATCGCCCTCGGATTATTTCCCGGGCAATTCCAGCAATTTTCGACATGGCTCATCGTTTTAGGAGTTGTAAATTTATTGTACGGTGCGTTTTTAGCGTTTAGACAAACCGATTTTAAAATGGTACTCGCTTACTCAAGTGTATCGCATATGGGCATTGTATTGATCGGTCTTGGATCTCTTAATGAAGCGGGAATGCAAGGGGCGATTTTCCAAGCGGTGTCACACGGATTTATCGCGGCGTTCTTATTCTTCTTCGTCGGGGTCATGTACGAGCGGACGCGCACGACGACGCTCGCCCGTTTAGGTGGAATGGCAAAAACGATGCCGTATGCATCAGGATTTATTCTTGCTGGAGCGATGGCTTCGCTCGGCTTGCCGGGGACGTCAGGATTTATTAGCGAGTTTATGGCGTTTGTTGGTGCGTTTCGAGCCGAGCCTTTATTAGCGGCGATCGGTACGCTCGGCATTATTATGACAGCAGTGTACTTGTTGCGGGCGGTGCTTCGCATAACATTCGGGCAAACAACAGTCACAAACGTTCACGATTTACGTGGTATCGAATGGGTGCCAGCCATTAGTTTACTGTTGTTTATTGTTATTATTGGGGTATATCCGAACGTGTTGGCGATGCCGCTGCAGACGACGATTGAAACGATGATGAACGGGTTAGGGGGTTGATGAGATGGATTTCGAAACATTACTTAGTTATCAATGGGGCGTCATGATGCCGGAATTTATCATTCTCGGCGTGGCGGTTGCGCTCTCGCTCATCGACCTATTTATGCCCGAAGATCGCAACCGGCGCCTGCTAGGGCTGTTCGCTTTCGTTGGCGTCGCCGTTTCGTTCGTATCGTTGCTTGGGTTATGGATGACTGATGTTACATCTATTTTAGATGATACGTTTCGCCTTGATTCGTTTGCGAAATCGTTTAAAGCGTTATTGCTCATCGGTAGTGCGCTCGTGTTACTTCTTGCGATTCATTACGAACCGAATGAGCGCATCGCCTACCGCGGTGAATTTTACTACTTATTTTTAACAGCGCTCCTCGGCGCGATGATGATGGCGTCGAGCGGTGATCTTATTACGCTCTTTGTCGGTCTTGAACTGTTGTCCATTTCTTCTTATATTCTTGTTGCGATTCGGAAAAAACATACGTTAGCGAATGAAGCTGCGCTAAAATACGTCATTACGGGAAGTATCGCAACAGCCATTACGTTATTCGGAATGAGCTACATATTTGGCTTTACCGGATCGACAAATATAAAAGAAATTGCCCAGCAACTCGCAAGCACGTACGATGAAAACCATCAATACATTTTATCGGTTGCCTTTTTGCTTACGTTTATCGGTTTGTCGTTCAAACTGGCGGCTGCTCCGTTTCATATGTGGGCGCCTGATGTATATCAAGGTGCAACGACGCCCATTGTTTCGTTTTTAAGCGTTGTGTCGAAAACGGCAGGATTTATCATCGTCTTGCGCCTCATCGTCTCTGTATTTGCGCAAACGCCAGCCGGAAGTTCCGCTTCCATGTTGATGACGCTTGCGCCGTACATCGCTTTTTTAGCAGGAGCAACGATGATTATCGGCAATACGATTGCCCTTCGACAACGAAACGTGAAGCGTATGCTCGCATATTCAAGCGTGGCGCATGCCGGGTACGTATTAGTCGCTTTTGCAAGCTTATCGATGTTTATGTTTGAAGCGATTTGGTTTTACTTATTGGCGTATTTGTTTATGACGATCGGAGCATTTGCCATTTTACAAGTCGTTTCTCAACATCACGATGACGAAGACGTTAGCATATTTGCTGGTTTATATCGTCGCTCGCCGCTTATGGCAATTGCGATGACAATCTTTTTACTATCGCTTGCAGGTATCCCAGGAACAGCTGGATTTATCGGGAAAATGAATATTTTCCTCGGCGCATTCGTCGTGGAGCCGGCACATTACGTGCTTGCGTCGATTATGGTGATCACAACGGTCATCTCTTACGTATATTACTTTGGAATTTTCGTACAAATGTTTTTCCGACCTGTCGAACATACGCACCGATTAGAGTGGCCACCTGGGGTCATTGCGGTTGTCGTTATTTGTATCATCGGCACCGTTTTATTAGGGGTGTTTCCAAACATCGCTTACGATTTCCTTGCACCGTTTGAACATTTTAGCGATTTTCTTCAATAAGACGTATAATGGAAGGGGTTTACCCTTCCATTTTCTTTTGTGAAAGGAGGAATAAGCGTGGAAGTATTCGGACAAGAGGCGTTAATTAGTTTACTTTCTCATTTATTTTTTATTACGGTGACGTGGTGGACGTTACAAGCGGTTCGACTTGAAGTCATTTTCAAACCAAATCGTACCATTCAAGCGCGCGTCTTTTACGTGTTATTGACGATCGCGATCGGCTCATTAGTGAGCAACTTCTTTTTAGATTATTTACGTTGGTCGCGCCAGCTGCCATTTTTATTTTAACCGCGAGTGTTGTCGATTTTTTTCACGTATGTTCCCTTCCGATCTGGCAACAATAAATGCTAAGGAGAGGAAGGGAAAGAGATGAGAAAAAAATGGTTGGCACTCGTTATTTTTTGTTTGTTATTTAGTGGTTATCGGATGTATGATGGTGAACGTGTCGAAAGAGAAATAACGAAAATAAACGACATGCTCGGCGTATTTGACGCTCATCATATTTACCTCAAACGATGGAACGTCTACGCCAAAGAGCAAGTACTTACCAATGACCCTCACAACTGGATCCAACAATACGTGAGAACATGGTCCTCTTTTCGTTGGACGGTTGAACCGCACAAGATGATTGGCAAACGTGAAACCTCCGCTTACGTTGAAACGATTCAACTTATCACGGTCGCTCATCATCCAGCTGTCCTTGTTTTATACGAAGCAACCGGTTCAACGTGGAATAAACAACTCGAACGCACGCTCGTCCGACAAACGACAAAATTATTCGAAAAACCTACATTTTTCACTTGTATTACAGGGGAATTTGATGATAAGATGAAAGGTGTTTTGTTTGACAAGGCGGTTCGCTTGCTTGCTTCGTTTCAAGCGCAACCGATCGAATCATTGCGTGAAGAGACATTTGTCTCCGTCTCAGCATATACTGAGCAGTGGAAGACGTCACTTTCTGTCGGACAACAACAAATGAATCTTCAACTGGCGTTACGACAAAACGGATTGGGCGCGCGAACGACCGTTGTCATTGGCACCCCAATCATAACAGCTGAATATTAATATAGAGACTTTGGACGCGGAGGGGAATGCCTTGGAAAAAATCATCGTCCGCGGCGGGAAGCGGTTGAGTGGCACAGTGAAAGTGGAAGGTGCGAAAAACGCTGTGTTGCCTGTCATCGCCGCAACATTGTTAGCGAGTGAAGGAAAGAGCGTCATTTACGATGTACCTGAACTCTCCGATGTATATACGATTAGTGAAGTGTTGCGTCATTTACAAGCGGACGTAACGGTTGGCAACAACAACATTGTCGTGGATGCATCTGGAGAGCTAACGATTGAAGCTCCATTTGAATATGTACGAAAAATGCGCGCATCTGTATTAGTGATGGGACCGTTGCTTGCGCGTAAAGGCCGCGCGCGCGTGGCGCTACCGGGTGGCTGTGCGATCGGATCACGCCCGATTGATCAACATTTAAAAGGATTTGAAGCGATGGGTGCAACGGTGAAAATCGGCAACGGTTTTATCGACGCAGAAGTGAATGGGAAATTGCGCGGTGCAAAAATTTATTTAGACTTCCCAAGTGTAGGAGCGACAGAAAATATTATGATGGCTGCCGTTTTGGCAGAAGGCACGACCGTCATCGAAAACTGTGCGAAAGAGCCTGAAATTGTCGACTTAGCTAACTTTTTAAACGCCATGGGTGCGAAAGTGCGCGGGGCTGGAACAGGCACGATTCGCATTGACGGTGTTACTACATTATATGGTGCTGAACATACAGTTATTCCTGATCGCATTGAAGCCGGAACGTTTATGATTGCCGCTGCCATTACAGGCGGAAACGTCCTTGTACAAGGTGCGGTGCCAGAACATTTAACGTCGTTAATCGCAAAGCTCGAGGAAATGGGTGTCACGATCGTTGAAGAAGATAGTGGTTTGCGCGTCATTGCGCCAGACAAATTAAAAGCGGTAGACGTCAAAACGATGCCACATCCCGGCTTTCCAACAGATATGCAATCACAAATGATGGCGCTATTGATGAAAGCAGAAGGCACAAGCATGGTAACCGAAACGGTATTTGAAAACCGTTTTATGCATGTCGAAGAATTTCGTCGCATGAATGCTGACATGAAAATTGAAGGCCGTTCGGTCATTATTAACGGTCCATGCAACTTGCAAGGGGCGGAAGTAGCCGCAACGGACTTGCGTGCAGCTGCTGCGCTTATTTTAGCCGGGCTAGCAGCGGAAGGATATACGCGCGTAACGGAGCTGAAACATTTAGATCGCGGTTACGTTCGTTTTCATGAAAAGTTAGCCGCTCTAGGTGCTGACATCGAGCGTGTCCGCGAGGATGTCGATACGGCACAAACACAAATGACAGACGTTGGATGAACATAAAAGCGACCGTTTGCGGAGGCGAATGGTCGTTTTTTGCATATATGCTTGTCCCCTCGCATACAGTTTAGTAATGACAAAGGGGGGATCGGATTGCGACAATGGATCATCGCAACAATAACATTATTTACACTTATTTTACTTATTCCTGCGTTAGTCGTTTTAGCGTTTGGGGAAAAGCAAAGCACACCCCTTTCGGCCGAACCGAAGCACGTTCAAGCGCGCGATGAACCGATCGTGGAAGTGGCAGTGTACCGAAGTAAAGAAAAAAAGGTCGAACGGCTTCCGCTTGAACAATATGTCGTTGGCGTCGTAGCAGCAGAAATGCCAGCGGAATTTGAAATGGAAGCGTTAAAAGCTCAGGCGCTTACCGCAAGAACGTATATCGTGAAACAGCTTATGCATAACCAACCGATTCAACTACCCGAGGGAGCGAACGTGACGGACACGGTTATGCATCAAGTATATTATAACGACGAGCAATTAAAAGAAATGTGGGGAATTAGTTACGAATGGAAAATAAAAAAAATTAAAGAAGCGGTCGAGGCAACGAGAGGACAAATTTTAACGTACAACAACGGGCCGATTGAAGCGGCGTTTTTCTCGACAAGCAACGGCTATACGGAAAACTCAGAAGCGTATTGGCAAAACGCGTTTCCGTATTTAACGAGCGTCGAAAGCCCGTGGGATGAACAGTCGCCAAAGTTTTACGAACAAGTGACGTTATCGGTTCGCGAATTTGAACAACGGCTCGGGGTGAAACTGCCAAAAGACGGATCCGTTGGAAAAGTGCTTGCACGCACGCCGGGAAAACGCGTCGCTCTTGTTGATATTAACGGGAAACAGCTCACTGGTCGTGACGTGCGCGAAAAGCTGCAGTTAAAATCAACCGATTTTACGTGGGAGAGGAAAGGAAATAACATCGTCATTACGACGAAAGGATACGGTCACGGCGTCGGGATGAGTCAATACGGGGCGAACTTTTTAGCGAAACAAGGAAAAACGTATAAAGAGATTGTCAAATATTATTATCAAGGGGTACAAATTCACGATATATCGCTTGTCGCTTCAAAATTTTGAAGCGGCAAATTTTTTTATTTTTACGTGTATAAATGTGCTTCTTTCTGTTCACAATGGTTGCTGAGGTGATGAACATGAAAGAAGAAAACAAAAAAGTTTCAAAGTTGTTCCGTAAACGATGGGTTGTTCCTTCCGTTTATTTGTTAAGCGCAGCGCTTATTTTAACAGGTGTGCTTTGGTTCCAAAACAAAACAAACGATATTGTCCAGCCACCTGTCGATGAGCAAACAGAACAAGGAACGGCGGTGAATGAACCAGAATCTGTTCCGGTACAACAAGCGGTTGAACAAATCATTATGCCTGTCCTTGATCCAAACGCTGTTGAAATCGCAAAACCATTTTACGATTTTCATGCACCAGCCGAAGAACAAGAAGCTGCTCTCGTCTCTTATAATGATGAATATTATCCGAACAAAGGTGTCGACATCGCGATGAAAAACGGCGAAAGTTTTGATGTGACCGCATCGTTAAGCGGAACAGTCGTCAAAGTAGAAAAAGACCCGCTCTTTGGCTACGTCGTTCATATTCAACATGATCGCGGCGTTGTGACGGTATATCAATCATTAAAAGACGTACAAGTGAAAACAGGCGACACAGTAAAACAAGGACAAGTGATCGCAAAGGCAGGCACAAGCGAGTTTAATAAAGAAGCAGGCGTCCACGTCCATTTTGAAATTCGAAAAGACGGACAAGCGGTGAACCCTGTCGCTTACTTCGATCAACCGCTAAGCGCATTAGAAAACAAAGAACAACAAACAACGGAACAACAAGAAACAAATCAAAACGAAACAGAAAAACAACAAAGCGATCCGTCAAGCACCGTTCCAGATGCTTCGATCGGAATGGCAAGAACATGAACAGATGGGCAAAATGCTCATCTGTTCGCTTTTTTATGGAATATATTTTCTTCTTCCCTAATACACTATTACAAACTTGAACAACGAGGGTGTTTGAGGTGAGATGAACGATTAATAGATGACATTGACGATTTTGTTATAAACGAGTAAACGCCACTGCGCCAAACGCCTTACACGTCTCATTTCACACTTCTCACATCCAACTTAGGGAGGGCGAGCAGTGTGCACGATTACATCAAAGAGCGTACAATCAAGATTGGCAAGTACATCGTGGAGACGAGAAAAACCGTTCGCGTCATCGCGAAAGAGTTCGGTGTGTCCAAAAGCACCGTCCATAAAGACTTAACGGAACGGCTTCCAGAAATTAATCCCGAATTAGCGAATGAAGTGAAAGAAATTTTAGATTACCATAAATCCATTCGCCATTTGCGTGGAGGAGAAGCGACAAAGAAAAAGTATAAAAAAGAAACGGAGCAAGCGACGTAAATTTGTTGTTCCCCTTGTCAAAAATATTCTCTTTTTTTCGTCATCGTTGTGGTAGAATGTTTTATTAGGAGAAATGGCAAGGAGGAACGTACATGTTTTTAGCAAGAGATATCGGCATCGATCTCGGCACGGCGAACGTGTTGATTTATGTGAAAGGAAAAGGCATTGTATTAAACGAGCCTTCCGTCGTTGCGATTGACCAGCATACGAAACGAGTGTTGGCGGTCGGAGAAGAGGCGCGGCGCATGGTTGGGCGCACGCCTGGGCATATTGTTGCCATTCGTCCGTTAAAAGACGGGGTGATTGCAGATTTTGAAATTACGGAAGCGATGCTAAAACATTTTTTAAGCAAACTCAATTTAAAAGGATGGTTTGCTAAACCGCGTATTTTAATTTGCTGTCCAACAAACATTACGTCCGTCGAACGAAAAGCGATTAAAGAAGCGGCAGAAAAAAGCGGCGGAAAAAAAGTGTACTTAGAAGAAGAACCGAAAGTAGCAGCGATTGGCGCAGGGATGGATATTTTTCAACCTTCTGGAAACATGGTCATCGATATTGGCGGAGGTACGACGGACGTTGCCGTATTATCGATGGGTGATATCGTCACATCCGCATCCATTAAAGTAGCGGGCGATAAATTTGACCAAGAAATTTTACATTACATTAAGCGCGAATATAAATTGTTAATCGGGGAGCGGACAGCGGAAGAAATTAAAATCAATATCGCGACTGTTTTCCCGAATGCGCGCGATGAAGCGATGGACATTCGCGGTCGCGATTTAGTAACAGGCTTACCAAGAACGATTACGATTCGCTCCGGTGAAATTGAAAAGGCGCTACGCGAAACGGTATATACGATCGTCCAAACAGCAAAAAGCGTTCTTGAGCGCACACCGCCAGAACTATCAGCCGACATTATTGACCGCGGCGTTTTCTTAACAGGAGGTGGGGCATTGCTTCACGGCATCGACCAACTTCTTGCCCAAGAATTAAAAGTACCTGTCTTTATTGCCGAAAATCCGATGGATTGCGTAGCGATCGGTACAGGATTAATGCTTGATAACATCGACAAAGCTCCATATCGTCAACCTGTATAGGTACCATTGGGAAATGGTACCTATTCGCTTTTTCCCCACTTTTCTTTTATAATGAAAGTAGTGTAAAAACGGTTAGGGGGCTTTTGACTGTTCATGATAAATGTATAAATATTTATAAAAATCTGATGATCATTTTATGTGAAAAAAGTCAAAAAGGGGCTGGGAGAAGATGATTCGCACGTACAAAGTCATGCTTCTGCCCAACAATAAGCAAAAGACGAAGCTATTTCAATGCGCCGGTGTTGCCAGATGGGCGTATAACTTTGCATTAGCACAACAACAAGAAAATGATAAACAAGGTGGTCAATTTTTAAGTGATGGCGAACTAAGAAAAAGACTAACGAAACTCAAACAAACGAAAGAGTACAGTTGGCTCAATTCATTCTCAAACAACATCACAAAACAAGCGATCAAAGACGCGTGTCAAGCTTACAAAAACTTTTTCGAAGGGCGGGCGAAGTTTCCAAAGTTTAAAACAAAAAAGCGAACACGCCCAAGTTTTTATCAAGACACCACCAAAATCAAAATCACCGACACGCATGTGAAACTAGAGAAACTGACGCCTTCGAAAAAGAAAAATAGACAGAAATTCAATTGGATTCGTCTTGCTGAAAGAGGTCGTATTCCTCACGGTGCACATATAAAGTATGTCAATCCGCGCATCGTGTTTGACGGGATGAACTGGTTTTTAACGGTCGGTGTAGAGGAAGTGGAAGTGAAACATGAAACGTATAACGAAGGCATCGGCATTGATTTGGGAGTAAAATCGTTCGCTACCGTCAGCAATGGGATGACGTTTCCTAACATCCATCACATGCCTCAAGTGAAAAAGCTTGAAAAACAAATGAAGCGAATGCAAAGAAAAATATCGCGAAAATATGAAATGAACAAAATCCAAACAGAAAGGGGGGAATTCCGTTACAGAAAAACGGAAAACATCAAGAAACTAGAATTCCTTGTTTTGAAAAAACGCCGAAGGCTAAAAAATACCCGGCTAAACTATACCCACCACATCACCACGACGTTGGTGAAAACCAAGCCAGCGTATGTCGTGATGGAAGACTTGAATACAAGTGGCATGTTAAAAAATCGCAAGCTATCGAAAGCGATTCAACAACAAACATTCCACGAGTTCAAGCGGCAAATGACGTACAAATGTGCATGGCATGGGATCGAGTTGATCGTGGCGGATCGGTTTTATCCGTCAAGCAAAAAGTGTAGCCGTTGTGGTCACGTAAAAGAGAAGCTTTCTCTATCCGAACGGACGTATCGCTGTGAAGCTTGCGGGATAGAAATGGATCGTGACCTCAACGCAAGCATCAACTTGAAAAACTATGCCAAGTAAAGCACAACATGTACCCATCCGTTAGTGGGGAAGTGAAGCCTTCGGAGCGTCAAAGAAACGAGAGTAGCTTTTCGCGAAATCGGGCGCGATGAACAAGGAAGGAAACATAGACTTTTATAAGTTTATTATAAAGTCTTGTAAGTTTTCTGTAACGGAAGAGTGATGTTTCGCGGACTATATACAGCGGCCTCAGGCATGCTTTCACAACAACGCCGCATCGAGATGATGACGAACAATATCGCAAATGCGAATACGCCGGGCTACAAAGCTGATCAAGCATCGTTGCGAGCTTTTCCAGAGATGCTAATGCACCGCATTCAACAAACAACGATTCCGACAGAAAGGAAACTCACATGGCGCGATCGGACGTACATTGGCCCGCTATCGACAGGTGTGTACGTGCAAGAACTTGTGCCGAACTTTGCGCAAGGAGATATACGCGAAACAGGCAACAACACCGACATGGCGATCGTCGATAGCACAGGCACATCATTTTTTACCGTTCAAAACGAAACGGGCGACGTTCGTTATACGCGCAACGGTCACTTTACAATTGATGCGGACGGTGCATTAACGACGACAGACGGCTTGTACGTGCTTGATGAAAACGGCAACCGCATCGTCGTTGGCGACGAGCAGTTTACCGTCTTATCTGATGGGACGATCACGAAAAACGGCGCGCCAATCGCCCGCCTTCGCATCGCTTATGCCGAAAATGTGCAAACGCTTATGAAAGAAGGAAACGGTTTATTTCGAGCCGAACAAGAACTTCCGCCTGCTGAAACGTATACGATTCGGCAACAACATATGGAACGTTCAAACGTCGATTTGTCTCGTGCGATGACAGATATGCTTTCAGCTTACCGAGCGTTTGAAGCAAACCAAAAAATTTTACAAGCATATGATAAAAGCATGGACAAAGCGGCAAACGAAATCGGCCGCTTAAGATAGGAGGACGGCTATGCTTCGCTCAATGATTACTGCCGCCAATACAATGAACCAACTACAACAACAACTAGACGTCATTAGCCATAATATCGCCAACGTCAATACGACCGGGTTTAAAAAGCGCGATGCCGTATTTGGTGAATTGCTCGCCCAACAGTTTACGAACTTGCCAAAAACGGACGAAGCGCCACGCCTGACGCCAGCAGGTGTCCGCCTCGGTGTCGGCGCAAAAGTCGCGTCCACCTATATGCAAATGAAACAAGGTTCGGTCGTAAAAACAGATCGTCCGCTTGATCTCGCTTTGACGAAAGAAGGGCAATTTTTCCGCATTTTTGTTGATGGGGCGATTCAATATACGCGCGATGGTGCGTTTTACCTTAGCCCGTCCGCAAACAATCCAGACGAACTTATGGTTGTAACAGCTGATGGTTACGCGGTGCTAAATGAAAACGACGAGCCGATTACTGTCCGCGACGGTTTTAAAGACATTCAAGTCACCCAAAACGGCACGATGCAATTCATTGCGCCAAACGGAGACATCATGCAGACGGTAAACATCGGGGTATCATATATCACCCGTCCGCAACTCATGCAGGCGCTCGGTGACAACCGTTTTGCTTTTCCAAATGGGCTCAATGTGGAAGACGCAACAATCAACTTAGCTGGCAATAATCGCAACGCCATTTCATTACAACAATACGCCCTAGAACAATCAAACGTGGAGCTAGCGACAGAAATGAGCGAACTGATGATTACGCAACGGTCATATCAGCTTAACGCTCGTGCGATTACGCTATCGGATCAAATGATGGGGCTAATTAACGGCATTCGTTCGTAGAGAGGGAAAATGATATGGAGGAAAAACAACAAAAGCGCTCGCTTCGCCGTCCGCGCCGTCGCCTCGTTCCGATTTGGCTTCGTCTTGTCATTGTGTTCGTTCTCGTTCTGTTAAGTGGGATGATCGGAGCGATGGTCGGCTACGGTGTGATTGGCGAAGGAAACGCATGGGATGCGTTAAAGCCAGCGACGTGGCAACATATTATCGACTTAATCGAAAAACAATAGTGGACAGACCACTTCAAAACGTGATACATTGAAAACAAACGACGGAAGGGAGATCCTTCCGTTTTTTTATAAAGGAGGAATTGATATGCTTGATATTCAACAAATTCAACAAATTATTCCACATCGCTATCCGTTTTTACTCGTTGATCGCATTGTTGAAGTGGAAGAAGGAAAGCGCGCCGTCGGCATAAAAAACGTGAGCGCCAACGAACAATTTTTCGTCGGTCATTTTCCTGAATATCCGGTCATGCCAGGTGTATTGATTGTCGAAGCGCTAGCGCAAGTAGGGGCGGTCGCGATGTTAATGAAAGAAGAAAACCGCGGTCGCCTCGCCTTTTTCACAGGCATCGATAACTGCCGCTTTAAAAAACAAGTAAAACCGGGTGACCAATTGCGTCTAGAAGTGGAAATGATTCGCTTTAAAGGTGCAATCGGCAAAGGAAAAGGCATCGCCACCGTTGATGGCGAACTCGTATGCGAAACAGAAATGATGTTTGCGCTCGGTGAAAAATAATGCATAATCGTCTCCTTTCTGGGCATGTTATAAGTGATTACATATAAGACAGAAAGGAGACAAACGATGAAAGCAAAATGGCTACTCAAACTACTTAGCGCGCTCATCGCCATCATGGTCGTCACCGGTTGCAATAACGACGATACCGATAACGATATGAACAATCAAGAAGAGATGCAACCAGGTGAAGATACAAATAAAGGCGTCGGCGATGATGAAAACGATGCTGTCCCAGATGAAGAAGACGCCGTTGAAGATGCAGAAGACATGAACGATGCAGATAATACGGACGAGTAAGCGCAAGAGATTTCCTCTTGCGTTTTTTTATTGCTATACTTCCTATAACACCTAGCAAAGTTATAAAAAAACTTTGTCAATACCCGTTTTTTTATGATACATTAACGGTTGACGATTATTATATGGAGGGTTTTTGTATATGTTAAAACAGCTTCCTCATCGCATGAAAATGAACATCACGCTGTCGATTAAAAAAGTGTTTGAACGATACATGGCAACAATCGGCTGGGACGAAACAAAATACGATGCTGCAACGTTCATGGAACAATGGCGTCATTATTTATACAATGAAGCGGCATGGTTTAACGAATTAGATGATACGATGAAAGCAAACCCACACTTTCATGAACAACTTGCTGAACGTATTAACGAAATTATCGACCAGCTCGTCAACGAACCTCCAACAGACGATCAAATCGCAGAAATTAATCGCCTCGTTGAACGGCTCGGCATTGACGATTTCCCTTACGGCTGTCGATTAGAAGCAAAATACCATATCGAACGTCTACAACAAGAGTTAAAAAAAAAGAAAAGTTAACGAAACGAGCGAGTGAAAAGCAACGAAAGCTGGCAGAAATTTTATACTACCAAGCATATGACCGTCCACTGCCGGAGCGGGAGTATACGGTGGGGGAAATTTACGAGCTCATTGCACAAACGAAGCGAATGATCGAAAAAGAAGAGCATAATGAACAAATGATTCACTAACCGGCAGAACATGGCTCTGTCGGTTTTCTTTTTCGTGGAAATAACTTTACAAAAAGGGTAGAAAAACGGAATTGTTTGTCGGTATAATGAAGCTAGTGAACGTTTTTGTCGAAAATATATGTTTCATAGGAGGACGCCATGGAAGAGACGATTAGCTTACGAGAATTATTTCAAACGTTACGCAAACGTGCGTGGCTTATTGTAGCGATTACCGTCATCGTAACGATGACAAGCGGTATCGTTAGCTATTTTGTGTTGACGCCAATTTATCAAGCATCAACACAACTACTCGTAAATCAAGCGAAAAGCGAACAGCCGATTTACAATATTAGCGAAATTCAAACGAATTTGCAGCTCATTAATACGTATAACGTCATTATGAAAAGCCCAGCCATTTTAGATATCGTCAAAGAAGAACTCGATTTAAATATGCCGATTGAAGAGCTCAATGAAAAAATTAACGTCACAAGTGAAAAAGACTCGCAAGTCGTGAACGTAACAGTCGAAGATCCCGATCCGTATATGGCGGCTGATATTGCTAATACCGTTGCAAACGTGTTTCAGCGTGAGATCGTGAAAATTATGAACGTTGATAACGTCAACATTTTAGCGAGGGCAGAAGTGAAAGAGCAACCTGTTCCGGTGAAACCAAAGCCGCTACTCAATATGGCGATCGCTTTCGTTGTCGGTATGATGACAGGTGTCGGTTTAGCATTTTTACTTGAATATTTAGATAACACGATTAAAAACGAACAGGACGTCGAGAAGTTGCTTGAGCTACCTGTGCTAGGAGCTGTCACAACAATTGATGAAGAAGGAAAAGAAGCCAAAGCGTTACAAGCGAAAAAGCAAGTAAGAGGTGAGACGATTGGTTCTTAAAAAGAAAAAGCAAGTATTTGAGCGGACGATGCGCTCACTCATTACAAAAACAAACCCGAAATCGCCAATTTCTGAACAATATCGGACGATTCGAACGAACATTCAATTTTCTGTCGCTGATCGTCCGTTGCGCTCGATTATGGTCACCTCCTCTGCCCCTGCAGAAGGAAAATCAACAACCATTGCCAATTTAGCGGTCGTTTTTGCCCAACAAGGAAAAAAAGTGCTTTTAATTGATGCGGACTTACGTAAACCGACGGTCCATTACACGTTTCGTAAAGACAACTACGTCGGTGTCACGAACGTATTAACGAAACAGGCGACGCTTCAAACAGCGATGAAAGAAACGGATGTGGAAAACTTATTTGTGTTAACGAGCGGTCCGATTCCACCAAATCCAGCTGAATTGCTCGGCTCAGCCACAATGGAAGAACTATTAGCGGAAGCATATGATCAGTTTGATGTTGTTCTTTTTGATACACCGCCTGTGTTAGCCGTGACGGATGCCCAAATTTTAGCGAATCAATGCGACGGAACGATTCTTGTTGTCCATAGTGGAAAGACAGACATTGAGGCCGCGCAAAAGGCAAAAGAACTCCTTTTAGCGGCGAAAGGAAAGCTATTAGGTGTTGTGTTAAACCAAAAGAAGCAAAAAGAAAGTAGCTATTATTACTACTATGGTAACAAATAGACAACATTCGACAAAAAATGTCTATTGTCCCCTTCTATTTTCCTATGCTACTATGAATTACATGAGTCTAGTTGTCGAAAGATGATGAAATCCGCCTATTTTTGGCCGATATAAAGGGAGAGAGGGGTTTGCATGATTGATATTCATAGTCACATTTTACCATCTGTCGATGACGGAGCGAAGACGTTCGATGACGCCATCGAGATGGCGAAAGCGGCGGTTGATGAGGGGATTACGACAATCATCGCAACCCCTCATCACCGCAATGGGACGTTTGAAAATGAGAAACAATCGATTATTGAGCACGTTTATGCATTAAATGAGGCGTTGCAAATGCATCACATTCCCCTCTCTATCTTACCAGGACAGGAAGTGCGCATTCATGGGGAACTGATGGATCATTATCGCGATGGGGATATTTTGTCGCTTGCGGAGACGAAGTATGTGCTTGTGGAGCTTCCAAGCAACCACGTTCCGCGCTATACGGAGCAGCTTCTTTTCGATATGCAACTGCAAGGGCTTGTTCCGATCATTGCCCATCCTGAACGAAATAGCGAGCTGATCGAACATCCGAACAAGCTATACGACCTTGTGAAAAAAGGGGCATTAACACAGCTCACTGCCGCAAGCGTCGCCGGAAAGTTCGGGAAAAATATTAAAAAGTTTTCACTTCAAATGATTGAAGCGAATTTAGCTCACCTCATCGCATCTGATGCGCATAACACAACAACGCGCGCCTTTCATTTACGCGAAGCATACGATGTCATTCAAAAACAGTTCGGCTCGCAAGCTGTATATGTGTTTCAAGAGAACGCACAGCTGCTTGTCGCAAACGACACATTGTATAAAGATGCGCCAGAACGAATGAAAAAGAAAAAGTTTTTAGGTATTTTCTAAGTTTCATCGTTTCCTATACATACTATGGAATAATTGTGCATTGCTGATTTCGAACGTTTGTCGATATCGGCTTTCCTTTTCGGTGATGTCTCCTTACCGTTATCAACGGAGGCACTCGGCCGTGCTGTGGGTGGGGACGATGACGGTCCTGCCACCTTAGACGCCTGTCGTCAATGGTGCGGTGTGAGGGCGGGTTAGATGCCCAATGCTAACCTTGTTTTTTATTTATGTCTCTTTTTTGCCATGTTATAATGAGAGAAATGGTAAAGGAGGGATACAATGAGCCAAGAATTAAAAGCTTTGCTTCGCTCTGTATTGAAGGAAGAACTACAGCCTGTTCATGAGCGATTAGAACGTGTTGAACAAACGCAACAAGAGTTACAACGCGGTCAAAAAGCATTAGAAAAGAGTGTTGCTCAAATCCAGCAAGATGTAACAGAGCTACAAGTAGGCCAGCGAGCACTAGAAAACACAGTTGCTCAAATTCAACAAGACGTCGCACAATTACAAGCAGGCCAACAAGCATTACAACAAGACGTCGCACAATTACAAGCAGGCCAACAAGCATTACAACAAGATGTTGCACAATTACAAGCAGGCCAACAAGCGTTACAACAAGACGTCGCACAATTACAAGCAGGTCAACAAGCATTACAACAAGACGTCGCACAATTACAAGCAGGTCAACAAGCGTTACAACAAGACGTCGCACAATTACAAGCAGGTCAACAAGCGTTACAACAAGATGTTGCACAATTACAAGCAGGTCAACACAAGCTATATACATGCACCTTAAAACCATGACTTCTGTATGAACACCTTTTTTCATGGCTATACTGCTCCTAAATATTTCTATACAAAAGGAGCGGAATTGGCATGAAACGTTTGAAAATCACAAATGATCACGGTTGGACGCCTCGAACCCTTCGAAAACAAGAACGGAAAATCAAAGATGCTTCTCTTCGTGTTCGGGTGACCGCTGTTCGTCTTGTCATGGAAGGTCATCTCGGTAAAGATGTGGCCAAAATGGTCAATCTATGCCGTCAATCCGTTGCCATCTACGTTGCACGGTTTAATCAAGGTGGGCTCGATCATCTACTCGATCGTCGCTTACCACCTGGTCGCGTGCCATTTCTTACGGAAGAACAACAACAAGAAATTAGACAACTCGTGTTAACCACCACACCTGTGGATGCTGGCTGGGGCATCGCTTCATCATGGAACACGCGCATTTTACAATCTTACATCCAACATACCTATGGCGTTTCGATGTCACGTGAAGGCATTCGTAAGTTGTTGCATCGTCTTCGTTTGTCATGGACACGTCCGACTTACAAGCTAGTCAAAGGAGACGCCAAGCGTCAAGCTGCCTTTCAAAAAGAACTTGAATTTATAAAAAAAAAACTAATTACCGAGAATGTCACGCTGTTTTATGTGGATGAGACACATGTTCGTGCTTATCAAGCGCTACGTACGACATGGGCAGAAGTAGGGAATCAGAAACACGTGCCGAGCTACGGTCACCACGCCCACGTTTCTATTTTTGGCGCCGTCGATGTTCAACAAGGCGATGTGGTATTTCATCGCGCATCATCCGCCAATGCCGAAACGTTCCTCGACTTTTTGCGCCGATTGAAAGAGAAATATACGGACCGATTCCTCGTGCTTGTGTTAGACAATGCGCGTATTCATCATGCCAAGATGGTGCAAGCCTTTCTTGATGGCGAGGAAGGCGATGCTTTTCATTTCATCTTTTTTCCACCGTATTCTCCACAGTTGAACCCGATTGAACGGTTATGGAAGTGGTTGAAAGATGAGGTGATTGCCAACGTTTTTCACAAGGATCAAAACGACATTGCCCAATCCATTACTCGCTTTGAACAGTACGTTCTACAACACCCGGATGAGGTGTTGCGCCGCATCGGGTGTACTGCGT
Organism: Anoxybacillus sp. CHMUD; assembly: GCF_013096965.1. Lineage (NCBI taxonomy): Bacteria > Bacillati > Bacillota > Bacilli > Caryophanales > Anoxybacillaceae > Anoxybacillus > Anoxybacillus sp. CHMUD. The sequence goes on from NZ_SDLG01000006.1 coordinate 86,194, forward strand.
GAACCAGAGGTTAAAATTTTAAATTGGATGTATATAGAAAATGATATGGTCGATATGAAACAATCACTCGGAAATATGGAACGGACGCAAGAAAAGATTCTTGAAGAGCTACGCATATCAAAAAACAACCAGGCACTAGTCATAAATGATTTGACAAGCATAAAAAAATCAATGGATGTGACGGTTGCTTATTTGCAGCGTAGATCCGATGTCATATTTGATAAAATGATTGAACATGAAAAAGAAATTTTAAATTTAAAAACACGTCTACCAAACTAACTCCCCATGGGAGCTATTTTTTTGTACATCGACGTATAGGTTATGCATATATAGCGTATACGTGGGTGTACAGTTTAGGAAGTGAGGGATGTATGTGAAAACGGTAAGAAAAGCGATTATCCCAGCTGCTGGGCTTGGCACGCGCTTTTTACCTGCGACAAAAGCGATGCCAAAAGAAATGCTTCCGATTGTCGATAAACCGACAATTCAATACATCGTTGAAGAAGCGATCGAATCAGGCATTGAAGATATTATTATCGTCACAGGAAAAGGAAAACGTGCCATCGAAGACCATTTCGACCATGCATTTGAACTGGAACAAACGTTGTTAAAAAACAATAAACACGACCTACTAGAAAAAGTAAAAGAGCCGTCCAAAGTCGACATTCATTACATTCGTCAAAAAGAACCAAAAGGACTAGGCCACGCCGTCTGGTGCGCCCGCAAATTTATTGGCGATGAACCATTTGCTGTCCTGTTAGGCGACGACATCGTTCAAGCCGAAACACCGTGTTTAAAACAACTGATGAACGAATTTGAACAAACGAGAAGCTCCGTCATCGGCGTCAAACAAGTCGCAGACGACGAAACGCATCGCTACGGCATTATCGACCCGATCGACAAAAAAGGCCGACGCTACCAAGTGCGTCAATTCGTCGAGAAACCAGCACCAGGCACCGCCCCATCGAACTTAGCGATTATGGGTCGATACATATTAACGCCAGAAATTTTCATGTTTCTTGAAAAACAAGAAACCGGCGCCGGCGGCGAAATTCAACTGACCGACGCGATTCAAAAACTAAACGAAATCCAACGCGTCTTTGCGTATGAGTTTGAAGGAAAGCGATACGACGTTGGGGAGAAGTTAGGGTTTATTCAGACGACGATTGAGTTTGCGATGCAAGATGAGGAGTTGAAACAACATCTCATTCCGTTTATGGAGCAGATATTGCAAGAAGCGAAAGTGAAGGAATAAAAGGTTAAAGGGGGATGAAGGGAGTTGGCGCAATCAGGCAATGCTGCCAGTATAAAAGTCCAACAACGATATACACAACAAGTGATTGTTAACGATAAAAAAAGTTATTTAATTGCTAAACGAACAATGGACATTATCGGAGCCATGATCGGATTAATTTTGTTATCTTGGCTCTTTCTTATTGTCGCTGTTCTCATAAAGCTAGAAGACCCAAAAGGTCCAGTGTTTTTTAAACAAATACGAGTTGGAAAAGACGGAAAACAGTTTTATATGTACAAATTTCGCTCGATGGTGACCGATGCCGAAGCAAAACTACAGGAACTTCTGAAGTACAACGAAGTATCTGGTGCCATGTTTAAAATGAAAAACGACCCACGCGTCACGAAAGTTGGAAAATTTATTCGCAAGACAAGCATTGACGAACTGCCACAATTATGGAATGTATTAAAAGGGGAAATGAGCCTTGTCGGTCCACGTCCACCGCTACCAAGAGAAGTAGCGCAGTATACGGAATACGATAAACAACGGTTGCTTGTGACCCCAGGGTGTACGGGGTTGTGGCAGGTGAGTGGGAGAAGCAATGTTGGGTTTGAGAAAATGGTGGAGTTGGATTTGAAATACATTCGTGAACGTTCGCTCTTATACGATTTAAAGATTATACTTAAAACTATCAAAATAATGGTTAAACCGAATAGTGCTTATTAAAATCGGATAAAGGATTATGGAATGTCTCTTGCGAAAAATAGATCCTAATCAACTTCTCCAATTGATAATGTATTAAGAGAATAAAAGAAAATCGCTGCATATTGTTTTCGAATTCTCGCTTTGTCTGTTGTAATCTTGCATGAGGATTCTCTTTTCGAGTGTTTGGTTGTGCTTTCATTCTATAGGAGATCCGCAGGCAAGGTCTATTTTTATGCTTACTCGATTTTATCTAGTATCACAGGTTATAAATATATTATATAAGAAAATCAATTTTTATCATTTGATATAGCTATACTAATAAAAACAGTATGGGAAGTTCTTCTAAAAAGAGGAGCCTATTAATTTTAAACAACGAAGAAAGAGGTATTGAGACATGTACGATTTAACAGGTAAAACGATCTTAGTAACAGGTGGCACGGGTTCATTTGGTAAGAAATTTGTAAGAAAAGTCTTAGAGAATTATGATGTAAAAAAAGTAATAGTATTTAGCCGTGACGAGCTGAAACAATTTGAAATGGCTCAAGAATACAATGATCCTCGGATACGTTTCTTTATCGGGGATGTTCGAGATAAAGATCGTTTATATCGCGCGTTTGATGGGGTTGATGTAGTTGTACATGCCGCTGCGTTAAAACATGTAGGAGCATGTGAATATAACCCGTTTGAAGCTATAAAGACAAATATTTATGGTGCACAAAATGTTATTGAAGCCGCGATAGATCGAGGAGTTAAACGAGTTATTGCGTTAAGTACAGATAAAGCTGCAGCACCTGTTAATCTTTATGGTGCGACAAAGTTAGCTTCCGATAAATTATTTGTTGCTGCAAATTCATACGTAGGAGAAAAAGAAACTAGATTTGCGGTTGTTCGCTATGGAAATGTAGTCGGCAGCCGTGGCAGTGTGGTTCCTTTCTTTAAGAAAATGCGTCATATGGGCAAGTTACCAATCACAGACGAAAGAATGACACGCTTCTGGATTACTCTTGATCAAGGTGTACAATTTGTTTTAGATAACTTACAACGCATGCGCGGTGGAGAAATCTTTGTTCCGAAAATTCCGAGCATGAGAGTAGTAGATTTGGCAGAAGCAATTGCTCCAGAATGTGAAATCGAGATTGTTGGTATTCGCCCTGGTGAAAAACTTCATGAGGCAATGATTACTGAAGATGATGCTCGCCGCACATTAGAATTCGATACTTATTATATTATCCAACCGGAATTTCCTTGGTGGTTAAGTGATGCAGTTGAAGGCGGAAAGCCTCTTCCAGATGGGTTTAAATATACGAGTGATACAAATACTGAATGGTTAACAGTAGAAGAGTTACGAGCATTAGTAGAAGAAATGTAAAGTATTTCTTCTACTTTTCTAGTTTAGGAGATGATTAAATGGAAAAGAAAATAAACTTTAAGCCAGTTAGAGAATCATATTTACCTTATGGCAGACAATGGATTGATGATGATGATATTGAAGCGGTTGTAGAAGTATTAAAAGGAGATTATTTAACAACTGGTCCGTATGTCTCAACATTTGAACAAGCGGTTGCACAATATGTGGGTGCTAAATATGCAGTTGCTTTTTCAAATGGTACGGCAGCACTCCATGGTGCTTGTTTTGCAGCAGGCATTAGTGAAGGTGACGAAGTGATTACAACACCGATGACATTTGCAGCAAGTGCAAATTGTGTGCTTTATCAAGGTGGAATACCTGTTTTTGCGGATATTGATGAAAAAACATATAATATTAATCCAGATAAAATTGAAGAAAAGATTACGAATAAAACAAAGGCTATTATCCCTGTTGATTTTACAGGTCAACCTGTTGAATTAGATCGTATTTTAGAAATTGCTAAAAAACATAATCTTATCGTCATTGAAGACGCTGCTCATGCGTTAGGAGCGACATATAAAGGTAGAAAAATCGGCTCCATTAGTGATATGACGATGTTCAGCTTTCACCCAGTAAAACATATTACATCGGGTGAGGGCGGCATTATTACAACAAATAACAAAGAATACTATGAGAAATTGTTACAATTCAGATCTCATGGGATTACGCGCAATAAAGAAAAACTGAATGAATATCATGGTCCTTGGTATTATGAAATGCAATTTCTTGGCTACAATTATCGAATGACCGATATTCAAGCAGCGTTAGGTACAAGTCAGCTGAAGAAGATTGATAAGTTTATTGAGCTTCGTCGAAAATATGTTGCAATGTATAATGAAGCATTCAAAGATATGGATGAAGTTATAACTCCATTCCAACATGAAGATGGACAATCAAGCTGGCATCTATATATTATTCGATTAAAATTAGACAAATTAACAGCGTCAAGACGAGAAATTTTTGAAGCACTGCAACAGCAAAATATCGGTGTTAATGTTCACTATATTCCTGTTCATTTACAACCTTATTATCAGCAATTGGGTTACAAAAAAGGAATTTGTCCGAACGCAGAAAAATTGTATGAAGAAATGATTACGTTACCTCTATTTCCTGCGATGAGTGAAGAAGATGTTAACAGTGTAATAGAAGCAGTAAAAAGAGTTGTTTCATTTTATTCAATTTAGAATTTAATTAATTGCTTTATTCAACAAGAATAGGGGGAAATATATTGAAGTTAGCGTTAGGTACAGTCCAATTTGGCCTTAATTACGGCATATCCAATAAAGAAGGGAAAACACCTTTTGAAGAAGTTGTTAAAATAATTAAATATGCAGAATCAGTAGGAATTAAAATTTTAGACACTGCGGCTGCCTATGGAGAAAGCGAAAAGGTGATTGGTGAAGCAACAAAAAATAATGACAAATTTAAAATCATAACAAAAATTCCCCCTTTTCAAAGTGACAAAATTTCTGACAAAGAGGTTCAACAATTAGAAACTACCATACAAAACTCTTTGAATAAGCTGAAACGAGATAAAGTTTACGGAATTATGTTTCATAATGTTAATGATTTATTTAAGGAAAATGGAGAAAGATTATATTATAAACTGATAGAATTAAAAAGTATGAATCTTGTTGAAAAAATAGGGGTCTCTGTTTACGATGGTGAAGAAATAGACAGATTATGTGAGTTGTTCTCTTTTGATATTATTCAACTACCTATAAATGTTTTAGATCAACGATTATTAAAAAGTGGTCACCTCGCTAAGTTGAAGGAAGTAGGAGTAGAGGTATATGCTAGATCAATATTTTTACAAGGTTTATTGTTAATGGATTTAGAAAAGGTACCTAAATATTTCGAACCAATTATTCCATTATTAAGGGAATATCATGAAATGTTGCACAAAAATGATATGACATTACTTGATGGTGCAATTGATTTTGTGAAGAGTATTAGTGAAATAGATTATTTGATTGTTGGTGTTAATAATTTGGAGCAGCTTATTGAGATTAAAAAAACCTATGAATACGGAAAAAGAGGAAAATGTGACTATTCTAGATTTGCATGTACTAACAATAAATACATTGATCCTAGGAGATGGAAAAAGTGAAAACGATAAAGTTAGGGATTATTGGGCTTAGTGAAGGAAATGGTCATCCGTATTCATGGTCCGCTATTTTTAATGGATATAATGAAAGTGTAATGAAAGAATGTCCTTTTCCAGTAATTCCAGAATATCTCTCTAAACAAAATTTTCCTGAAGATGCTATTCGCGAAGGTAAAGTAACACATATATGGACTCAAAACAAGGATTTATCAAAACATATAGCTAATGCAGCTAATATTGAAAAGGTTGTAGATAATTATGTTGATATGATTGGGGAAGTAGATGCAATATTGTTAGCGAGAGATGATTATGAATTACACTATGAAATGAGTAAGCCATTTATTGAGGCGGGTTTACCAATCTATATAGATAAGCCATTAGCTATTGATAGAAAAACAGCTGAAATGATTTTATCATTAGAAAAATATGACGGACAAATTTTTACATGTTCTGCTATTGCTTATGCGAAAGAATTTTCTATTTCTCAGGAAGTTATTGAAAGTATAGGACCGTTAGAATATGTAGATGCTTGTGTTATGAAAAGTTGGGACAAGTATGCTGTTCATATTATCGAACCGGTGTTAAAGATTATAGGATGTCAAGGAAATATAAAAAGTATACACAAGTCAAAATCGTTAAATAAAAACGTTGTTACAGTTACGTGGGAAAGTGGATTACAAACTACATTTTCTTCATTAGGGAACATTTCATGTCCTATTCAAATTCGCTTATTTGGGAAGAATGGATACAAGGAATTATTGTTTAAGGATACCTATTATGCATTTAAAAAATCGCTGCAAACTTTTATTGATATTATAAAAGGAAAAGAAAAGCCGCTAGATAAACACTTTGTTTTGCAAGTAGTAGATATTATAGAGAAAGGAATATGATATGGGTTCAAAATCAATTTTGATTACTGGAGGAACCGGAAAAGTTGGGAAACAACTTGTTCAACATTTTTTAAAGAAAAATTATAATGTAATATTTACTTCTAGAAGTAAAGAAAAAGCGGATTCTCTTATTAAAGAATTTGAAGAAATTAATTCAAATAAGAATCTGTACAGTATAGTAGTTGATTTGGTGTCTGAAAAAGCGACTGATAAAATAATAAGTTGGTGTGAAAACAATAGCGAATGGCCTAATATATTAATAAATAATGCGAGAAATCTAGAATATCTAAAGATTGAAAACGGATATGTAAGTCGAAAAAATTGGATAGGAGAATTTACATTAGATGTTATTGTTCCTTATGAGCTAACTATGGCTATTGCACAACATCCAAATTCAAGATTGGAAAGTGTGATAAATATATCATCAATGTACGGTGTTGTACCTCCCAATCCTAACCTTTATGAAGATCCGAAAAATCAGTCACCAATTAATTATGGGGTAGCAAAAGCCGCACAAATACATTTGACAAAAGAGTTATCTATTCGGCTTGCTCCTAATATTAGAGTAAACGCTATTTCATATGGTGGGATAGAAGGGAGAGTCGATGAAAGTTTTAAACAAAGATATGCTAGTCTTTGTCCAATGGGAAGAATGTTGAAGGATCATGAGGTAATAGGTGCAGCTGATTTCCTTGCTTCTGATAATTCGATTGGAATGACAGGACAAAACCTTATTGTAGATGGGGGATGGTCAGTTTGGTAAAAAAAAAGTAGTAGCCATTATTCCTGCTAGAGGTGGCTCAAAACGTATCCCTAAGAAAAATATAATTGATTTTTTTGGTAAGCCTTTAATCGCTTGGACGATTAAAGCAGCTTTAGAATCAAAAATTTTTGACAGAGTGATTGTAAGTACAGATGATGAGGAAATTGCAAGGGTTTCTATAGATTATGGTGCGGAAGTACCATTTCTAAGAAAAATATATCAAGATGATCATTCTCCAGTTAGTCTTGCAACAATCTCAGCTGTAAAACAAGCGTGTGACTTTTATAATGAAGATTATGAAACTGTTGTTCAATTGATGCCCAATTGCCCTTTACGAGAAAGTAAGCATATTATTGAGTCTTTCGAATATTTCCAAAGGCATAATCATGCATTTCAAATTAGTTGTTTTAAATTTGGATGGATGAATCCTTGGTGGGCAGTTAAACTAGATCGCAACTTAAAACCTAAGCCTTTATTTGAAGATGCTTTTAAAAAAAGGTCACAAGATATAGATGACTTATACTGTCCTACAGGTGCAATATGGATTGCGAATAAAGATCGTTTGTTAGAGGAAGAAACTTTTTATGGTAATTCCCATATTTTTTATCCATTAAATTGGAAAGCTGCTGTTGATATTGACGATATGGATGATTTAGAAATGGCTAAATCAATATACTTGATGGAAAAAATAAAGTGAACGTGAATATTAAGGTTAATCCATCTATTCAATAGGGTTGGGCTATGTGACAAGATGTTTAAATTTAGCATAATTCAAAGGGAATAATTATCGCTTTATATTTTTATAAGCAGAGAACTTGGTGAAGATTTATGTAATTAACCTGTTTAACTTTTTAGGTGTTCCTATGATAAGTATTCGAATGTTCAGGAAAGAGAAACATAAAGCTATCTGTATAAAGATTGGCTACTATGTATTTTTGAAATATAATCAAAGGATTAAGCAAAACAAATTTTAACTCAATTATAACTTAGCAAACTGAACAATAGGTGTGTTTTCAAATGAATGTTGTATTTAGAGTTGACGCATCTGTGACTATTGGAACTGGTCATGTAATGAGATGTTTAACATTAGCAAGACATTTAAAACAAATGAAAGCTAACGTCTCTTTTATATGTAGGAGACTTGAAGGAGATTTAATCAATTTTATTAAAGATAATGGATTTACTGTTTATATTCTGTCTAAAGTTATGGTTAGTGATAGGGACAATAATGTTATTTTTAACTGGTATAAAGAAAATTGGCAACAAGATGCCCACGAAGCTCAGTGTTTAATAAAATCTCATATTCATTCAGTAGATCTTTTAGTTGTAGATCACTATGGTTTAGATGAAAAATGGGAATCTACTCTTAAACCTTTTATAAAGAAGTTAATGGTCATTGATGATTTGGCGAATCGGAAGCATGTTTGCGATTTTCTTCTGGATCAAAATTTATATTTAAATTATGAAGAGAGATATAAAAATTTAGTTCCTCCTGAATGTAAACAACTGTTAGGACCAAATTATGTATTGTTAAGGGAAGAATTTATCGATGCTTCTTGTCAGAAACGCATTCGTGATGGGAAAATTCATAACATCCTTGTTTTCTTTGGCGGCACGGACCCTACAAACGAAACGATCAAGGCACTTAATGCATTAGCTTTATTAGAAAATAATATAAAAGTAAATGTTGTTGTAGGTTCGTCTAATAAAAGAAAAGATGAAATTAGAGAATATTGTGATCGATACCCCAACTTCTTTTTTCATTGCCAAGTGCCAAACATGGCAGAATTGATGAATGAAGCTGATTTAGCAATCGGAGCTGGTGGGACGACAACATGGGAAAGATGTTATTTAGGACTGCCATCAATCACAATTATTGTGGCCGATAATCAAGTAGAATTAACAAACGCCGTTAGCAAGTTTGGTGCGACCATTAATCTTGGATTTAGTCATGAAGTTACATCTGAGCAAATATTTGAGGCTGTAAAAGATTTAATCGAGCATCCTAAAAAAGTTCAATTACTATCTGAACGTGCTTCTAAACTTGTCAATCATAAAATTGTAAATACTTATCCAGTTGTTAAGACAATCATGGAGGAACTAAAATGAACTTATTAGAACGTGCAAGACTGGAAGATATGAATTCTTCACATTTAGAAATGGTTTTAAATTGGAGAAATCAGGAGCATATTCGATCGGTAATGTTCCATGATCAAATTATTTCACTAGAAGAACACAGGAAATGGTTTGACAGAGTGAAAGAAGATCAGCGAACAATTGTAAAGATATTTTATCTCGACAACGTTCCGTTAGGGGTTGTGAATTTTACTAATATAGATTTTAAAAATGGCAAATGTTCTTGGGGATTTTATGTTGGTGATCAAAATGCGCCAAAAGGCTCAGGAACTTTAATGGGATACTTAGCCTTAAATTTTATATTTGAAGAGTTAAACATCCGTAAATTATGTGCTGAGATAATCAGCTTCAATGAAAGAAGCATTCGTTATCATCAGCGGTTAGGTTTTAGAACAGAAGGTGTTTTGAGAGAACACGTCCTTAAAAATAACAAATATGCAGATGTGATATTAATGGCTTTATTTAATAAAGAATGGATAGAACAAAAAAATAAAATTCAAAATATGATTCAAAATATGATTGAAGGAATGAGAGTATGAACGAAATTGTTGTCGAAGGAAGAAAAATAGGATCAAATCATAAACCATTTATTATTGCAGAAATGTCTGGCAACCATAATCAATCCTTAGAACGTGCTCTAGCGATCGTAGAAGCGGCTGCCAAGGCTGGAGCACATGCGTTAAAGATTCAAACATATACAGCGGATACAATGACATTAAATTTGGAAAATCCTGAATTTAAAATTGAAGATAGCGATAGTTTATGGAAAGGTAACACGCTTTATCAACTTTATCAACAAGCGTATACTCCTTGGGAATGGCACAAACCTATTTTTGATCGTGCTCGGGAATTAGGGATGATTCCTTTTAGCACTCCTTTCGATGAAACAGCAGTAGACTTTTTAGAAGAATTAGATGTGCCAATGTATAAGATTGCATCTTTTGAAAATAATGATATTCCACTTATTAAAAAAGTTGCTTCAACAGGTAAACCAATGATTATTTCAACTGGAATGGCAACCGTAGCTGAGTTAGACGAAACGGTTCGCGCAGCTAGAGAAGCAGGCTGTAAAGATTTGATTCTTTTAAAGTGTACAAGCACCTATCCAGCTTCTCCTGAAAATACAAATATACTAACCATTCCGCATATGAGAGAATTATTTGACTGTCAAGTTGGTTTATCGGATCACACGATGGGAGTAGGTGTGGCTGTTGCCAGTGTTGCGTTAGGAGCAACGGTAATTGAAAAACACTTTACCTTATCAAGAGCAGATGGTGGGGTAGATTCTGCGTTTTCAATGGAACCTGACGAAATGAAAGCTCTTGTAGTAGAGACGGAAAGAGCATGGCAGGCATTAGGGGAAGTAAAATATGGACCAACTGAGAAAGAGAAAGCATCATTGAAATTTAGAAGATCGATTTATGTTGCGAAAGATATTAAAGCTGGAGAAAAATTCACTAAAGAAAATATTAGAGTTATTCGACCGGGATATGGTTTAGAACCAAAGTATTTTGAAAAAATTATTGGATTAACAGCTAATCAAGATTTAAAAGCTGGGACTCCTTTATCGTTTGATTTACTTTTTAAAGAATAAGGGGAATTTCCTGTGTCATTGATAAACAAAGTAAAAGGAAATAATATCCTAGGTAATATTTTCTCATTTGGTTCAGCTACTTTCTTATCTGCAGGTTTATCTTTTGTAGTAGGGGTTTTAACAAGAAATATGCTCGGTCCTGAGCAGTATGGATACTGGCTAACTGTATCTATGCTGTTCTCTTTTGTTCCAATTTTTCAGTTAGGAACAGCAAATGCAATGAATAGAGATGTCCCTTTCTATTTAGCAAGAAAGGATTATATAAGGGCACAAGAGATAAAGAATTTAACTTTATCTTTTATATTTACTATACCATTATTTTTAGTTGTTATTTTTTTGGTAATAAGTGGTTTATTATTTTTTATCGATATTAGCTATGAATATCAAATAGGGTTCTTATTAGCATCCTTTATTTCGTTTTTTATCTTTTTATCTGCTTATATAGAAATGTATTATAAATCAGAACAAAATTTTAAAATGGCTTCAAAATTAGTGTCAGTAAAAAGTATTTCGCAATCATTGATAACACTATTGTTTATATATTTGATTGGATATGAAGGTTTATATATTGGAATGCTATTAGCTCTCATTATTGAAGTGATAATTGGAAGGAAATCTTTTCAAGGATTTAAATTTCAATTCGATTTAAATAAGTATAAAGAGCTAATCAAGACGGGTTTTCCAATATTATTGGTGGGATTAATTTGGAGTATATTAATCGCAAGTGATCGTTTAATTATAACTATTTTTATGACACCAGAAGATTTAGGTAATTATGGTGTGGGGATGTTAATATTTAGTTCTATGATGTTAATACCGCAAGTAGTTGGACAAGTCTTATATCCTAAAATTGTCGAATTAGTAAGTAAAGAAAGATACGATGAAATTAAAAGGCTTTATTGGAAAATAAATAAAATATTAGCCATTACAGTAGGATTAATTGTAGTAGCAGGATACTTTTCATTCCCTATTTTTGTAAATTATTTTATGCCGGATTATAAAGAAGGAGTAAAGGCTGGACAAATTTTAATATTGGGTATATATCCATTAACATTGGTAGGGTTTGCAGCTAATTATTTTAATGCTACATATAAACAAAAGATATATATAAATATACTTATATTAATTATCTTATTGAATATTATTATTAGCTTGCTTTTCTTATTATGGAAAAATGACATCTCTTCAGTAGCAATAGGGACATCAATTGCTTACTTTCTATATTTTCTATTTATGAATATATTCTTTTTAAAATTTATAAATCAACTTACGAATACCACTCCGAAGAAGCGACTATAAAGTTTTGTGAAAATCAGAGGAACTATTCCTTTTGTTTATCCCTTCGTGATATATCCTAATTTAGTGATTAAATAAATATCAATAAAGAAAGATGAGGGTAACATAAGTATATGAGTAAAAGTGCAATATATGTATGCCAAACACCGTTACATGTTTTAGAGGCTAGTATAATAGCAAATAAAAATAGAAAAAAATATTCTCACCAAAGTTTAGTAATAACAGATAAAAAAATTCCAAAAGGAATTAATCAATGCTTACATTTTTATAGTTGGGATAAGGTAATTATAACAATACCTTTTTCAAGCAAAATTTATAAATTATTTATTTTATTATTTGCTTCATTTAGAAATAAATTTTCGAGGATTAACAAAAGCTTGGATTTTTATTGTGGAAATTTGTCATCGTCATATACGCATTTGCAATTGTTAAATTATAAACCTGGAAATATATATACCTTTGATGACGGAGTTTTTAATTTAACTTTAAAAAAAAATAAATTAGTGGAAATAAGAGATGGAAAGAGTGTTAAATATATTAAGAAAATATTCAAAATAGACTTGGGTTTAAAAAAATTATTAAATTTAGTCGAAGCTCACTACACAATTTTTAAAATTGATTTTAATATTTCGTTATATAAAAAAATAATCTATATAAATGAAGAACTAAAGAAACTGCTTTCAAGTCGAAATATAAAAAAGATCGATGAAGTTTGGGTGATTGTTCAACCTTATTATGAAGATGGGATTATGAGTTTAGAACAGCAATTAAATATTTATAAATATATCGTTAAAGATCAAGGGAATTGTGATGTTAAGCTTAAATTACACCCTAGGAACGAAAGGAAATTATATGAACAATTCGGTGTAAATATATTAGACAGTGATTTACCACTAGAATTATTATTAATGTATTTCCAACCAAAAAAAATTGTAGGTATAGATTCAACAGGACTAATTACTTCAAAAATCATAAATAATGACATAGAGGTAGTTTCTTATTTAATAAATAATAATAACGAAAAAAAAGAAGAATTTGAAAAATATAATATTAAATGTATCATCATAAATAAGGAAAATATGATACCGGATTGATACCGGATTCTTTAAAATAGAAACTTTTTCAATATATTTCTTATCTAGAATTACTCAAATACTTATAAAAAAATTGTTTTTTTGATAGGTTTAATCAAAGAAGGAGGTTAATATGAAAATTTCATTAATAGTTGCGACTAAAAATAGAGATAAAGAGTTAGAAAAATTTTTTAATTCTTTGATAATGCAAAGTTATAAAAATTTCGAAGTTATTGTGGTCGATCAAAATGAAGACGATCGTGTTATAAAAATATGTAAACGATATAGTGATTTGGATATTATTTTGGTAAAATCAAAACCAGGGCTTTCTAGAGCAAGGAATGTTGGCCTTCAATTGGTATCAGGAGATATAATAGGATTTCCTGATGATGATTGTATATATAAGACCGATACTTTGGAATATGTAAAAAATTTTTTTAGTAATAATAATAAATATGTTTTTTTAACGGGAAGATCTGTCGATGAACAATCCAAAACAAGTGGAGCGAATTTTTTAACAGAGTCTCAAGAAATCAGTAAAAAAAATGTATGGAAAACAGCTATTTCTTATACGATTTTTGTAAAAAGAGAGGTTTTGACGAAAATCCCATTATTTGATGAAAGACTAGGGGTAGGATCTGGAACAATTTTTGGTTCTGGCGAGGAGACGGATTTTTTGCTTAATATAATTAAAAAGTCTTACAAGGGTTATTATGATGCAAACTTTACAATAATTCATCCTAATAAAGTGAATATTTATAATAAAAAAGCATACAAGAGAGCTCTTTTGTATGGAGCGGGACATATAAAAGTACTAAAAAAACATCAATACGGGAAGGTGTATATTATTATTGCATTATTAAAACCCCTAATTGCTATGCTAATTTATTGTCTACGACCCAAAAAAGCTTTATTTTACTTATATTCCTTTATCGGCAGATTTAAGGGTCTAGTTAATTAATAAAGAAGGTGATTAATATACTCCATATTATTACTATTATTCTTTTTATTACATATATAGTTTTGAATTTATATTTTTTTAGAAAAGAAAAATCCATTTATTTAATTATTCCTTTTTATATACCTCAGTTGTGGGCTGCTTTATCAGTATTTTATATAGAAACTAACGCAGTATTTATTACAGAACAAGATAGATATGCCTTTTTTACAGGTGCTACCATAAAATTATTATTGTTACTGATAATATTTACTTTGGGGACATTTTTATCATTAAAATTTCTTTATCCTTATAGAAAAAAATATTATGTAGCTGAGTTTAAGTTAAAGTATGTGATAAACAGAAAAATAATAAATTCTGAACAAATTGAAAGATTTATAATTATTTTTAGTTTAATAGTAAGTATTACTTTATTATTGGATGGGCTAATAACACACTTTATAAATTTTGGTAAGGTACAACGATTTAATTATTTTAATTATTCCATATTGAAAAATTATTTATATATGGGGTGGATACACACCTTTATATATCCTATTACATTTATTTTAGGATTATTAAGCACAAAAAAAGAATTTCAGAAACCCATAGTAGTTATTTTAGTGTTATTGGTTATTGTAAATATATTGAAGATGGAAAAATTTACTCCATTTTACCTAATGGGAATGTATTTTTGTTCGGGGATTTTATTTAATTATCCTGGATTCTTGAGAATGCTAAAGAAAATAAAATTAAGTAGATTTATTTTGTATAGTTTAATAGTGCTTATTATACTTATTTTTATTGGGATTAGAACTATATCAGTTTATCAAAAGGAGTTTAATCTCAGTTTAGCAGATACACTAAATGCTATAGAATATAGAATTCTAGGATTACAGGGACACGTTTGGTGGGGAACAGATTTGTTGAATGATCAGGTTTCTAATATGGAAAGAATCAAGGCAATTAAACAAGAATTTTATTCTACTATTGAGTCGATTAAGGGAAATGATAACAATATTAAGGGAATACAACAATTAATGATTCTTATTTCACCTAAAAAAGGCTGGTTGGCCATAGAGAGTGGTATTAATTTCACAATGGGGTATCCTGCTATATTAATATATTTGTTTGGAGATATACTTGCTTTTCTAATAATATTTCTACATGGACTTTTATACGGTTTGCTAATTCATTTATTATTACTAAGCTATTTGAAAAAGAGATATCCTTCATTGCTTTTTTTATCAATTATTTATGTAAATGTAAACTACTATTTAGTGATGGGTACGATAAATATAAATACAACCTTTTTATTTTCAGTTATTCTTTTGTTACTTATTAGAGTTCTTTTTTGGGGAGTAAATAGACAAATGGATGATGTATAAAATTTTGTGTAAAGCATTTTGCTAGACCAAAAGAAAAAAGGTAGGGTATTCTCTGATTGGACGAAAAACATTCCAGAGAAAGGAGAACCCTACCTATGTCTAAAAGTATATCGAATATCGACTGGGCAAATCAACTGGAAAATGCCATTCGTCAGTTTGTGAAAGAAAAATTAGAGCTGATTATGCGGGAAGAAATTAAAAATTTCCTCGAAATCGAACAAGCGGACACATCCAATATGAGAAACGGCTACTATCAACGAAATCTAGATACACAATATGGCCGGATTGAAGGACTTTTGGTCCCAAGAGACCGAAATGGAGAATTTCAAACGCAGCTGTTTGCCCCTTACCAACGACACACCGGCTGGCTGGAAGAAGCCATCATCAAGATGTATCAAAGCGGCATGAGTACACGGGAAATTGGCAAGTGGATCGAACGAATTCTAGGAAGTACCTATTCTCCTACGACGATCAGCCATATTACCGATGTCGTAAAGGAAGACATCGAAAAATGGGCAACCGTCCACTACACAAGCGTTATTCCGTCTTATATTTGGACGGTTTGTATGTGAAACTTCGCCGCGATACGGTAGAGAAAGAAGTCATTTATGTGGTGTTAGGAGTAAATGAAGAAGGATATCGCGAAATTCTCGATTTTTTCGTGGGAGGACAAGAAAGCGCCTATGGATGGCGGGAGATTCTCCAACAGCTCTACAAAAGAGGAGTCAAGGAAGTGCTTTTAGGCGTATTTGATGGTCTTCCGGGGCTGGAGGAAGCCTTTCGGGCGGTTTATCCGAAAGCTGACGTACAGCGTTGTGTCGTTCACAAAGTACGTAACACCCTCAGCCGTGTTCGGAAAAAAGACCAATTCGAAATGGCGGAGGATCTGAAACTCATTTATCGATCTCCGAGTAAAGAGATCGCATTGGAGATGTTTCGACAGTTTGAATCGAAATGGTCGAGCAAGTACCCAAGAGAAGTGCAATCTTGGGCCAATGAGTTGGATGTCCTCCTCACCTTTATGAATTATCCAAACAGTATTCGAAGTGTAATTTACACGACGAATGCCATCGAACGAACGATCAAGGAGATTCGGAAACGTCTCAAGCCGATGAACAGTTTGAGTAGTTTAGAAGCAGCTGAAAAAGTCGTGTATTTGACGATCCAAGACTTTAATGAGAAATGGGCGAGGCGAAAGTTACGAGGATTTTCCGAAGCTCATGAAGCCCTTCAACGAATGTTTGAAGAACGTTACAATTAACCATATATTGTAAACGAAAATAAACAAAATAAGGGGATTCTCCCTTTCCCCACAGGAGACTGAATATTCAGTCTCCTGTGGGGAGGAAATCGGTTCCCTATCCATTCCAAATCCATTTCAGAGATACCCTATCCATCTTGCATTACACAAAATTCTTGACGGTACCGACAAATGTATCAAACGTATAAAAAATGACACCTTAAATCTAAGAATAGAAGGGGTTTTTTACTTTAGTATGAAGAAAATTGTTGTAGAAGAACAGATATTGATAATGAAAATATCCAAAAAGGTTGGTGGTATTATTTATGGTTCGAATTAAGAATAATTACTCCGTTCCAAGAAGGAATCCGTTCGTTTTTTACAGTTTTTTATATAATTAAAATTTTATCTAGAAGAGTTTAATTAGATAATGAGGGGTTTATTATGACTAAAATAAAAGTACTCATTGATGGATACTACTTAAGGAAGCCAAGGGGCTTAGGTAGATATATTAAGGAACTATTATACAACTTATCTTTATATCCAAGAAATGAAGTTCAAATATTTGTTTTAGTTCCTGACGACATTAATAATGAATATTTAATTCAAGGTAAAAATATAACTTATATATTTTCTAAAGGTACTATTCAACCAATTTGGGAACAGTGTTTAATTCCTATAACTGTCAGGAAATATAAAATAGATGTTGTATTCCATCCTTATAATACTTCCAGTATATTAATGAATTTCTATTTAAAAAATGTAAAAAGGATAGTAACTATTCATGATTTAATGTTTTTAGATTCTAATCATAAATCTGCTAATCTGTATCAAAAATTAGGTAACATATACAGGAAAGTTTGTGTGAAATTCCTATCTAAACAGGCTACTATTATTTCAGTTAGTAACAAAACAAAAAAGGAAATTGCTCAAAAAATAAATAGAGAATCAACAGTTATTTATTCAACAGTTGATAAATTCTATAATGATTTTTATAGAAGTAAAAATAAAGTATTAGATATAATTCCTAATGAACCATATTTTTTACATGTAGGGGGAAGCAGTCCTCATAAAAATACTATTCGTGTAATAGAAGCGTTTAAAAAAAGCAATGTTTACAAACATTACAAATTATTAATAGTTGGTTTGGGGAAAAAAGGGAAGATACAAGAGTTATACAAAGATGATAGAGTAGAGTTTTTGGATTGGATTACTGATCTTGAAATGGCATCTTTATATAAAAATGCGTGCGCACTAATTTTCCCTAGTCTAAATGAAGGGTATGGATTACCGATTGTTGAAGCGATTAAATTCAATTGCCCAGTTATTACTTCTGATATAGAGCCCATGAGCGAAATTTCTATGGGTTCCTCATTGTTAGTAAACCCCTATGACATAGATGAAATTTCTAAAGCTTTGGAGAATATTACTGATAAAGAAATGAGAAATAGACTACAGTTAAAGCAAAAATCTGTATCGAATATATTTAGTAGTGAAGTGTATGCCAAAAAGCTTTATAACTTAATTATTAATGGCTCAATAATTTAAGACTTAGGAGTAGATTTCAATGAAAGTCATGATTATATCAACTGTTTATCCGTACCCTAAAGATAATGGAAAAAAAATAATTTTATCTAGTATTCTTGAATATTTTATAGAATTTTATGGTGCTGATAAGATTACTTATGTACTTTTAGATGATGACAAAATAGAAAATGTTTACGATATTAATTTGTTACAAGTGAATAAACCAAAAACATTCGAACAGATAAAAAATGTTATAAGTAGAACAATACTTACAAGAAAATTTAGTCTTCAGGAGTCATTTACTTATAGTAAACATTTAAAAAATATAGTGATAAAATATATTAAGAAAGAAAAAATTGATTTAGTGATTTATGATACATTAAGAATTTTTCAAATGTTTGAAGACAATAATTTACAAAATGTAAAAGAAATAATCTATTTGGATGATTTGTTTTCTATTAGGTATCAAGAGATGATAGATGTTTTAGATAAGTTAGGAAATATAGATTTGAATCCCTTAGGGAATTTTAAAAAGTTTATACCTAAACCTTTTCAAAAAATAGTAAGATTTAATTTATTTAATAGATTTTTATTATCATACGAAAGAAATCTAATTATGGATAGAGAAAATAAGATAGTTAATAAGGTAGATATTAGTTTGTTAATAAGCAAAAAGGAGGTAGAGATTTTAAAGAGCCGGACAGGAAATAGTAATATATATGCTATTCCCCCATTGTTACCCGGTTCTAAAAATCGTTATAACAGAAATTATAGAGGAGCACCAGATTTTATTTTTTTAGGATCTCTTAATATTCCTCATAATGATGTAGCTATATGTAATTTTATTAATGAAAATTTCCCGAGTATTTTGAAAGAAATCCCAGATTTGAAATTAAAAATTATTGGCAGAAATCCTAGTGATACTTTAAAAAAATTAGCTATTAAATATTCTAATAATATAATTTTAATGGGATTTATAGATAATTTAGAAGAGGTTTTTAATAGTGCGTGTGCAATGATTGTTCCTTTATTATTTGGAAGTGGGGTTAAATTAAAAACATTGGAAGCTTTTTCATATGGTTTACCGGTTATTTGCACTGATTTTGGTATAGAAGGTATAGATATTGAAGCAGAGGGATGTATAGTTGAGAATGACATTAAGAAATATAGTCAACATATGAAAAAGTTAACAAATATTGATTATAATAATAAAATATCAAAAACTCTATTTAAAAAATATATGGAAAACTATTCAAAAGAAGCTGTGTATGATACTTATAAAGATATATTTAAAATTGGAGGCAAATAAAGTGAAACTTGTATTACTTTCCGGCGGTTCCGGCAAACGCCTTTGGCCGTTATCAAATGATGCCCGTTCAAAGCAGTTTTTAAAGGTTTTGGAAAATAAGAACGGTGAGCTACAGTCAATGGTGCAGCGTGTATGGGGTCAGTTAAGAAATGTCGGCCTAGCTGATTCCTCTGTGATTGCGACAAGCAAAGCTCAAGTTGATATGATTCAAAGCCAACTAGGGTTTGATGTACCGATTATTATTGAACCGATGCGGCGCGATACGTTTCCAGCAATCGCTCTTGCATCGGTTTATTTATATAGCGTCGAAGGAATTGGATTAAATGAAGTCGTTGCAGTGTTGCCGGTTGATCCGTATGTCGAAGATCGTTTTTTTGATAGAGTAAAAGATTTAGAAAAAACCGTACTGACAAGTGGAGCAGATTTGGCGTTAATTGGTGTCGAACCAACGTATCCATCGGCGAAGTACGGTTATATTGTTCCTGCTTCTAAATCTAGTGATAGTGATTATTTAAGAGTAAGTCATTTTACAGAGAAGCCAAATGAAGAAAAAGCAGCGGAGTTAATCAAGCAAGGTGCGCTTTGGAACTGTGGTGTGTTTGCGTTTAAGTTGGATTATATGATTTCGTTATTAAAAGAAAAAGGGCTTCCGATTCAATATGAGGAGTTATTGAAGCAGTATGAGCGACTTCCGAAAATTAGCTTTGACTATGAAGTGGTCGAAAAGACGAAGCATATTGTTGTGTTGCCGTATGATGGGTATTGGAAAGACCTTGGCACATGGAATACATTAACGGAAGAAATGGCAACGGAGCAAATTGGAAAAGGGATTATTGCCGATTCAGAGAATACGCATTTAATTAATGAATTAGACATTCCAGTCACCGTGCTAGGAGTTTCCAATGCGATTGTGGCGGTAAGTCCGGACGGAATTTTAGTTTCTGATAAAGCCGCAAGCCCGCGAATTAAAGAACTGGTGAACGACTTTGACCAGCGCCCAATGTACGAAGAACGTCGCTGGGGTTGGTATCGGGTATTAGATTATACAAAATTTGAAGATGGACGAGAAGTATTAACAAAACGAATCGGCGTTACCGCAGGGAAAAATTTAAGCTATCAAATGCATCATCATCGCAGTGAAGTGTGGACCATCATTAAAGGTGAAGGGGAATTTGCTTTAAATGGAGAAATTCGCCGCGTTAAGCCAGGGGATGTGCTTGAAATTCCTGTCGGTGCGAAACATGGAATTAAAGCGATTACTGATTTAGAATTTATTGAAGTGCAAACAGGTACGCAGTTAATTGAGGAAGATATTGTTCGGATCTATATGACATGGGAAGAAGTCGAGCAACATTGCTTATTTGTAAGTCACTAATTTTTAGGCTGCTAGAAGAGATAAACTTCTAGCAGCCTCTTTTTTGTTTTATCTATCACCACCTACATCCATAGGAGGAGTCAGCATATGACGTGGAAAACGACAGTACAAAAATGGCTTTCATATCCACATTTAGATGAACAGCTAAAACAGCAATTACTTTCGATGCAAGCAGATGAAAAACTGCTCGAAGATAGTTTCTATAGAAACTTAGAATTCGGCACAGGCGGAATGCGTGGGGAGATTGGACCTGGGACGAATCGGATGAACATCTACACGATTCGAAAAGCGTCGGAAGGATTGGCACGTTACATTGTCGAGAAAGGGGAAGAGGCAAAAGCGCGTGGGGTAGTCATTGCTTATGATTCCCGGCATAAATCGCCTGAGTTTGCGTTAGAAGTGGCGAAGACGGTAGGAAAACACGGCATTCGAGCATATTTGTTTAAAGAACTTCGTCCGACGCCAGAGTTGTCTTTTGCGGTTCGGCATTTAGGTGCGTTCGCTGGAGTTGTGATTACGGCGAGTCATAATCCACCCGAATATAATGGGTTTAAAGTATATGGCGAAGATGGGGGACAAATCCCTCCAACGGTCGCAGATGTGCTCATTGAATATGTGAATGCGGTAGAGGATGAATTAGCGGTCGATGTCGCGAGTGAGCAAGAGTTGCTTAAAGCGGGACTGTTGACGTATATCGGGGAAGAAATTGATGCGGCGTATATTGCGCAGTTAAAAACAATTCAATTAAATCCAGAGCTTGTGGCGAGTGTGGCAAAAGATTTGAGCATCGTTTTTTCCCCGCTTCATGGAACAGCGAACATGCTTGTCCGAAAAGGGTTAGAAGCATTTGGATTTCAAAACGTTACTGTTGTTAAAGAGCAAGAACAACCAGACCCGAATTTTTCGACGGTCGCTTCACCAAACCCAGAAGAACATGCGGCGTTTGCCTTGGCGATCGAATATGGAGCAAAAATAAACGCCGATCTTTTAATGGCGACGGATCCGGACGCCGATCGACTTGGAGTTGCGGTAAAGAACGACAAAGGAGAGTATGTCGTTTTAACGGGCAACCAGATGGGCGCGTTAATGTTAGAGTATTTACTATCACAAAAACAAGCAAAAGGCATCTTGCCAGAGAATGGTGTCGTATTGAAAACGATCGTGACATCAGAAATCGGTCGGGCAATTGCGGCGCATTATGGATTGGAAACGATCGATACGTTAACTGGCTTTAAGTTCATCGGTGAAAAAATTGGCGAATTTGAGCGAACGAAAGAATACACGTTCCAATTTGGTTATGAAGAAAGTTACGGTTATTTAATCGGTGATTTTGTTCGCGACAAAGATGCGGTGCAGTCGGCAATTTTTGCGGCAGAAGTAGCTGCATATTATAAAGCACAAGGGAAAACGTTATATGAAGGACTAATGGATATTTTTGAAAAGTATGGCTACTATAAAGAATCATTGCGTTCGTTGACGTTAAAAGGAAAAGAAGGAGCAGAGCGAATCGCTCACATCATGTCTTCGTTTCGTAGCCAACCGTTACGTGAAGTTGCTGGTGTAGCGGTTGTTGCGGTGGAAGATTACGCTGTGGGCAAACGATGGGAAAACGGAACAGAGCAATCGCTTCGCTTGCCACGGTCGAACGTGTTGAAATATGAGTTAGCCAACGGTTCATGGTTTTGTGTTCGCCCGTCAGGCACAGAGCCGAAAGCGAAATTTTATTTTGGCGTAAAAGGCAAGTCACAACAAGAAAGTGATGCGCTGTTGGCCGAACTTGAACAAGCCGTTATGTCGCTTGTGGAAGATGCTTTATATCAAATGAAGTGATGGGGATCTCTTCCCCATCTATCCCCTTTCATACAACTCAATCGGTAATTGATCGGGATCTTGAAAGAATGTGAACTTTTTCCCTGTTATCGGATCGATACGAATCGGTTCGACCTCAATGTGATGCGCTTGTAAATAAGCGATCGTTTCCTCAATACAATCTACTGCAAATGCTAGATGACGTAAGCCACATGCTTCTGGATAGCTTTGTCTTTTTGGAGGGTTCTCAAAAGAAAAAAGCTCCAGTTGTATATCCCCAACTTGCAAATCTAACTTATATGATTGTTTGTCGACACGATATTGTTCATGAATGATTGGTAGTTGCAAAATACGTGTGTAAAAATGTTTGGAGCGTTTATAATTCGAACAGATGATTGCTATGTGATGTAGTTGTGTGAACATTTGTCTTCTCCCCCTTGCACGGTAATGATTTGTATTTTACCACAATTTACGGTAAAAATTTGTGACAATGTTGGTCGGATTGTCCGTTATGATAACAGTGTAACAAATAAAGCGCTTACAGAAGGGGGAGAGATGGATGAAATTTGTAGCGATTACGTCTTGTCCAAATGGAATTGCCCATACGTATATGGCAGCAGAGAAGCTAGCGAAAGCAGCTGAACGGATGGGGCATGAGATGAAGGTGGAAACTCAGGGATCTATTGGTGTGGAAAATGAGTTGACACGAGAAGATATTGAACAGGCCGATGGGGTGATTATTGCGGCGGATAAGCAAGTGGATAAAAGTCGTTTTCGAGGGAAACGGGTGCTGGAAGTGTCGGTTACGGATGGTATTCGTCGTCCGGAGGAGTTGATTGCGCGCTTTGAGCGAAACGAAGTGCCGGTGTATGAAAAAGAGAAGCTGAAGAGTGTAGCGGAAGCGAAAAAAGAGCGAAATGAGAAGCAAAACCCTATATATCGAAATTTGATGAATGGTGTTTCATATATGATTCCGTTTGTTGTGATCGGCGGATTGCTTATTGCACTCTCGCTTGCGCTCGGAGGAGAGCCAACGGCAAAAGGATTAGTCATTCCCGAAGGTTCGATTTGGAATCGTATTTTAAGTGTGGGTGTCGCTAGCTTTACATTTATGGTACCGATTTTGTCAGGTTTTATTGCGGTTAGTATTGCAGATCGGCCGGGGCTTGCGCCAGGGATGGTTGGCGGTTACATTGCGGCAAACGGTAGTTTTTATGGTAGTGATGCAGGAGCTGGATTTATTGGCGGTATCATTGCAGGATTTTTAGCAGGGTATATCGTAAAAGCCATTAAGCGTATTCGTGTTCCACAAATGATTCAGCCAATTATGCCGATTTTAGTCATTCCTATTGTATCTTCACTGCTTGTAGCGGCTTCATTTATTTTTGTTATTGGGCAACCGATTGCGGGAATCATGGAAGGATTAACGTCGTGGTTAAATAGTATGCAAGGGGCAAGTAAAGTTGTTTTGGCGATGGTTTTAGGTGCGATGATTGCTTTTGATATGGGTGGTCCAGTCAATAAAGTGGCGTTTTTATTCGGTTCAGCGATGATCGCAGAAGGACATGCGAACATTATGGGATCGATCGCGGTAGCTATCTGCATTCCACCTCTTGGCTTAGGTTTGGCAACGTTATTAGGGAAGGCGAAATATACAGACGAAGAACGTGAGGCAGGCAAAGCAGCGCTTGCGATGGGACTTGTGGGAATTACAGAGGGAGCAATTCCGTTCGCGGCACGTGATCCGCTACGGGTTATTCCGAGTATTATGATTGGTTCCATGGTCGGTGCGGTCATTGCGATGTTAAGTAATGTTGCTGATCATGTGCCACACGGAGGGCCAATTGTTGCTGTGTTTCGTGCTGTAGATAATGTGCCGATGTTTTTCATTTCGATTGTTATCGGTATGATCGTGACAGCGTTGCTTGTAAATGCAGTGAAAAAGCCGGTAGATGTAGAAAAGTGATAGAGGAAAGGATGGAATCTGTCGTATGAGGATTCCTCCTTTCTTTGTAAATTTTAAGGGATGGTGGTGACAGGATGATTGCTCGGCATAAAAGAATAATAAAAGCGCTATTAGATGCGAATGATTATGTATCTGTCACTTCACTTGCCGACGATTTGCATTGTTCCGAGAAAACCGTCCGTAATGATTTGAAGGTGTTAGATCAATGGTTGAAACAGTATCCGACTTTAAAGATCGAACGAAAGCCGAGTGTAGGGGTGTGTCTGAAGGGGGATGATGAAGCAAAAGAGAAGTTGCTTCGAGATCTTTTACATATAAGCGATGAGGAAGAACGGCAACTTCAGTTGTTGAAACGGTTGTTAATGACGGACAAGCCGGTTACGATGCAACAGTTGGCAGATGAGCTGTATATGAGCAAGTCTACCATTCATCATGATTTAGAGGGTGTGGATCGTTGGTTGCGTCCGTTCCATTTACAGCTCGTTCGCAAGCCGAATTTAGGGCTGAAAATCGAGGGGGAAGAGAAAAATTGGCGTATGGCGTTGGCAAAGTTGGTAGAGGGATTAGTTGATCACGCTCATTATATGTTAAATGAGCAACAGTTGAACATGGTCGCTGATGTATTGCAGCCGTATGAATTAGCTTTTATTGAAAAGGAAGTTCAAGAAACGGAAGCTGTGTTACCGTTTCCGTTAACCGATGAAGCAAAGATTAGTTTAGCCATTCATATTGCTATTGCGGTGAAACGCATAAAACAAGGATGGCGTATTCAAATGAATGCAACCCAATTGCATGAGTTAAAGAAAAAGAAAGAGTATGAGTTAGCTAAGCAGTTAGCGCAAAAAATCGAGGTATGGTTAGCGATTAAAATTCCTGATGCAGAAGTAGGATATATGGCGTTACATTTATTAGGCGCACGCATTCGTTACGATCGAGTACATATAAAGGACGGGGTTGAGCCATTTTTCCGTGAAATAGATGAGGAAGCATTGCGATTGGCGCGTTTATTGATCGAGTATATGTCGAATCATATAGATGATCGATTACTCAATGACCAAGAGTTACTATTTGGATTGACAATTCATCTCCATTCTACGTTGAATCGTTTGCGAAATGGATTGGCGATTACAAACCCGATGTTGTGGGAAATTAAACGGATGTATCGCTATGCATTTGAAATGGTGCTCTCTTTTATGAAACAAATGGAGAAAGATATACAGTTAACAATTCCTGAAGATGAAGTTGCGTATATTGTTTTGCATATTCAAGCAGCGCTTGAACGCATGCATCACAGAAAACACGAGCGCAAGAAAGTACTTATCGTTTGTACAACGGGATCAGGGACGTCACGTTTTGTAGAGGCAAAATTTGCGGCCGCTTTTCCTGAAGTGGATGTGGTCGGGATTGCTTCCATTTCTCGGTTATATAAAGCGATGAAAGAAAAAAAGCCCGATCTTTTAGTTAGTACGGTGCCGTTGCCACCTCATACAAATGTACCAACGGTCATTGTAAGTCCTTTGCTTCGTGAGCATGAGTTAGAAATGGTTAAAGATCAGCTGTTTCATTTGCGAGTCAAACAAAAAGAAAAACCATCATACAGAACGATTAAAGCGTTAGTGGATGAACGATTGATTTTTCTCGATTTACCATTTAAGACGCGTGAACATGTTATTACTTATTTAGGGGAGCAGCTGTATGAACAAGGGTATGTAGATCAGTTGTACAAACAAAGTGCGAATGAGCGAGAAAGTATTTCTTCCACGTATATTGGTAACGAAATGGCCATTCCCCACGGAGAAGTGCGATTGATTCACCAACCGGCTATTGCGATTGGACGTTTGCAAACGCCCATTGATTGGGGAGGAGAGCGTGTGAGGCTCGTTTTTATGATGGCTAATGGTATACAAGACAAAGAGCGCGTGAAGCAATTATTTCAAGAGTTAGTTGCCCTATCGGAAGATGAAGAGCTGCTGAAGCAGTTGAAACAAGCGAAAACAACGAGTGAATTTTATCAATGTTTATAAAGGAGTCGAGTAGGATGACAGTGACACAATTAATGAAGAAGCAATTAGTAAAATTACAGTTAGAAGGAACAACGAAAGATGAGATTATGGAAGAAATGATTGGATTGATCGATGAAGCAGGGGGATTAGTTGATCGAGAACAATACAAACAGGCATTATATGATCGGGAAAGAGAGGGAAGTACTGGAATTGGATTTGGAATTGCGATTCCTCATGGGAAAAGTGATGCAGTTAAACACCCTTGTTTAGCATTTGGTATGAAGCATGAGGGGGTAGATTGGGATAGTTTAGATGGGGAGAAAGTGAAACTTATTTTTATGATTGCAGTGCCTGAACGATATGCAGGAAATGAGCATTTGAAAATTTTGCAATTGTTAGCGAGAAAGCTGATGGATGAGACGTTTAGGGAACAGTTATTAACTGTACGAAAAGTGGAAGATGTTTTACAATTATTTGAGACGTTTCAATCTTAATGGGTGAAGGAGATGGATTATGAACATACCTCTTTTTTTCGCACCTGTGTTTCAAGAACGAATTTGGGGTGGAAATCGTCTTCGTGAGCAGTTTGGATATGATATTCCTTCAGAGCAAACGGGGGAATGTTGGGCAATTTCTGCACATCCGAACGGGCAGACGACTGTGATAAACGAACCATTTCGAGGTAAGACGTTAGGTGAGTTATGGGACGATCATCCAGAGTTATTTGGTCATTTTCCATCGGATCGTTTCCCATTATTGACGAAAATTTTAGATGCGAATGCTGATTTATCGGTGCAAGTGCATCCAGACGATGAATATGCTCGTACATATGAAAATGGAGAATTAGGAAAAACAGAGTGCTGGTATATCATTGACTGTAAAGAAGGAGCAGAGTTAATATACGGGCACCATGCCAAAACAAAAGAAGAGTTACAACAAATGATGGAAGAAGGTCGGTGGCATGACTTGCTTCGGAAAGTGCCGATTCGTCCTGGGGACTTTTTTTACGTCCCAAGTGGTACGGTACATGCGCTTTGCGAAGGAACGCTCGTACTCGAAACACAGCAAAGCTCAGATACGACATATCGGATGTATGATTACGATCGTGTAGACGAACATGGAAACAAACGGGAATTACATTTAGACAAAGCGCTCGATGTTATTACCGTTCCACATGTCGATATGTATTACGAACCACATGTGATACAAACAACCGAGGCGAAGATTACAACATTTGTTCAAAACGAGTATTTTACCGTACAAAAATGGGATATTGAGCGCGAATGGAGCGTTGAACAAACGGATTATTTTTTATTAGTTAGCGTTCTAGATGGAAAAGGGGAGTTTTGTACAGCACAAGAGACATATCCGTTACAAAAAGGGGACCATTTTCTCATTCCCCATTCGTTCGATCGTTTTACGATACAAGGGAATTTGCAATGTATTGTTTCTTCACCAACATGGAGGAAATGATGTTTACGAAAGTCAGGTGAAAAGAAATGTATTTAGGAGCGATTGAAGCGGGTGGCACGAAGTTTGTTTGTGCTGTTGGCGACAGTGAAGGAAATATACATGAATGTGTCCAGTTCCCAACGACTGCGCCAGAAGAAACGATGCAAAAGGTTATTGACTTTTTCAAGAGCTATTCACTAGACGCGATTGGGATCGGGACGTTTGGTCCAGTCGATTTAAATAGGAAAAGCCAAACATATGGCTATATTACAAATACACCAAAACCCCATTGGTCCAATTTTAATTTTGTTGGCATGATTGAAAAATACTTTCACGTCCCTATCGGATTTGATACGGATGTAAATGCAGCAGCGTTAGGAGAATTGTTTTGGGGAAGAGCAAAAGGGAAAAACAGTTGCATTTATATGACGGTGGGGACAGGCATTGGTGTTGGGGCGATCGTCGAGGGACGTCTCGTTCACGGATTACTCCATCCAGAGATGGGACATATTCTCGTTCGACTCCATCCAGATGATACGTTTTCTGGCATTTGCCCGTTTCACGGCGATTGTTTAGAGGGGCTAGCTTCCGGCCCTGCGATCGAAAAGAGATGGGGGAAACGAGGCGCTGACCTTTCTGAACAAGATGAAGTGTGGGAGCTCGAAGCTTTTTATTTAGGGCAAGCGATCGCACAGTACATTTTAGTTTTATCTCCGGAACAAGTAATTATTGGGGGAGGGGTAGCGAAACAATCCACCTTGCTACCTCGCATTCACCGTCACGTTTTAAATCATCTGAACGGATATGTACAACATGAGGTGATTTTAAAACATATTCATGATTACATTACACGACCTGGTTTAGGAGATAACGCAGGTATATGCGGAGCTTTAGCACTTGCGAAACAGGCGTTGGGGGATAAATAACAATGTTATTCAAAAGATGTCCTATACAATGGGAATCTTTTTTTGGAATATATGCTTGATTTAGAGCCATTTATTTTTTGATAAAAAACTGAATATTCAATATTTTAAGTTAGTAAAAAACTATATTATACAAATAAGTATCATATTTACAAAAAAGTTATTTATCCAGAAGGAATAGAGAGAAGAGTTATCGAAATGATAAATGAGAAAAAATTTTGAAGATCGGATGGTGAAAAAAGTGAAGGCACCTCATTGGACAAGAGAAGAAAATCTTTGTATTTATTACTACCTCGATCGTTTTCCTGAAAAAAGTGATAAAGAAATTGCAGAGTTCATTAAAACGCATGAGCAGTCTAGTACCATTGCTCGTTGTAGTGAGAGTGCCATTTATCAACATGTTGCTCAATTGAGGGATCGTCAAGCAGATTTAAACGTACCAGACCCTGTGCATAATCCTAATCGGAGTTTTAATCATTATTAATTACGAATTGGAATTTGGGACATTGGAGAATTTAGCGATGCAATTTATGCATGTTCGAAATGAATGACAGTGGAACGTTCCTTGTCCCCCAACTATAAATATTAATTTAGAAATTTTATTTTAGTTAGTAGTTTTGAAACTGACTTTATAAAAGGTTCAATTGTAAAATTAACATGCGTTTTTCTTCTCATTGTAGGAACTTACTCACACTACTTCTTCCTCTTAATAAATAATGGTTATAATCAATATGTACCGCTCCATCCTAAAAATCAATAATTTAACAAAACAGACCGATGCTTGTATCCTGTCCACAAGGTGATTGAAACATGTGAAAAAGTCATAACGTCCCTTGAAATACACCAATGTTGATCTGTTTTATCGCATGCTCACAAAAAATGTTTGCCGAGTTGATTTGGAGAGTGAAATGTTTTCTTGAGGAAATGACAAAACATTCCTTGTCTTTTTTCAAGCCGTATGCTACGCTTCACATGAAAATATCCATGAATAAAGGAAGATGCAGATGAAATCGGCACGAAAGAGAACAAGACGTATATGGATTGGAGCCATTGTTGTATTTCTTGCGTTGGTAGGGGGATACGTGTTTTCCGTTTATTACAAACTACAACAAACGATGAATGAAATGCATGAGCCGATTGGGCGAGAGAGGTCAGAGAAACGCCTAGATGAGCTATCGTTTACAGAAAAACAACCGATCTCGATTTTGCTTATTGGGGTAGATGAACGAAAAAATGATCGCGGTCGGGCAGATTCGTTAATTGTTATGACAGTAAACCCGAAAAAGCAGTCGATAGAAATGGTAAGCATTCCGCGAGATACACGCACATTGATTGTCGGTAAAGGGAAAGAGGATAAAATTAACCACTCGTACGCTTTTGGTGGGGTGGAAATGACGCTTGCGACGGTCGAACAATTTTTAGACATTCCAATTGATTATTACATTAAAGTGAACATGGAAAGCTTTAAAGATATCGTAGATGCCGTTGGCGGTGTAAAAGTAAATAATGCTTTTTCATTTGAATATGAAGGAGAGTCGTTTCCTAAAGGGGAAATTACCTTAAATGGTGAGAAGGCATTGAAATACACTCGTATGCGCTATGATGATCCACGTGGCGATTTTGGCAGACAAGATCGGCAAAAACAAGTGATTGAAGCGATTATTAAAAAAGGGGCAAGCTTTTCTTCCCTAGCAAACTACAATGATATACTCGAAGCAATTGGGAAAAATATAAAAACAAATTTAACGTTTGATGACATGAAACAAATTCAAGCGAACTATAAAGAAGCACGACGTCATATCGAGCAGCTACACATACAAGGAAAAGGTCAAAAAATAAATGGGATTTACTATTTGATTGTACCAGAGGAAGAACGTATAGCCATTTCGCAACGGTTGAAGGAGCATTTAGGAATAAAGTAAGGATGTCTCGGGGGACATCCTTTTTCTTTACAACTACACAAAAATGTATGTTTTTCATGTGAATGAACATATGCTTATGGTACATTCCAACTAGCGGTGTATGATCCGGTTGATGAGAAAGGAACGGTATACGTTCGATTAGAAATGCTTTCCCATATTACATTTCCAGCTTGGTCTTTTTTAATAAATTTAAACTCAGTAGCTTTTCCTTGTGGGAGAGCGATTGTTGCTTTCCACGTCGGATAAGAAGATGGGTTCATTTTAATCGCGTTGGCGGTGTTCCAATTGCCTAGCTCTGGAATGTTGCCGACAACATATACGTTTTGTCCGCTTGTTGTTGTGGCGTTATTGACTGTAAATGTGACGTTTGACGTTTTAGCCACCCAAATTGAGACGGAGCCTCCGTTTACTTTAAATTCTCCCCAACCATCTGCATTAATCGTTACTGTGTCACTTCGATTTCCGGTTAAATCATAAAATACTTTTCCGGCATGTTTTTTGCCGACATACATCCATTTACTTCCGCCAGGACCGTCGGTAATTAAAGCCGCCAGTCCAGAGTTCGGTTTTGCATCAATGCCTTCTCGTGTCCAACCGATAATGTCTTGATGATCAATGTAATCACGTTGTGTCCCATAAGCATAATCACGACGAGCAATTAGAAGCGGATCGATTTTACTTTTTAACCCTGGGATATTGTATTTAGGGATTCCGTAATAATCACCGTAAAATACGCAAGGATACCCCTCTTGTCTTGTTAAAATAAAGGCGTAAGCAAGCGGTTTAAACCAAGGTTCGACCCATGACTGTAAAGATTGCCCTGGTTGCGTGTCGTGGTTATCGACAAGTGTTACAGCGAGTGAAGGTTGATCTTTCATTAATGTATTATTCAATAAATAACGCATGTCAAAATATCCACTCGATTTGGAAGCGGTATAAAAGTTGTTATGCAAAGGTGCATCAAATAATGACATCGATCCATTTGTTTTTGTAATGTAATTATGCAGCTTATTGACGTCATAGCTCCAAAATTCCCCAACGGCAAATAAATTTTTTCCTGTTTGATTACGTACATATGTTAGCCAGTCAGGGAAAAAGCTGTATTTAATATGTTTTACGGCATCTAAGCGGAATCCATCGATATTTGTAGTATTGACGTACCACGTTCCCCAGTTTTTTAATTCTGTCACAACCTCAGGGTGATCCATATCTAAATCAGCGAACATTAAATAATCATAGTTTCCGTTTTCTGTATCGACTTCCCAGTCCCATGCTTTTCCTGTACCGCGGAATTTGTAAATCCGATTTAATTTTCGGCTTTCATCCCAATCGGTACCGTCAAAATGATACCAACGCCATTTAAAACTCGAGTATGTGTTTCCACGACCGGGAAAATCAAATTTTGTCCATGCTTGAATTTGATATGTTCCAGATGTTTCTTGATTTCGATTAGAAGGGTTTACCTCAACCGCATCGACAAATTCTGTGCCGTCAGCCCCCGCCTTATGATTAAATACAACATCTGCATATACTTGCATCCCTGCGGCTTTGGCAGCTTGGATGGCTTGAATATATTGTGTTTTTGTTCCGTATTTTGTTCGAATCGTTCCTTTTTGATTAAATTCCCCAAGGTCATATAAATCGTACACGCCGTATCCGACATCGCTTTGACTTGTTCCTTTATACGCTGGAGGAAGCCATAACGCTGTAATACCGAGCGAAGAAAGATTTGCGGCTTCATTTTTCACCTTTGTCCAAAGGGTTCCATCGTTCGGTAAATCCCATTCAAAATATTGCATCATTGTTCCGTTAATAGGTGCAGTATTAGCTTGTGCTGTTGAAAAAGGTGTGAAAAAGGAAATAACTAAGGTAGCAATTATAGAATAATACAACCATACTTTTTTCACATTATTCATCTATACACATCCTTTCATGTGAAGTAAAGGTGCAAACGTTTGCACTGAAGTATAAACGCGTTTGAAGTTATTATAATGATGTTTGTTAACGCTTACAATACAGTTTTTTATTTTTATACATTTCACCAAATTTGAAAGCTGTGCGGTTATTTTATGTGGAGGAATGTATAAAGGACCGCCTGTAACGGTGCCTGTCACGCCCCACGCAGCCATTTCACAACGATTAAAGGAGCATTTGGAGATACAGAAAAGGGGCTGACCGAAAAGACCGCTAAAAAGCGGACTTTTGAGGCAGCCCTAAAAAAGGCATTTATTTGAATTTGATTGTTGCTAGTCTTCCGTTTACTTCCTCTATATCAAAATATTCCGGATCAAAGTCGTCTCCGTACCATTCATCATACCACTCGAGAAACTCTTCCCGTTCTTGTTTTCTTGTATCGTCTTGCATCATATCGAGTACATCTTGGTAACCCCAAACGCCACCGACATCTTCTGGTGGGCATGCTCGTTTTCCTTTAATGCAAATAGGATGTGTCAACGGTTCCATTCGTTTTTCAATTTTTTCTAATGTAACGATATGCTCCCAATTGTCGCCAAAGTCATACGTATATAAAACTTTGTCCTTTTCATGACTTAAATATGTTTTCATCCGTATTTTTCGAGAATCGAGCATATCTTTCCGAGGGTGTGAAAAATCGTCTAGAGGGTGTGGCACATCGATGATCGCATCGCCTGTTTCGAATTGATATAAGTGATAGTTTTTCCAACCCATTGCTTCTTGAATGATCAGATGAAGTTGATCGAATGTAATATTGCTTGGAATAAGTACACGTCGCCAAATGGGAGGACGAATACCGCGCAAGGCGATTTTTAATTGGTAGACGGTTTGTTTTTTCTGCAACACTTTCTCCTCCTTTTCTTTTACTATAATGATAGACAAATTTCTATGTTTTTATAAGAGGGATCTTTCATTTTTTCGATAGCCGTATCGTGCAAATACGCTCACATTTGTGTAAACTGAAAAAAAACGTGCACGGAGGTCAGCAATGAACATTGTCGTCGTCGGAACAGGATATGTGGGCTTAGTGACAGGGGTCGCGCTTGCGCATATTGGTCATCAGGTGACATGCGTTGATGTCGATAAAGAAAAAGTGGATTGCTTGCGCCAAGGGATTTCTCCAATTTATGAGCCGGGTATTGAGCCGTTTATGAAAGAAAATATGGACGCTGGGCGATTGTTTTTTACGACGGACGGTGCGAGTGCATTTCGGGAGGCAGACGTCATTTATGTGGCGGTCGGCACGCCTGAAAATGAAGATGGCTTTGCGGATTTAACATATTTAAAGCAAGCGGTGAAAGACATTGCGGCGGCGGTAACGAAAGATGTCATCGTTGTGACAAAAAGTACGGTGCCGATCGGGACGAATCACGAAATGAAGCGCATGTTTGCGGAGCTTGCTCCACATGTACGTATCGAAGTCGTGTCGAACCCGGAATTTTTACGGGAAGGTTCTGCCATTCACGATACGTTTCATGGCGATCGCATTGTGATCGGTGCGGATGATGAGCAAGCGGCAGCTGTTGTGGCAGATATTCATCGGCCGTTTGGCATTCCGATTTTTCACACTGATATTCGGAGTGCGGAAATGATTAAGTACGCCTCGAACGCCTTTTTAGCAACGAAAATTAGCTTTATTAATGAAATTGCGAACATATGTGAAAAAGTTGGCGCGGACATTGAACAAGTGGCGGCTGGCATGGGGATGGATGCGCGCATCGGCTCCTCGTTTTTGCGCGCTGGCATCGGTTATGGAGGCTCTTGTTTTCCGAAAGATACGAAAGCATTGGCGAAAATTGCAGCAAATATCGATCACGATTTCGAATTGCTGAAGGCAGTGATTGAAGTAAACAATAAACAACAACGCAAGCTAATTGAAAAAGCGAAAAAAAGATTTGGACATCTCGCAGGGAAAAAAATCGTTCTTCTCGGTTTGTCATTTAAGCCCAATACAGACGATATGCGGGAAGCCGCCTCGCTTGTTGTTGCACGTGAGCTTGTTGCGGAACAGGCGATCGTTGTTGCTTATGATCCGATTGCGATGAATAAAGCGAAAAGTGTGTTGCCGAAGGAAGTCATATATGCAAGTCGTGTGGAAGAGGCGCTAAAAGATGCTGATGCGGCGATGATTTTAACGGAATGGGATGAATTTCGCCAGCTGGACTTATCTGTATACGTTAAGCAAATGAAAACGCCGATTATTTTTGACGGGCGCAATTGCTATGCGCTTCACGATGTAGCGCGCTACCCAATTGAATATTACTCGATCGGACGAAAACCGATAGCGAATATAAAATAACTCCATCTTTCCTATATATGTGTGATAAAATTGAAGTGGATGACAAGGAAAGGAGATTTTGCATGATTTTAGTCGTTGGCGGTGCGGGATATATCGGCAGCCATGTCGTCAAACAATTAGTTGGGACGAAGCCGGTCGTTGTGCTCGACAATTTATCGACAGGGCATCGGTATTTAGTTGATAAAAAAGCGGTGTTCGTTCATGGCGATTTAGGCGATCGGGCGACGCTTGTGCGCATTTTTGAAAAATATCCGATCGATGCGGTGATGCATTTTGCGGCAAATAGTCTAGTAGGCGAGTCGGTTGCCGAACCGATGAAATATTATAAAAACAACGTTGCTGCGACATTAACGTTGTTAGAAACGATGATGGAATATGGCGTGAAGCGGTTCATTTTTTCATCGACAGCAGCGGTGTACGGCATTCCAAACGTTGATGTCATTACAGAACAATGTCCAACAAATCCAATTAACCCATACGGTCGTTCGAAATTGATGATTGAACATATGCTTGCTGATTTTGCGTCAGCGTATGATTTACGCTACGTCGTCTTGCGTTATTTTAATGCGGCCGGTGCGCATGAAAGCGGTGAAATCGGGGAAGATCATCACCCGGAAACGCATTTAATTCCACTTATTTTGCAACATTTGCTCGGATTGCGCGATAAAATTTCGGTGTTTGGTACAGACTACGATACACCAGACGGCACGTGTATTCGTGATTACATTCACGTAAATGATTTAGCGGAGGCGCACATTCTCGCGTTGCACGCCCTTCTTTCGGACGAGAAAAAGACAGCGACATACAATCTTGGCAACGGGCTCGGTTATTCGGTTAAAGAAGT
Organism: Anoxybacillus sp. CHMUD; assembly: GCF_013096965.1. NCBI lineage: Bacteria > Bacillati > Bacillota > Bacilli > Caryophanales > Anoxybacillaceae > Anoxybacillus > Anoxybacillus sp. CHMUD. The sequence goes on from NZ_SDLG01000006.1 coordinate 122,368, forward strand.
GATCGACATGTGTGAACGCGTCACAGGTAAAAAAGCAACGATCGAATATACAGCGCGCCGCCCGGGAGATCCTGCGCGACTTGTGGCGTCATCGGAAAACATTGCGCGCGAGCTTGGTTGGCAAGCGACACGTTCGCTCGAAGACATTATCGCAAGTGCATGGCGTTGGCATAAAAAGGATATGTAACCAAGGGAAGTCATATTATTTGACTTCCCCTTTCCATTTTGTTACCATAATTATGGTCGCATGTTTCACAAATACCCGAAGACGCTAACACGATCCCCATAAGCATAATGAAAAAAGGGGGAATTTGATGAGGAACACAACACCTGTCTTTTATGTTTCTCTTGTCATTGCGATTTTATTTATTGGTTGGGGAGTGATCCCGGAAAGTGTATTGCCGCAATTTCATTTGGCGAAAGTAAGCGGCGACGTACAAAGTTTTCTAGTGCATAAGTTTGGTTGGTTTTATTTACTATCCGCAACGGCTTTTCTCATTTTCTGTTTCGTGATGATTTTTTCGAAGTACGGAAACATTCGCCTTGGCGCAGATGATGAGAAGCCAGAGTATCGTTACCGAACATGGTTTGGGATGTTATTTAGTGCCGGCATGGGAATCGGGTTAGTGTTTTGGGGCGTGGCTGAGCCGATGTATCATTTTTACAGCCCACCTGTTGGTGAAGCAGAAACAGCAGAAGCTGCTCGTGTAGCGATGCGATATGCGTTTTTCCATTGGGGATTGCACCCGTGGGCGATTTATGCGGTTGTTGCGCTAGCGTTAGCTTATTTCCAGTTTCGGAAAAAAGAGCCGGGAGTGATTAGCCGCGTACTGCGTCCCGTGTTGGGTGAGCGTGTAAATGGATTAACGGGGATTGCCGTCGATACGTTAGCGGTTTATGCGACCATTTTCGGTGTAGCGACTTCACTTGGATTAGGGGCGGTTCAAATTAGTGGGGGATTGTCTCACCTCTCTCCAAGTATACCAAACAGTTTTGCGACACAGCTCGTCGTTATCATTGTCGTTACGGTATTATTTATGTTGTCAGCCCAAACAGGATTGAATAAAGGCATTAAAATATTAAGTGATATGAATGTGAGGATTGCAGTGCTTTTGATGCTTTTCTTACTGTTTGCAGGACCGACAAACTTTATTATGGATGTATTTACCGCAACGGTCGGCTCGTATATTCAAAACTTACCATCTATGAGTTTACGGTTAAGTCCGTTCGAACAAAGTGAATGGCCGCGTGTTTGGACTGTTTTTTACTGGGCATGGTGGATTGCTTGGGCTCCGTTTGTTGGCTCATTCATTGCGCGCGTGTCGCGGGGACGGACAGTGCGAGAGTTTATGATCGGTGTATTGCTCGTTCCGACGATTTTTAGCGCTCTATGGTTCTCTGTGTTTGGCGGATCTGCCCTGTATTTAGAAATGTTTGAGGGGGCAGACATTATGGAAACGATGAATGAGTCAGGCATTGAGATGGCGCTCTTTTCTGTTTTTAAACATTTCCCATTGACCACGATTTTATCAGGGTTAGCGATTTTACTCATTTGTACGTTTTTCGTTACATCAGCCGATTCGGCGACATTTGTGCTAGGAATGCAGACGACAAATGGAAGTTTAAATCCATCAAACTCTGTTAAATTGACTTGGGGAATCATTCAGTCCGCGACCGCCACCATTTTACTTTGGACAGGCGGATTACAGGCGCTTCAAACCGCATCAATTATTGCGGCGTTTCCATTTACGGTTATCATGCTTCTTATGATTCTTTCTTTGTTGCGGTCGTTTAAAAAAGAAATATTTATGAAGAAAAAATAATCGGTCATGAGGTGGCCGATTATTTTTTTACCTAAAGTTTGACACTCGCTGTTCTGTTCGCTACCCTAACAGTAGAACAAACAAAGAGGACGGTGAACAGACAGGTTATGAACATTAGCCATTTTTCGATTCGGCGCCCGGTGTTGACGTTCGTATCGATGGTGATCGTCATTCTTTTAGGGGCGGTATCTTTGTTAAATATTCCGATGAAGTTAATTCCTGATATTCAACCCCCTGTCGGTGTCGTTGTAGCAACGTATCCGGGAGCGGGGCCAACGGAAGTGTTAGAGAAAGTGACGAAGCCGTTAGAAAGTAGCTTAGCGACATTGCCGGGGCTAAAGACGATGACTTCGACGTCGCAAGAAGGATCGACACTCATTTTATTACAGTTTTCATGGGCGACAGTAATTGATGACATCCAAAATGATGTCATGCAGCGTATCGATCAAGCGCCTCTTCCTGATGACGTGTCAAAGCCGCGATTTTTAAAGTTTGACCCGTCGCAGTTTCCTGTCATCCAACTGACGTTGACGACGGAAAAGGAACATGAACAGCTGAAGACGTTGGCGCAACAGTTGAAAGCAGAGCTGGCCAAAACGGAAGGAGTAGCTAGCGTCAACGTATCAGGAACGTTTACGAAACATGTGCGCGTAGTCGTCGATCCAAATAAGCTTCAAACGTACCGACTTTCCCAACAAGACGTTGTGAATTTCATTTCGGCTAACAACGTGTCGTTGCCAGGGGAAACGGTCGTCATCGACGATCGGCAACTATCGACACGCATTTTAAGCACGGTACAGTCTGTCGATGAATTAAAAAATCTCGTTCTTTTGATCGACCCTATGACAAATAAGCGCGTTCGTTTGCAAGATGTAGCGAGCGTTGAACTCGTTCCAGACGAGCAACAAACGATTACGAGAACGAACGAAAAGCCATCCGTGTTAATGAGCGTGCTGCAAAAGGCAGATGCGAACACAGCGGAAGTATCTACAGCGTTTCAAAAGCAGTTGGATAAATTGTTGAAAAAAGAACAATTTCAAGACGTACATGTCGACATATTGTTTGACCAAGGGGAATTTATTCAGCGAACGATTCGCAACATCGCACAATCGCTCGTTTTAGGTGGCGCTTTTGCGATGGCGGTATTGTTTGTATTTTTGCGAAATATAAAAAGTCCGCTCATTATCGGCATCGCTATTCCGTATTCTGTCATTGTGACGTTCGTGTTAATGTATTTTTCCGATTTTACGTTAAATATTATGACGCTTGGCGGATTAGCCCTTGGGATCGGGATGCTTGTTGACAACTCGATTGTCGTTATTGAAAATATTTCCCGCCATTTAGCGATGGGAAAAGATCCGAAAGAAGCAGCGAAAGATGGCGTAAGCGAAATCGGAAGCGCGATTGTCGCATCGACGTTGACGAGTGTAGCTGTGTTTATTCCGGTATTATTTATTACCGGTTTAATTGGAGATTTATTTACCGAGTTTGCGCTAACGATTGCGTTTAGTTTACTAGCATCGTTATTTGTTGCGCTGACGGTTGTGCCGATGCTTGCGAGCCGTTGGTTGCGCCCGCGCAGACGGTATCGCGAAGAAGCCCGTTTAACGTCCGCCCCGATGCGTGCGCTTGAGCGAAGTGTACGATGGTCGTTGCGTCATCGTTTTGTTGTGTTGTTGTTGGCAGTTAGTTTGCTTGGTGTCGGTGTGGTCGGGTTAACGAAAGTCGGTATGCAGTTTTTGCCGAATGCTGATGAAGGGTTTTTCTCGATTCGCGTCCAAACAGATGACGGTGCTTCGCTGCAAGCGACAGAGCGCGTTGTGACGGCGATTGAACATGAATTAAAGCGAGTGGATGATATCGATACGTACGTCAGCTTAATTGGTTCAACGCAAGAGCAATCGTTTCGTGGTACGACGCAAAGCAACGTCGCGGAAATATACGTGAAAATGAAACCGAAAGATAAGCGTGATCGCTCGGTGTTCGTTGTCGTTGATGAGTTAAAATCCCCTGTGCAACAAGCGGTGAAAAAAGTGAATAAAACGGCGGAAGTGTCGTTTAACTTGCAAGCATCGACCGGAAGTGCGCCAAATACGTTAACATTTAGCGTAAAAGATACGGATGAGAAAAGGTTGAAAGAAGTCGTTAGTCAAATTGAAAAACGATTAAAGACCTTAAAAGAAGTAAAAGAAGTGACAACGGATTTATCAGAAACAGTTGATGAAATGCAAGTGAAAATCGATCGAGAAAAAGCGTTGCAACATGGACTTACACCAGCGCAAGTCGCCATCGCTGCCCAACAAATGACGCGCGGAATGACGGCGACGCGCATCATTGACACAAATGCCAACGTATATGACGTCATGGTCGAGTACGATCCAAACGTAAAAAATTCTGTTGCCGATTTAAAACAATTGCTTGTGAAAAAGCCGGATGGATCATTTGTGAAGCTCGGCGATATTGCATCCGTTTCGATCGGAAAAAGCCGTGTTCAAATTCAGCGAGTAAATGAACAAAGCGCCGTCCAGTTTACGGTGAAATATAAAAGTTCGGTGACGCTTGGCGACATATCGGCGCTTGTTGATCGTGAAATTGAAAAGCTCGATCTTCCATCAGAAACGGATATTGTTTTCGGGGGAGATCGCGAGTTGCTTGAGTCGTCCATTGATGATTTAGCTTTAGCGTTTGGGTTGGCGGTGACGTTTGTATATCTCGTCATGGCGGCGCAGTTTGAGTCGTTTAAACATCCGTTCATCATTATGTTTACGATTCCGTTAATGATCGTCGGAATTGCGGGCGGATTATTGTTGACACAGACGCCAGTAAGCGTCATGGTCATTATCGGCGGTATCGTACTTGCCGGTATTGTCGTCAACAATGCGATTGTCCTGGTCGATTATATGAATCAATTGCGTGCGCGCGGAGAGCGGGATATTATTGTCACAGCGGTCAAGCTTCGTCTTCGCCCGATTTTAATGACGGCGTTAACGACAATTTTAGGGCTGTTGCCGCTCGCCTTTGGCATCGGTGACGGGGCGGAGCTTAATCAGCCGATGGCGATTACTGTTATCGGTGGACTGATTAGCAGCACCTTTTTAACGTTATTTGTCATTCCGATTGTATATAGCTTTACGTTATCGAGAAAGTTTTATATTCAAAAATAAACAGCCGGTCGCGTCGGCTGTTTATTTTTTTCGTTCTTCTAACTTTTTTGCCATTTGTTCAAGCAGTTTTTCCCATAACGTTTGTTGCTTCGTTCCTTTTTTCTTTGCCATATTTCACCTCATGAAAGCGTAAATAGTTCGCGCAATTGTTCGTTGGATAGTTCGGTAATCCACGTTTCACTTTGGATGAGCTGTTCATTGAGCGCTTGTTTTTTCTCAAGCATATCGTCGATTTTTTCTTCAATCGTCCCGGTTGTAATGAATTTATGCACATGAACAAATTTCGTTTGCCCGATGCGATACGCTCGGTCTGTCGCTTGGTTTTCAACGGCCGGATTCCACCAGCGGTCAAAATGAATGACGTGGTTGGCGGCTGTTAAGTTTAGCCCTGTTCCGCCTGCTTTGAGCGATAAAATGAATATATGAAACTGTCCATGTTGAAATTGTTCGATCATTTCATCGCGCGTTTGTTTCGGTGTGCTTCCATTTAAAAAGACGACAGTTTCTTTCAAATGCGTAGAAAGAAGGTGTTGGATCATCTCGCCCATTTGAATGTACTGGGTAAAGATTAAGCAACTTTCCCCGTTTTCGCGAATTTGTTTGACAAGTTCAAGCAGCTTTTCTACTTTATGCGATCGCTCGACGATTTGCTTCGGATGTTTTTCTTTTAAGTATAGTGCTGGATGGTTACATAATTGTTTTAAGCTGTTTAACATTTGTAAAATGATGCCGCGTCGCGCAAACCCATCGACTTGTTCGAGTTTTTCAAGCGACTGTTGCACAATTTGTTCGTATAAGGATGCTTGTTCGGCAGTGAGCGGGCAATATTCTTTTTGTTCGAGTTTATCAGGCAAGTCGAGCGCAATACGTTCGTCTGTTTTTGTGCGGCGTAGTAAAAACGGACGAATGAGCTTTTGTAAACGTTCGGTCGCTTGCTTATCGCCATTTTTCTCAATTGGCGTCGCAAATTGGCGCTGAAACTCGGTTTGCGATCCTAAATAGCCCGGATTTAAGAAATGGAAAATGCTCCAAAGTTCGTTTAGTCGATTTTCAATCGGTGTGCCGGTGAGCGCAATTTTATGACGCCCTTTTAGTTTACGAATGGCACGCGCTTGTTTCGTTTGGGCATTTTTAATGTTTTGTGCTTCATCTAAACAAATGACATCCCAATCGATGCTTGCGAGGTCGTCGAAATCTAAATGCGCCAAACTGTACGATGTAATGACAAGGTCACAGCTTTTTGCTTTTTCGATAAACGTATCTTCATGTCCACGAGTGGATCCGTGATGAACGTAGACGGTTAAAGACGGAACGAATTGCTGACATTCTTTTTGCCAATTGCCGATGACGCTCGTTGGACAAATAAGTAAAGCAGGGCCGTTTCGTTTCTCGTTTTCTTTCACATAGGCGAGATAGGCTAGCATTTGTATCGTTTTCCCAAGACCCATATCGTCTGCTAAACAGCCACCAAAACCGAGCTGGCGTAAAAAGACAAGCCAGTCGACGCCTCGCTGTTGGTATGGACGTAACGTGCCGTGGAACGTGCTCGGAATGGTGACGTTTGGGATATGGTCAATGTTTTTCATTTTTCGTACGAGCGTGGCAAACGGGCGATTCAGTTCAATGTCAATCGCTTCATCGTCTTCATGTTGTTCGTTTGTTTTTTCCGCGAGCGTTTGCATAAGTACGTCACGAATTGATAAACCTTCTTGTTTCGCTCGTTTCATCAGCTTTTGTACGTGTTGAATGACGGCAGGGTCAAGTTGCACCCATTGATCGCGAATGCGCACGAGGCGGCGCTTTTGTTCGACGAGTTCCGCGAATTGCTGCTCCGTCAGTTCGATGCCGTTTGTAGCGATACGCCAGTCGAAATCGACGAGTGCATCGAGTCCGAACACAGATGTTGCCGATGATTTCACGCGTGCTTTTACACGAAGGCGCGTTTGTTTGACGACTTCCCACCATTCCGGCACGATAACGCGAACGCCTGCTTCGGTGAGTTCGATTGTCGCTTCCACTAAAAAGCGCCACGCTTCTTCTTCGTTTAGTTGCGTGCGCAGCGCCCCATTTTCGCTCAGCCATGGAACGATCGTTTGCCAGCGTTGTTGAGCTCGTTCAATATGACTAGCGTACGCTTGCCAAGCTTTCGGCATATGCGGATACACGGTGATGTCGTTTGTTGCTGCGTCGATGAGCACCGTTTCAAGCGACCATGCTCCACCATCTTCCTCTGGTTCGTTTGAACGTATGGCGATGATAAATGGCGGGCGGTTTTTGTCCCAGCCAATTTCGGTGAGCCAGTCATGCTCGTCTATAAATGAAACGCTGTCGCTTGTTAGTAGCGGATATGTTTCAACGATTTGTTGCCACGTTTGTTTTAGCTCCACGTCCGATTGAATCCAGTCGTTTATTGCTTCGGAGCGCCACATCGCAACGAACGGATGATCTTCTTCTGTACCTTTCCAGCCGAATTGCCCTTTTTTCCATGTTTCAAAGTCAGGCATAAACTGCTTTTGTTCGATATGTCCCATGATTTGTTTTGCCCATGTTTGAAATTGTTTGCTTTGTTCGTCCCACATCATATGAATAAATCGATTGGACGATGGATAAGCAAAAAACGTAAGCGCCTCCCAAGGCGAAAGAAGGACGCCAATATGGTTTCCGATTGTATCGACTGTGGCAAATGTCCCGTAAAACGTTTCTTCATGCCAACAAAAGACGAGCTCTTTCCACTCATCTGGGTGCGCATCATCACTATAAATGAAAAACTGTTTCTGTTCTTCAAGCCAACGGCTTTTTAGTTCAAGTTGCATCATATGAATTTCCCTTTCCGTAATAAATCTTGAAAGGCACGTAATCGTTTTGTTTGTTCAGCTAATGTTGCGATATATGTTTCCCAGCGCGGCATTTGTTTTAAGGCGCGGTAATGGGCGCGCAGTTTTCGTAAATGTTTTATTGCTTGTTCGTATGCGCTGCGATTTTTTTGTTTAATATAATGCATAATCGTTTGGTGATACAAAGGAAGAACGAGCGAACGGTCCGCTTGTTCGACTGCTTTTAAATGGAACGGGTGAATCATGTCGACGCTTGCTTTTTCAAGCATATATAATTCAATAAGCTCTTTCCATTTTTGTTCATCAAATAAGTAATCGATGTACGTATAAAAACTGTACGGAAGCAGCTTTTGAAGAAGCTGTTCGTACCGTTCGGTTTGTTCATTTTTTGTAGCGATACTATATTGGACATAGGCAGATAGTACATGTTGAACAAACCACTCACGGTCAGTTATATGAAGCGAATATAAGTATGTTTCCACATTTTGTTCGAGCCGATGGAACCAATCAGCTCCACGTTGAATTTGCTTTTTCGCAAATGACATATGCATAAAACGGACGATATGTCCCGTTGCTAAGTATGGAAACGGTTCAATGAGCTGATACGCACGATGATCGTTTTCAAGCAAAAACGACACGTACGAAGCTGCGCCGATAAACGGTATTTTTTCTTCTACGGTTTGTTTCTTATTTAACTGTTCAATCGCCCATGTACATTCTTCTTGGCGATATGTTTCGTCAGTCAATACGGTTGTCCATATGATTTCGTATACATCTAATATTTGGCTAAAGTACGTTAATTCGCCTGACAATACGTTTCTTACGTATGGGATGGTAGCGTATAAAAGTTGTTCATGACTTTTTGTACGCGGTTTTTTCGCTAAATTTGTGAGTGCTTGTTGGACGGTTGAAGAAAATTGTTCCACATGCCGCTCTTGCATCATTGCGGAGTAGCCCCATGGTTGTTGCGGAATATGAACTAGTTTAATAAATGTAAATAAGGCGGCATGGACATAATATAAATGGTCTAAAAACGATGCTTTAGATGTCGGACGTTCGAATGTTGGGAAAAACGATTGAACGAGCCTGCGCATATGTTCTTCTTCCGTTACATTGTATAGCGGGATGCGGCGATATTTTTCTTCAAACGATTGCCACCACGCGTCAACGATATTTGCGTTGTTTGACGTATTGCTTCCATTTTTCTCGTTTAGCTTCTGTTGCTGAACGGTTTGTTGTTTCACTTGTACGTCTTTTTGTGTTTCATTGCTTTCGGCTTTTTTTCGTTTTGTCGCTGGTTCTTTCCATGTTCTAATTAAATTCCCGACTGCATCAATTTGATTGTATGCATATAAAAATAACGCAACATTGTGCGGACATAGACCGGCGGCTGTGCAAGTACACGATGAGCCCGCCACCTGCTTTAACCGAAAAGACGGCTCATATGTATGTCCCTTATCCGTTACTTTCCCTTTCAGCACATTGTCCTCGATCGTCACGTTATATACATGCCCGGTGCGATACAAATGCCATGCGCGTTTAATCATGTCGCTATGTTTTTTGTACGGTAGCAGCTTTATGACACGTTGAGCCGCTTTCGTCATCAACTCTTGCGGCAACATCGTCTGTAACATGACAGCATCTCCTTCTCTTAAATTTGTCCTTATTTTAGCATGCTCTCTATTTGTTTACAAACGAGGGAAGTTAAAAAATGTTTTTAATGTTTGCTTATTTTGTAGTAAATCAGCAAGTGTATAATTGTCGAGTGTTTGTAAAAATGCTTGCAATGCTTCATGAAGAATATGTTTCAACTGACAAATGGGCGTAATAATACAGTCGTTTCCATGAGCGGCGAAGCATTCAACGAGAGATAAATTCTCTTCCGTTTGCCTAACGACAGCACCGATGCGAATGTCTTCTGGTTTTTTAGCGAGGCGAATGCCACCGTTTCGCCCGCGAATCGTTTCAATAAGTCCGAGTTTTCCGAGGTCGTATACAATTTTACTTAAATGGTTTTCTGAAATGGAAAACGTGCGGGAAATTTCTTTAATGTTTGTTTTTTTACCTTCTTCTAACGTTCCTAAAAAGAGAAGAACGCGCAACGCATATTCTGTATAGTTCGTTAACTGCATAATGTTTCACCTTTCATTTGTTATTTACTTTATATAGTAGCACATTCTTTCGTCTCGCCGTTATGTGATAAAAAACATGTATTTTATATATTGCTTTTTTGTTTTTTATATGATTCAATAAACATGTATATAAAATATATGTTTTTGGGGGATATGTGTGATGGGCGCAATAAAATCTTTATTAAGCGAACGTACAATTGAAATTATCAAATCAACGGTTCCTGTGTTAGAACAATATGGGGAGCAAATTACACGTCGCTTTTATGAACTGATGTTTGCTAATCATCCGGAGTTATTGAACATTTTTAATCATGCTCATCAAAAACAAGGAAGACAACAAAAGGCGTTAGCAGCATCGATATATGCCGCAGCGAAGCACATTGATCGTTTAGAAGACATTTTACCTGTTGTGAAGCAAATTGGTCATAAACATCGTAGTTTAGGTGTCAAAAAGGAGCATTATCCGATTGTCGGCAAACATTTATTGCTTGCGATTAAAGATGTGCTTGGTGACGCTGCGACAGATGAAGTGATTGAAGCGTGGGGCGAAGCTTATGGAGTCATTGCTGATGTGTTTATTCAAGTAGAACAACAAATGTACGATGAGGCAGCGAAAAAACAAGGTGGATGGGTTGATTTTCGTCCTTTTGTTGTGCAGAAAAAAGTGAAAGAAAGCGATGTTATTACATCATTTTATCTCGTTCCGCAAGATGGAGGGGAAATAAGCGATTTTCTTCCCGGTCAATATGTGAGTGTGAAAGTACAAATTCCGAGCGAAAAATATACGCACATTCGTCAATATAGTTTGTCGGATATGCCAGGGCAACCATATTATCGCATCAGTGTGAAACGGGAAGTTGAAACAAATCAAAAACCTGCTGGTATTGTATCGAATTATTTGCATGATCATGTGAAAGAAGGGGACGTGCTTGAATTAAGTGCACCAGCTGGTGATTTTACAATCGACATGAGCAAGGAAACTCCTGTTATATTCGTTAGCGGTGGCGTAGGTATTACACCATTATTAAGTATGGCGAAGTCAGTCGTAAAACAACAGCCAAATCGTTCAATCACTTTTATTTGTGCGGCAATCAATCGTCGCGTTCATGCATTTGATCAAGAGTTGCGCATGCTCGCAGAACAAACGAACGTATCTTATTATGTTTGTTATGAACAACCGTCAGAAGCTGACCGAACTCATCCGTATTTTAAGAAGGAAGGATTTATTGACGCTTCATTTATGCGGTCTGTTATCGAGCAAACGAATGTCGATGTATACATGTGCGGCCCAATTCCTTTTATGAAAACTGTCAAAGAAGCTCTGCAGCAATGTGGGGTGGCTGAGGAGCGGGTTCATTATGAATTTTTCGGTCCTGCTAGTCAGCTGTAACATGTTGTCCTTCCCAATTTGGGAGGGGCTTTTTTGTTGTGAAAAAGAGGAAAAAGAGATAGAATGGTGGGAAGATTTCCGTATATAGAAAGGGTCTGAATGATGACTAAAACAAATCGTATGATATGGTGGGGTCTTGTATTTGCATGGTGTGCACTTATTTACTATTTTACCGAGTCTCCGCTATTTACCGGGGAGCAAACGGCACAATGGGTTCGCTATTGGCTTGAATATGTTGGCATTCATACGAACCGTCCTGTGAGCGACGGATTATTTTCATGGAATTTTATTGTTCGAAAATGTGCGCATATGACGGTATTTGGAACGTTTGCGTTTTTTGCATGGAAAGCGACAGCTTCCTATCGCTTCGCATGGTTGCTTACGCTCGTCTGTGCGATATTTGATGAATGGCACCAGTCGTTTCAACCGAACCGAACGGCCCTATTTTCTGACGTCATCATCGATATGATCGGGGCGACGATTGTGTTATGGATGGTTTGGAAGGCGAATAAGCGAGCATAAACGCTCGCTCGCTTATTCACTAGTTTTTTTCCACTTTGCGCTTCTTCCTTTACCAATTGGGGTGATTTTTTTTGCTTCTTTTAATTCGTTTAAGACGCGATTGATCGTTGCTTCACTAATGTCAGGACAGGCATGGCGAATCTCTTCTTTTGTAAAGTATCCAATTTTCCCTTCAATGAAATCTTTAATGCGCTTTCGTTTATTTCCGCGACTTGTTTCTACATAGCCCACACGCTCTTCAAGTTTTTTATATGCAGCAACGATAATCGATAAAAAGTAATGTAGCCAAGGAAAAATATCGTTTTTCCCTTCATGCCAATGGATTGATGAGCGCTTTAGCACGTCGTAATATGTTTCTTTGCTTTCTTCAATGAGCGTTTCAATACTAATGTAACGACCGACTTCGTACCCAAATTTGTATAATAAAAGAAGTGTTAATAAACGTGACATCCGTCCATTGCCGTCGTGGAATGGATGAATGCAAAGGAAATCTAAAATGAAGATGGCAATTGCGATCAATGGATGTACGTCACCTTTTTGAACGGTATCTTGAAAAGTCATACAGAGAAGGCGCATATGTTCATCGGTTTGGAAAGCTGGTACAGGAATAAAACGGATAAACTTTTCACCATTCGGGAGCGTTTCACTTATATAGTTATCTTGATTTTTCCACTCTCCACCTTGCGAAGGAACATACTCGTATAAATCATGATGCAGTTGTTTAATGATAGAAGGGGATAGCGGAATGGCGTCGTATGATGCGTGGATCAATTTTAACACATTTCGGTATCCGGCAATCTCCCCTTCCGATCGATCCATCGGTAACGTTTGTTCAGCCATAATGCTTTTAAGTCGTTTATCTGTAATGACGATTCCTTCAATCGCATTTGATGATTTTGTGGATTGAATGATCGCTACATTTTTCAGCGTTTCGAGTATTTGGGGGGATTGCTTTTTGTATAAGTCTTGTTTCCCTTTGTATTCATCAATTTTTGTAAGTAGTTGAATCGTTTCCATGGAGTATGGGAGATGTTTCAATAGCTCGTAATTGTATATGCGCATCATATCACCTCGTTTATAAATGATTACATATAAATGATTACATTTAATTATAACATAATGAACTCATTCTTATAAAAATATACTCATTACATAAAAAAAGAGAACGTTTCGTTTTAAACGAAACGTTCGTCCGCAGGAAAGACGATGCCTGTTTGTTTTCTTGCTTCGTCCATCACTTTCATCATCTTTGGCGATTCCTCCCCGACTTCTAAGCGAGAGCGAAAGTCGGGGAGGAATCGCCCTTCCTCCTTTCTTTTGTATATGATAGAATAAGAATGTGGAGAAAACCGTTGAATCAAGGCACTCCAATCCCCGTTACTCGATGTAGGGAGTTGGTTGCAGGAAACGTTGCAACCGTAAAACATCGAGCGTACATCCGTCTGTTGTGCGTGGAAGTCAAGTACTGCCTACAGACATGCCGAGCCACTCGGTAGCGATATAGGCATGACCTATGTCGTTGGGTAGTCGTCAACCTGCCCCTGATGCAACCCCAAGTCAAGGAAGGAGGACGAAGTCCGTTCGCACTTCTGGGGAGTTGCAAGCCCCCGCTTCAAGCGTTAGCTAAGTGGGGGTAGTTGACTTTCTCTCCCTTTGATATATGTCCAACCATCTTGTTGGTACACTTTTTCTTCTTTCATTAATCGTCCGAGCGCGCGTTTAAATGCGGCTTTGCTCATATGAAAACGCGCCTGAATGTCTTCTGGGTCGCTTTTGTCGCTATATGGCATCGCACCGCCACGGCTTTCAAGATAGTTGTAGATCGTTTCTGCATCTGTTTGTAAACTTTCTTGTTTTCGCGGAAGTAGCGATACGTTAATCGTTCCGTCTTCTTTCACAGCGATGACGCGTCCTTCGACGAGTTCACCGAGACGTGGTTCGCGTCTCCGTTGTGACTCGTGAATGAATCCGATATACCCGACCTCTGTGATAAGAAACGATCCTGCTTTAATTAAACGATAAATGCGTCCGCGCACGTTCGTGTTAAACGCAGAAGCAGGAGCGGGAACGCTTATTTGTTTCATCGTTTCTTCATCCGCGAGTTTCGCGAGCAGCCGTCCCCGTTTATCTACTTGGAGCGAACAGTATAACTGATCCCCTTTTTCCGGCCAAAGCGTCGGAATGGACGGTAAGTCATCGACCGATAATAACACGTCTTTTTCAATGCCGATATGAACGAAAACGCCGAGCTGTGGTACGACGTCGACGACTTCAACCCAACCGTATGATGACGTCGTAATGAGCGGGCGCTTCATCGTTGCACGCATCCGTCCATCATGATCGTGATATAAAAATACGGTCACATCATCCCCAATTTGTAACTCGCCTTCACATTGACTTTCATGAAGCAAGGCGCTTTCTTTTCCGTTCGTGACGATATACCCGAACGGCTTTTGTTCTTTTACTTGCCATGTAACGATTTGTCCAATCATTGCTCTCTTCCTTTTTTATAGCGTTTAATGCTTATTCTACACGATTGCAAGGAAAGACACAAAGGATGTATCTTCTTCCATTTTGACATGTTACAATAAAGAAAAAGTGTTGAGGTGGGGAAAATGAGTAAAGTAGCACGAAATGCGTTATGTCCGTGCGGAAGTGGAAAAAAGTATAAACATTGTTGTGGGAATAATGTTGTGTCGATGCATGAGCTTATCGATCAAGACGTTATTCACCATATGCACGATCTCATTCACTATGCTACATTTGAACACGAATCGTTTTTGTATCGAACGGTTCAAAAACATATGATCGTAGAACAAACGGACGAAGATACAACACCTGTGTTTCGCTTTTTCATTAGCATGTGGGCGATGTTTTTCAAAAAGGATGCACATGGGATGACGATTTTCGATTACTATTTGCGCACGCTTCGTAAGCAGGCAATTCGGCCAACCGTATATAGCATCATTCAATCGTGGCGGCAGGCGTTTCCGACGTTTGTTTGCATAGATGAATTGCGCGATTCGTATGTCGTTGTTACCGACTTATTAACAGAGGAAACGAAACAGATGAAATTGCTTGATATGCCGGATGAGTTTCATTTAGAAGAAGGACAAGCATTGGCGGGTGTTTTTGTACCTCATGGCCAATATATCGCTTGTTTTGGAACATTTTTTCCTCTCCCGATCGTTTTAACCCATCCGTTATACGTATACATACAAGATGTTTGGAAAGCGTGCGGCGAACAATATGAACGATGGATTGAGGCGTATCCAGAAACGTTTCAAAAATCGTTACGGTTAACGATGTTTGATGTCGAAAGTTTATCGCCAAAACAAGAGCAAGTGTTTACGTCATTTGAAAAAAACTTTCCGCAAAAAGAGCTGTCTATTATTGACACCGCACGTCTCATTTGGGTGGAATATTGTCGCCTGTACAATCCGACGATTCGAAAGCCAGAAGTGTACGCAGCAGCGCTTCATTACATTATGGCTGATGCGATTTTGCAACAAAGGATTTCACAAAAACAGCTTGCTGAGCAATACGGCATTTCTGCGAGTACGTTATCGAAACGGATCGATACGTTTTACGATGCGTTTGAAGACATTGCCGGACAAATTCACGACCAACTTGATGACTTATTTACTGACTGGGATGATGACGACTGGGAAGAAGATGACTGGGACGATGAGGACATCTTTGAAGTATGTGAAGATTGTGATGAAGATGAGTAAAGGGAGCGAAAGGCTCCCTTTTACAGTTTGCTCAACGCTTTTTTTAATAGCGCGTTGCGTTGCGCTGATTTTTGTTGTTCGTATGTTTCACGAAATTCTTTCGCATGATTTGGGCTAAAGCCATTCTTTTTTAATTCGTTTTCTAGTGCGTTGTAAATGACGTTGAATGCTGCATCTGTTTTTGCCTCAAGCTCTTGGGCAGCTGTGTTGTATTTGGAGAAGAAGTAATTAAATGATACCGATTGTCCATTTGCTTTTCTTTCTTTGTACTCTCCAATTGCGTGATCGACAAGCGCGTCAATTTTAGCATTCGCTTGCTGTTGGAGGAGTTCAAACGACGGACGATACTTTTCTTTAATGCTTGCGACCGTTACTTGTTGGACGGGTTCGTTTGTTTTGTTTTCTTCATTTGTATCATTTTGTTCGTTTGATTTGCTTTCGTTATTTGTTCCTTTTTCATCGGATGGCGACGATGACTTGTTTTCCTCCTCATGTTCTGTTTCATTGTTGTTTGCTTGACTATTTGTGTCGTCTGGATTCTTTGTTGTGGATGTTTGCTCGTTTCCTGACGCAGATGAATTGCTGTCATCAGGCAACACAATTTCATATTCTTCTTCTACAATTTTAGCTACTTCTTTGTCCTCTTTCTTCAAATCTACTTTTTTATTCGTAAGAAAATAATAGTATCCCCCTGCACCACCAAGAACCAAAACGATGATGCTAAGTGAAATGACGATCCACTTTTTCACTTGAATGATCTCCTTTCTCTTTGTTCCGCTATGTTTATCATACACGATTTTATAGAACAATAGACATAAAAAATGTAACCAAGCTGGAAATACGTCTTGATATCGTCATACAATTGAATTACTATAAACTTATGGAAATAAAAGATAGATTACGGTTGTTAGTACTTTCATATTTACATATATTTAAATGAGGTGATGAAATGAAAAAATATCCATGGAGTCAAAAAGCGTTGCGGGCGATGATTGCAACAGCTGTTGCTTTCACACCAGCGGTTGCGATTGGTGGACAAGCTACACATGTTGAGGCGGCGCAAACAGTCGATCAAAAAATTGATCAGCTAGCTAGTCGGTTTTATATTTTTTACAAAAATGCTGATGAGACGGTTTTGAACAATGCAAAAAACAAGATTAATGGCATTGAATACACTCACATTTCAAGCGCAGTCGGTGGCTTATCGTTAAATGAGACCGCTAAGCAGGATGCACTTGTTGCTCTTATTAAAGGTGTGGCGAATGTTATATACACGAAACATGGAAGTGCTTCGGATCTTTCACAAGCGGTGAAAGATTTTCGTACGCAGTATGCGGATGAATTTAACACGTTATTCGATGAAACAAATAACGTTACTGCGGATCAACTTATTGATTTCGTATTAGCGATGGAGCCTAACCTAGAAGGAGCTATTATGCAAAATGCAACACGGTCGAATATATCATATGCAGCGGTTATTGAGACAGCGGTTCAAGATACATTGAGTGCAGGAAACTTTAATACTCTACAAGGTAAGCTTAATTCCATCGGTTTATCTGTGCAGAAGTTGTTCCAGCTACAGGAGAGATTAAACAATGAAGTTATTGACACAAGTAAGCAAGCACGTTCTGAAATGCTTGGGAGCGCGTTTGCAGAGAAGGGTGCTCTCATTGCTAATAACGGTAATATGTATGAACTTCGCGTCCCTATTGTTCAGGGAAGCAATGTCATGGTCAGTTTAACAACGTCCATTCAATGGGAAACTTCAAACCCAGCGATTGCAACGTTTAGCGGGAATGTTTTGACTACACATCAAACAGGAACAGTCGATGTTTTTGCTAAAATCGATGGAATAACAATTGCGAAGAAGCAGTCTGTGTCAGTTACAGCTAGTGGTGGTAGCACAGGTGGCGGTAGCACAGGCGGTGGTTCAGTTGTAACTCCTCCAAGCACAGGCGTAGACAATGGAAAAGTAAATGTTGGCCAAGATGCAGTAACGACAAAAGAGCAAACAAACAGCAAAGGACAAAAAGAAAAAGTAACCGAAGTGAAAGTAGACAAAATTGCAGACATCGTTAATCTTGTTTCAGCTCAAAATAAAGAAATCGTGTTAGGCGTTGGTACGCTTGGAGCGAATGAAATAGCGAAAGCGGAAGTACCAGCAAAGCTATTTGCGGACGCAGCGGCAAAAGAGGCAAAAGCGATAGTGAATGTTCAAACAGATAAAGCATCATATAAGTTACCTGTGGCGGAAATCCAAGCGAAGCTTACCGAAATCGCGCAAAAGCTAGGTTCAAGCATAGATAACGTAAAAATTGCTGTTGAAATCACAAAAGTAAATCCGCCTCAAGGAGTAACTGCGGTATCGGATGCGGTGGAGTTTAACGTTGTTGCTACAGCAAACGGAAAAAGCGAAACGATTACACGGTTTACGCAATATGTGGAACGTGAATTAAAGGGATCGAAAGTATTTGTTCCACAACGTTCGGTAGCTGTGCGTGTTGATGCAAACGGCAACCTTGTCTCTGTGCCAACGGTGTTTAACGGCGATCAAGCAACAGTAAAATCATTAACAAACTCCACATATGTCGTTGTTGAAAACAATAAAACGTTTGTAGATGTTGATAATGGAAAAACATGGGCGGAAGCGTATGTTGAGGCGCTTGCATCTAAGTACATTATTAAAGGAAAAACAGATCAAACGTTTGCACCAAAAGAAAATATGACACGTGCGCAATTTGCTGTTTTACTTGTTCGTGCGCTTGGATTGCCAAGTGAGACATATGATAAACGTTTCAAAGATGTGAAAGGAACAGAATGGTTCAACGAAAATGGCGAGCTTGCTGCAGCAGTGAAATATGGCATTATTCAAGGAAAAGGAAATGGTGTATTTGCACCGAATGCACCAGTAACTCGTGCGGAAGCAGCGGTCATGTTCAAACGAGCGCTTGAATTATCATTCTTAAATTATGATATGACACAGTTAGATAGTACGAAGAAAGTCACCGACTTTAAAGATGCTAGCCAAGTGAAAATGTGGGCGAAAGACAGTGTTGAAAAAATGTACCAAGCTGGTATTTTTACAGGACGGGAGAATAATCGTTTTGTGCCAGCTGGATATATGACACGGGCAGAAGTGGCTAAAGCATTGGCGGAGTTTTTAGCATCTGCGAAATTAATGAACGATGTACAATAAAAAAGGGAGCGAAAGGCTCCCTTTTTTAAATGAGTTCAATATCTTCTAAAATCATGCTTGCAAAAAAGCCGCTAATATGATGAAGCGCCTCAAGCACTACTTTCGGATCAGCGTCAAAAAAGTCTTTCATCATTGGCTGGTTTTGTTCATGAATGAAAGCAAAAATAAAATCTGTTTTGATACGATTGCTTAATAATACAGGACAGTAGCTTAGCTCGAGCTTCCGCTTCATATTTTCTTCGCCGCTAAAATGTTTTTGATACATGTCGCGCAACGTCGGCAATTGTTGTTCAATTTTCTGGTGGGCGTCGGTAACCCACGCTTGCACAGCTTCTGCAGGGGGAAATTGTTTACTAAGTAAAATGAGCTCAAATATTTTGTTTAGCGCGAAACTTGATTCTGTCGCAAAAGCGACGTTCGTCAACAATAACGAAACGTATTCTTCTTCTGTTTTTGTTTCCATGCGCATTTTCATAAAAATTTCTAATATTTCGGAGTGTACTTTCGTCTTCGTCCAATCTTTTGTTAATTGTTGAACGAGAGCCATTACCGTGCGATTGACGGTATCGTTTGTCCATTGTTCCATCGCGAATGCAACCCTTTCTTTTGCATGTATGTATACCATTAGTTTACCAATGTTATGACGAAGAAGAAATAGTCAATGTCATATTCATTGTGATATGATTAATAATGTTGTCGAACAATCGAATTAAAGGAGCGTTTTGTATGTCGTTTCAAACGGTTCACATACTTGGAGTTCCGTTTGTTCGTGCGACAATGGATGAAATGATGTCCGTCATTCATGCGCACGTCAAACAACAAAAGCCGTGCTTTATCGTAACGGCGAATCCTGAAATTGTGATGAAAGCAAATGAAGAACCTACATATATGGCAACGATTCAACAAGCAGATTATGTCGTTGCTGACGGGATCGGGGTCGTGAAAGCGGCTGAACTGCTCGGAACGCCGCTTCCAGAGCGAGTGGCTGGCTACGACTTGCTTTGCTGCTGTTTGCAGCTTGCTGATGAGTATGAATATCGCGTATATATGATTGGGGCAAAAGAAGAAGTTGTACAAGCAGCGGCACAACATATTCGTCAACACTACCCGAACGTTCGTTTAGTTGGGGTACGCAACGGCTACTTTGATTGGAACGATCAGACAATTGTCGAAGAAGTAAAACAAGCCGAGCCAGACTTTGTATTTGTTGCGCTCGGTATGGGAAAACAAGAACAATGGATCGCCGAACATATGCATACAGTCGGACGTGGTGTATGGATGGGCGTTGGCGGAAGCTTCGACGTGCTTGCTGGAGTGGTCAAGCGCGCCCCTGAACTATGGATTCGTCTAAATCTCGAATGGCTGTATCGTTTACTGAAACAGCCGACGCGAGCGAAGCGGATGATGGCGTTGCCGCGCTTTGCGTGGACGATTTTAAAGCAAAAGGTTGTTAGAAAATGAGCCAGTCATTTGTGAAAGGGACGATCATTTTAACACTCGGCACGATCATCTCGAAAGTGCTTGGCAGCATTTTTCGCATTCCGTTACAAAACATTGCGGGAGATAAAGTGCTCGGCATTTTTAGTCTCGTTTATCCGCTCTATATGGTTGCGCTCATTTTATCGGTTGCGGGGATTCCGATTGCTGTATCGAAATTAATTTCCGAAGCGCGCGCCCAGCAAAAAGAAGATGAAGTCGCGCGACTTATCAAAACCGCAAGCGTATTGGCATTTAGTTTCGGCGTGCTCAGCTTTTCGCTACTTGCAGGCGGTTCATCTTGGATTGCGCAAGCACTTGGCGGCGCAGAGGCAAAATGGGCGATTATTGTCGTATCCACAACGCTTCTTATCTCACCATATATGGCGGTATATCGCGGGTTTTTTCAAGGGCTTGAAAATATGAAACCGACGGCGGCATCACAAGTACTTGAACAATTTGTGCGCGTCGCTTTTATTTTACTTGTTGCTTTTTATATGGTGAAAGCTGCATATCCTGACGATATAATCGCCGGAGCAATTATGATTGGCTCGCCGCTTGGGGCGTTTGCAAGTCTTGTATACTTACGGGCGCTGTATGCCCGCTCTCCTTACCGTCCGAAACGTGTGAAACTAACGCGCACGCAGTGGATGGAGACGAGCAAGACGATTTTAACGTTATCTATTCCTATTGCGCTCGGTGCCCTAGCAATGCCGTTTTTAAATTTAGTCGACTCGCTATCCGTTCCGCTCGCGCTTCGTTCGTATGGCGTAGGAGCAGACGAAACGAGCTATTTATTTGGGCTATATAGCCGCGGAACAGCCCTTGTGCAAATCGCAACCGTATTTTCATCTTCGCTTGTGCTCCCGCTCATTCCGCTTCTAAGCAAGCAGTTAGCGAAAGGGGAGTTGACACAAGCGCGACAAACGATTCAAAAATCGTTTGAACTATCACATTTCTTATCATGGCCGATTGCGGCCGGATTAGCTGGTTTAACGGTTCCTTTGAACATCGCTTTATTTACAAACCACGAAGGAAGCTTGACGATGGCTATCGTGCTAGCAAGTTCCGTATTCACCTCGCTCGCTTTGCTTGGCACAGGCATTTTACAAGGCATC
The DNA here is from genome assembly GCF_013096965.1 of Anoxybacillus sp. CHMUD. Classification (NCBI taxonomy): domain Bacteria; kingdom Bacillati; phylum Bacillota; class Bacilli; order Caryophanales; family Anoxybacillaceae; genus Anoxybacillus; species Anoxybacillus sp. CHMUD. Next base: position 143,757 of record NZ_SDLG01000006.1, read on the forward strand.
GGTGAATCAAAGCGCGCGGCAGTCATTATCGTCATCGGCTGTGTCGTGAAATGGGGAACAAACATATTATTTATTTCTTGGTACGGCTTAATTGGTGCTGGTATTTCGACGCTTGTCACATATGCATTTATTACATGGATGAACCATGTTGCGATTCGCCGTCACATATCGCTTTCGTTTTGGAATCGAAAGGTCATCGTCTATGTATTTGCTTCGCTTGTTATGGGCATCGGCTTATTTCTCATTTCCCCAACGTGGGGAAGAATGGCGTCGCTCGTGTATGTAGCGATTGCAACAATCGGTGGTGGTCTGTTTTATGTTGGAATTGCACTTGCGCTCGGTGGAGTAACGCTTCAAGAGCTTCGCCAATGGTTGAATCAAACGAAGAAGGGATGAAACACGTGAAAAAATGGTTGTTGATTATCATCGCGCTTTCGCTGCTGCTCATCGCCCCAGCGATCAGCAAGCGTCATCAAGCAGAATGGGACAATCGAACGTATGAAATGATGATGCCATACGATGAAATCGAAGCATGGTTGCAAGAAGAAAAAGAAGAAGACGTATGGAAGCAATTGAAAGAAGCTGGTTTAACGACGGTAAGTATAGAAGCAGAAACGCTTGATTCACTTGAACAATCAGGACATGTTCTGTTGTTAAAGATGGACGAATGGAAACATACCCTCGTTTTATTGAATGAAACGGTCGCTCATCTTCCTTCGCGTGGGCTTGTCGTTTATCCGCTCGATGAAACGTTCCCGCTTGTTTCATCGCTCAAAGCGACGTTTGGCGATGACGTTCAAGCGATGCAAGCAAATGGAAAAACGTACTATATAATCGAAGGGAATGCGAAAAAAATCGAGCGTGTTCCACTCGGATATGATGAAATGAAAATCGCTCGTCTCATTGAACAAGGCTTAATGGTTGTACTTCGTATTCCAGATGCACGTGATATGAACGAAGCAAGTGTACGTGTACTTCAACAAATTGAAGCGTTAAAAAATGAACATACATTTAAGTTGTTGCCGACAGGAGAAGAAGTGGCCGGCTATCCGACAGATGTCGCAAAATGGGGCGAAAGATGGAAAGAAGCGGGATACGTCCTATTGTCAACGGAGTTTTACGAAGCGAAAGGATTGACGACATTAGCAAAAGCGATGGATGTGCACGTTGTTCGTTTACATAGTTTAAATTTAGAACAACGAAAGCCAAATGAAGCGGTCGATGTCGCTATTCGTGCGATTAAAGAGCGAAACATACGTGCCTTGTTTATTCGTCCGTATGCATCGGCAGATACAGAACAAAATATGGAAAAAACAATAACGGTGATGAAACAAATTGTTCAACATATGCCGAGTCATTATACGCTTGGAAAAAGCGAACCGTTCGCACCAATTGAACGTTCGTCTATTGCTACAATTGGATTTGTGATTGGGGCGACTGCTTTCGTTTTTCTTGCGGTTCGTTCGCTCGTGTCGCCAATGATGGCATCACTTGCCGCCGGCGGAACGCTCATTTTAAGTGTTGCAGGAACGGTGTTGGCGATTGATTTAGCCTTGAAGGCAGTCGCTTTGCTCGTTGCTATCATTACCCCAATATATGCCGCTAAACCTTCTTCCGTTCAAGAAGGATGGCGTGGTACATTTATGGCGTATGGTCGTGCTATCGCCATTTCGTTTGTCGGAATTAGTTGGATTGTGACGATGCTGTATGGAAATGAGTATATGGCTTATGTCGGTGAAGGTTTTCGTGGGGTGAAACTTGTTTATGTCGTTCCGCTTGTTGCCATGGTCGTACTCGTTTTACCTTCGATCATTCAAGAGCCGCTTCTTCCGTTTATCAAACGACTATGGAAACACCCGATTACGATCGGACATGTCGTCATTAGCTTCGTTGTGCTTGCTCTGTTAGCGTATTACGTCTTGCGCTCTGGCAATACAGGAACGGCAAGTGCCCTTGAACTAGCAGCGAGACAAAAATTAGAAGAATGGTTATATGTACGCCCACGCACGAAAGAGTTTTTACTCGGTTTTCCAGCTTATTTGCTTGCGTTATTTGTCATCAATAAGCAAAAACAGCTAGGGGCGATCCTTCTTGTCGTTGGGACAATCGGATGGTTGTCGATTATCAATACATTTACACATTTGCATATCCCACTTTTTATTTCATTTGTTCGCACAATGTATAGTCTTGGACTTGGGCTATTTATTGGTATTGCCCTCATTTACGTATATAAGTGGGTATGGAAAAAGGTGATACGATGAACATTGTACTATCTGGATATTACGGTTTTCATAACGTCGGCGACGAAGCCATTTTATATGCGATCATTCAAGCGCTTCGGGCGCATGATCCACATGTGCAAGTGACCGTGCTTTCAAACGATCCTGAATTTACAAAACAAACATATGGGGTTCATGCGGTAAATCGTTGGCGAATCGGTGACATCGTTCAGGCGCTCCGTCAAAGCGATGGGTTAATTAGCGGTGGCGGAAGTTTGCTTCAAGATCAAACAGGATGGCGCAGCATTCCGTACTATACGGGGATCATGCAAATTGCCAAATGGCTTGGCAAACCGGTCATGGTGTACGCACAAGGCATGGGTCCTGTCAACAACAAGCCAAATCAATGGTTGATGAAATGGACGTTAAATCGAGTCGATCGTCTTACGGTGCGCGATGAACCATCTGCACAACTATTAAAAACGTTAGGTGTTACAAAGCCGATTACTGTCGTACCTGATCCGGTGATGGGACTAGAGCCGCCGACAACGCCAACAGTTTGGTGGCAACAACAGTCGTTTACACGTCCGGTCATTGCTGTTTCCGTACGGGATTGGCCGCGCGGTCGCGATTTTGAGAGAAAAATTGCTGTTGCGCTTGACCGTTCGATTGGAGCAGGTTTTGATGTTGTATTCATCCCGATGCATGGGCATCATGATGATCAAACGTCCCGTCGCGTGTTAGCGATGATGAAAGAGCGCGCCGTCGTTGCTCCTTATGATGCAAGCATTGAAGAAAAAATGGCGATGATCGCAAGCGCTGACTTACTCGTCGGGATGCGTTTACATGCGTTAATTTTTGCGGCGGTCGTTCATACACCGTTTATTGCTTTATCATACGATCCGAAAATTGATGCATTTGCCGAGCAAGCAAACCAACCGGTGTTTGCGCATGTCGAACGAGACGACTGGGACGGTGAAGCACTATTTTCATATATTCAACAATGTATGAACAAACGAGAAGAGCGAGAAGAAGCGATGATTCAAGCCGTTGCACCGCTCCAACAAACAGCCCAACAAACAGCTGCAGAAGCGCTCGCTTTGTTTCGGGATAAAAAATAGGTCATTGGACCTATTTTTATTTTTGTTATATAATTTTTGTGAATCGTCTGATAAAATAAAAAACAATACGTACATATTGTTTTCGTAAGGAGCGTGGATGCAGCGGTGTTTACGTTAGGGAAAAAGTTACTGAATCGCTTGCCTTTTAGTAAAAAGTTCATGTTGTTGGCAATCATTTTTATGTTTACTCTTTTTATGATTAGCGTGTTGTACGTTCGGCTATTGACGGATAAAGCGATGGTACTTGAAAAAGAAAAGCAAGGAGTAGCTTATATCGCTCCGATGATTGACGCGATGTATAGTTTACAAAAGCATCGTGAATATACGACGACCGTTTTGTTAGGACATGGGAAAGAAGACAAAGTAGCAGAGGCGCAAGCGATGTTGAAAAAATCAATGGAAACATTACAAAGCGTCCATAAAGCACAAAAAGCAGACTTCATCGAGGAAGAAAAATGGAATCAGTTATTACAACAAATGAAAGATGTGCAAGATAATTGGAAAATGTATACGGCAAGCGAGGCGGTGAAGCGCCATAACGCCCTTATTTACGACTTACATCAACTGTTGCTTTCTGTTGCTAGCCGTTCGCACGTATCGCTCGACAACGATATGAACAATCATTATTTAGCACGTCTTTTTGTTGAACATGTACCGCTTCTTACTGAAATGATCGGAGGGGCGCAGTCGTTTGCGGCAGAGTTGACAATAAAAGATGAGTTGTATGAAATTGAACGCTCAAAAATGACCTATTGGATCAATACGTTAGAAACAGCGATGCAAACGATTAGCCGTGCAACCGCTCCTCTTTTCGTTGACGATGCGTCAATGCGCAAAAAAGTACAACAATATAACGACATCATTTCGACGGATTTATTAAGCATTACAAGCTTATTGCAACGTGAATTTTTACAAACGAATCAAATTTCGTTAACGTCGGTTGAACTATACGAGAAAACGAACGATGCGCATGAACAGCTGCATGAGTTGGCTCGTTTTTCGCTTCAAGCGTTTCAAAACCATTTGCAAAGCGAGTATCGCGCCGTCATGTTTGAAAAGTGGGTGACAATTAGTGCGGGTGCACTTGCGGTGGCGGTTGTCATTTACTTATTCATCGCTTTTTATATGGCGGTACGGGAGCAAATTACTGCGATCGAACGGGCGAGCATGCAAGCGGCAAGCGGCGATTTAACGGTGCAAATGTCCGTCTCATCGAACGATGAATTTGCCCATATTGCCCAGTCATTTCAATCGCTTATTGCTTCATTTCGCTCAATGATCGGTGCTAACCAACAATTGACGCACGACGTATCCGCATCCGCCCATGAATTAACAGCGATCACAGAAGAAGCAGCACAGGCGATGGAACAAGTCGGTGCAACGATGGAAGAAGTGGCAGCGGGATCGAGCAAACAGCGCGCATGGGCGCAACAAAACGTCGAAGCTGTTTATACGCTTGTCGATGATACAAATTATATTTTATCGCGCTCGCAACAAGCGGCAGAAGCAGCTCGGGCGATGACGGCAGAAGCGGAAAAAGGAACGGCCGCTATGAATAAAATGATCGAGCAAATGAAAACAATGAACGGCTTTATTACGCAATCGAGCGAATGGATTCAAGCGTTGCATCAACGTTCCGCCGACATTGCCCAAATGGCGACGATGATTACAAACATTGCCGATCAAACGAATTTACTCGCATTAAATGCAGCGATTGAAGCAGCGAGAGCAGGGGAGCATGGACGCGGTTTCGCCGTCGTGGCGGATGAAGTAAGGAAGCTTGCGGAACAATCCGCGTTATCGGCTAAACAAATACGCGAACTATTGCAAGAAGTACAAACAGATACAGCACAATCGGTTGAAGCGATGCAACATGTGCGACATGAATCGGAAAAAAGCATGGTGCTTGCGCGCGAAGCGGATGAAACGTTTGCTCGCATTCAACAAACGACAAGTGACGTCATGGTTCAAATGGATGATGTCGCTCAAAAAGTTGCTGTGATGACGAGCGCGTTTGATGAACTAGCTTTAACGATGAAAGAAACGGAAACGATCGCTCAAGAAGCAGAAAGGCAGACACAAACGGCAGCAGCAGCCCACGAACAACTACTTTCTGCTGTTCAAGAAATTGCTGCAAATGTACAAACGTTAAGCGATAAAGCGCAACATTTAGCCGAAAAAGGAAAACAATTTACTGTTTAGTCCCGGACATTTTCCGGGATTTTTATTGTTAAAATTATGAAAATTCATTATAATAATGGCGAACATATATTTGTGAGGGGGAGTTTGGATGGAACGGATGGAAGAGTACATGATTATGGAGGAGACAGCTGCACTTGTGCCGCAATATGATTCATACGGCCGGCTTGGGACGATCGTTTACGAATTGTACAACACGTACAAAGTAGAGCAATCGCCGAAAGAGATTATACAACAAAGCTGCCGTTACTACGGAAGTACATATGAAGGAAAAGTTCACGCGGCAAAACATATTCTCGGCATTCGGCAAATGGTTCCGATCTCCGTTTGTGAAGCGCTTCGGCTCTACTTCTTTCCAACATGTTCTCCTGACAGCGATCGATGCATATGGATTGCACCATCCCACATCAAGATGATACAACCGTATGAAAAAAAGAAAACGAAAGTCATTTTAAAAAATAAACAAGAACTCATTGTCGACATCCAAAAAGGAACGTTTGAAGGAAAAATGTATAAAACAGCGATGCTTATGGTTACTTTACAACAAAGAATGATGCATAACTATGAAAAGTAGTGTATAATATTTCGAGAATAAAAAAGAAAAGAGGACCATTATGCGAACGTTGCGAGGACATCATTTATTATGCGTACACGGCTTTCAAGGCATGGGATATAGTGAATCGTTCGTCGAAAAGATGACCGAAATCGTTGCGTTTATGCGCGATGACAGTACGGATGGCCCGATTCGCGTCATCGCCGCCCTTGATGAAGCGTGTTATGCATGTCCCCACCATGGAGTAGACCGTTGCGAAGCAGATGAAAACTCGAACGAGCACGTATTGGCGATGGATCGGCGCGTGCTCAACCATTTACAGCTCGAAGAACGAGGAGTTTATATGAAGTCAGAGCTCATCGAACGAACGAAGCGGACCGTTGAGCCGGATGATTTAGATGTGCTTTGCGCCGGCTGTTCATGGCTATCGTATGGTGTGTGCAAAGAAGGAATACGAAAATTGAAAAATTTTTCTGACAAAAGAGATTGAAGATATGCTATGATAAGGAAATAAAAATAGAAAGAAAGGGTTATGGCATATGAAAGTAGCAAAATTCGGGGGAAGTTCTGTTGCCAATGCACAGCAATTTCAAAAAGTAGCCAACATCATTACGGCGGATGACGCGCGCAAATTTGTTGTTGTTTCTGCGCCGGGCAAGCGATGCAAAGATGATACGAAGATAACAGATTTATTAATTACGCTTGCAAAAAAAGTAATCGAACATGACATATACGAAGGGGTGCTTGCGCAAGTTGTCGCACGTTATGATGAAATTGTTAGCGATTTGCATTTGTCGCGCGATATTTTAGACGTCATTTCGGCAAGCTTACAACAAATGATTGATACGTATCGCGATCAACCAGAGCGTTTGCTTGATGCATTAAAGGCGAGCGGAGAAGATAACAATGCGAAGCTGATGGCACACTATCTTCGTCAACTCGGTTATGAAGCGCACTATGTCAATCCGAAAGACGCCGGCATTTTCGTCACAGATGAGCCGGGCAATGCACAAATTTTACCTGAGTCATACGAACAACTGGCAACATTAAAAGAAAGAAGTGGCATTTTAGTTATCCCAGGCTTTTTCGGCTATTCGCGTTCAGGGCATATCGTCACATTCCCACGCGGCGGTTCGGATATTACTGGTTCGATCGTTGCGGCAGGAGTTGGCGCTGAACTATATGAAAACTTTACCGATGTCGATTCCATTTATTGCGTTAATCCGTCGATCGTGGAACATCCGTGCCAACTAAAAGAATTAACATATCGTGAAATGCGCGAGTTGTCGTATGCCGGTTTCTCGGTGTTTCACGATGAAGCGCTTGAACCTGTGTATCGCCGTGGCATTCCGGTATGCGTGAAAAATACGAACAACCCGGAAGCGCCGGGGACGATGATCGTTGCAACGAGAGATCATCGCGAGCGCCCTGTTGCAGGCATCGCTAGCGATACAGGTTTTTGCAGCATTAACGTCAGCAAATATTTAATGAACCGAGAAATCGGATTTGGGCGTCGTCTACTACAAATTTTAGAAGACGAGGGCATTTCATACGAACATACGCCATCAGGCATCGATAACATGTCTGTCATTTTACGTGAAGAACAATTAGCAGGTGATGTCGAGCGCCGTGTATTAGACCGGATTGTAACAGAATTGCGTGTCGATGAAGTGTCGATTGAACGTGATTTAGCGCTTATTATGGTCGTTGGGGAAGGAATGGAGCGCAGCGTCGGTATTGCCGCGAAGGCGACAGCTGCATTTGCCCGCGCCAACGTCAACATTGAAATGATTAACCAAGGTTCCTCAGAAGTAAGCATGATGTTTGGCGTCAAAGCAGATGCGGTTGAAAAAGCGGTGCGCGCCTTATACGAAGTATATTTCTAGTCGTATAAAAATGGAATAATCGAACAAAATAACCATAGCACACATAAGGGAGGAAAACATATGCGCGTGCTATGGTTATTTGTTTTTTTAGTTGTGACACCTGTGCAAGCAGCTATTTCTGAAGAAGCGTTGCGACAATACGTGCAAAATATTGGCTGGACGATGGACGATTTAACGCGTTATTTAGCGAAATGGAATATGACGGTCGATGATTTTTCTTCATTGGAGGCGTTAAAAGAGCAATTAGGCACACCCATCACGCCTGATCGGCTTGATGCCCTATTACAGCGTTATGACATGACGAAAGAAGAAGCGGAAGCGCTTCTCGGACAATTTGGCGAACAACTGCAACAATATACGTTTATTGAAGATTTATCGTATGCGCTATCGTTTTATCGCGACCGTTACGATGCGATGCAAGCGATGACCGATATTTTAGCGACGATTGGACTAACGGAAAACGAAATTCGTGGATTGATTGAACGTACTCCGCCGACTGCGAAGCAAACGCTTGAACGCCTTGACGAACAAATACAAACGCTTGTGTTGCGTGACTTATCCAAACCGTTAACGAAAAAAGAGCGGGAAGCCATGCTCACCTTTTGGAACGAATGGCTGTCGCTGTATCGTCTGCAAGCGAAAGTGTTTGAAGTAAACGAACGGCGAAAACCGATTTCGTTTGGACAAATAGAAACAGCTACAGCCCCTGTCGTTATGGAATGGTATGATGAAAGGGGAAATTTCGTAGCCGATTTATATATTCCGTCTGAACGGATGAATTCGAGCGTGTTGATTGATGCAAGCGAACAACTTGCACACATTGGGAAGATGGCACTTGATTTAGAAAGTGGTTTGCTTGTTGCACGCATGCCGAAAACCGCTTCTTCGTATGGGCTGAACATATTGATCGGTGTCGCTCTACTTTTTGTAAGCTTCGTGTTATGGAAGAAGGGAAAACGATGCGAGCCGTTGCGATAGCATGTTTTCTTTTTAGCGCATCGTTCATTTGGGCAAATGTGTTCGGTTGGTATAAAGCGTATGAAGCGGTAAAACGGAGCGACCAACCTACTGTACAACAGGGTGATGTGATCGGCACACTTTTTATGCCGAAACTAAACATATCCATGCCGATTTATGAAGGATTGCAACAGTTAAATAAAGGGGTGGCGCACGATGAACGAAGTGCGCTTCCGGGGAAAGGTAATCATACGATTTTAGCAGGACATCGCGATACGGTATTTCGCCAGCTTGGCGACATTCAACGAGGAGACGAGCTAGTCATTCGCACGAACGATCAAACATGGACGTACGTCGTGCAACATATTCGCATCGTCAAGCCAGATGATAAAACGGTGCTCGTCCCAAAAGCGCATCCGACGCTTACGTTAATTACATGTTATCCGTTTCGCTGGATCGGGGATGCGCCGAATCGATACGTTGTCATTGCAAAACAAAAAGGGGCTGGATAATCAGCCTCTTTTCGTATGCATGTGTTCTTTAAATTGTTGTAGGAGCGTTTCACCATGTAGTCCGCGCTGAACTAAATCTTCGAGCACAACTTCAGCCAGATTCGACCGTTTGACGAGCGTCGCATCCATTAGTACACTCATTCGTTCACTCATTATCGTTACCGAGCGAACGGTCGCACGTACATGGGCAGGATCGTTCGTTTTGCGTGAAATGGTCACAAGCGCATCAAACGTTGCTCCGCTTTCTTTTAACGATGTAAATAGCTCGCGGTATGTTTGCTCGACGTACGCTTCGATCAGCCACTGTTTGTTTTCATCTTCTTTATTGATTATTAACCCATCAATAAGTGGAATATCTTGCTTTTGTTCATGCAATAGTGTGAGGGCAACGAGCTTAAATGTTTTCACCGCATCCACCTCGCAACAGTAGTTGCCTTTATTATATCATATGAACAATATGTAACAAAAAAAGAAAAGAAAAAGTGAAAATTGAATTTTCGGCTACTTTTTTTGCGAGAAACGGCTGAAAAACGGCGAAAAAATAAAAAAATCGGCTTGAAAATTAAAAAATCGAAATTTTACATCATTTTTGTATTTTTGTATCATATAGACCGAGGAGGTGATAAAAAGCAATTCCTCTCAACTTCCTTCCAAAATGTGTCCTCTTACTGCTCCCTCACAGTTTGGCTAGCATCCTCTCCGCTAGCCTCTTTTTTTCAATTGACCGGCTATGGTGGGAGTGGTATGCTAGGGGTAAAAATGAAAGGGGTGAATGAAACGTGGAAAGCCAAGTGTTACAAGCAGTGAAAGAATTGCTTTATGAAGTACGTGAAATGCGTGGGGAAATAGAAAACTTGAAACAAGAGATGCAAAGCTTCAAACAAGAGATGCGTGCAGAAATGGAAAGCTTCAAGCAAGAGATGCGTGCAGAAATGGAAAGTTTCAAACAAGAGATGCGTGCAGAAATGGAAAGTTTCAAACAAGAAATACGTGAAGAAGTAAAAGAACTGCATGTGCGCATCGGAAAGTTAGAAACAAAAGTGGACAAGCTGCATGACAAATTTGAACTGCACGCACAAAAGCAATGGCAAACGGAAGCAGATGTATATCGTTTAAAAAAATTAATCGGCATTGAATAAAGGGCAGAAAACGCCCTTTTTTTATTTCAATGCTTCAATCATTTCATCGATCATCTTTATGACGATCTCTTCCAAACGTTTTCGTTTATGCATCGGTAATGACTGCAACGCATATAGTCGTTTCGCAAGCCTCGGCTGTTCATTCAAGTAGCGAATAACGGATAACTGCTCATCGCTCATGTCATTTGTCCCGTACGCCAATCGTACTTCTTGCAATAGTTGTTCATCTGTCGGGTGTTTACCGAGCAAAAAATCAGTGCTGACGCGAAATAAATCACTCATGTCGATAATCGACTGCAAATCAGGAAGCACTTCACCGTTCTCCCATTTACTCACTTTCGAACGAGACACGTTTAATCGCTGTGCCAATTGTTCTTGCGTCCAATCGTGTGCGTTGCGCAAACGCCTAATTTGTTCTCCGATATGTTGTAACATCATCTTCCACCAAATTCCCTTTTTCTTTTTACGATAGAAGAAGAAAAGGGGATTGTTTGTTCTTTTTAAGAACAAATAAATAAAATGTTCGTTTTCAGAACGAAAATAAACAGTCTTTTTGTCGAAAAAAGTTGAATGAATATTCGAAAAATGTAAAAATATACATTGGAAAAACTTGAGGGGGATGATGAATGATGAATATTTATTTTTCCAATTTCATTGTTCATGAAGCGAAAAAAAGAGGAAAAACGTGCGAGGTGCTTATTAAAGAAAAGCCGAATCCTCCATTTTATGAATCTCGCACAATCGAACCCATTCACTTTTCTGACTCACTTCAGTTTATTTCACCAGTGAACAAGCTGCCTCTTGAACCGATGCGCTACCGCATGATTACGTGCACAACAAAAGACGATTTATTTTTATTTTTTAAAACGGTAGACGATCAATTAATGATTGTCATTACGTTTTTCTTTGGTAAAGGACAAGCGCAAATATGTGTGAAACGTTGGAATGACCTCGAGAAGCGTTACATCCCCGCACCGATGAACGACCTCACAGCTGCTGAAGAACGAGCCATCCTATGTACATTTCGCTCAGTTTCCATTCGTTCTGGGCAGAGAATTCAATATTGTTTATTTTGAACGTGTGGAAAAACGACATAAGGGAAGTTTGTCAACGAAAAATTTATACCAAAAAAACTAAAAATATGTTTGTTAAACGTAAAAAGTCATGCTAAAATATAACTGTAGTACTATTTCCTTCTGTTTACAATAGAGAGCGGTTGGTGGCCAGAGGCAAAGAAAAAGGGCTGATGTGAATCATCAGCCCTTTTTCTTATTGTGGAATATAGGCACGCCATGTAGAAAAATCAAATTCATCTTTTTGTAAAAGTGATTTTGGAAAGATAAACGTCCACGGTTTGCTTGTATTTGCTTTCACTTCCAAATTCAACGTGAATGCTCCGCGTGCGACAACATCCCCCGATGCATCTTCGACAACTAATGGCATTTGTTCAAACGTAATGTTTTTACCACTGCCGTTACGAATGAGTAGTGTTACAACTAAATTCCCTTCGTTGTTTATGAGTGCTTGCAATCCCATGACGTTTACCTCTCCTTGCTTTGGTGGGGTAAGGGAGCGCACGAGCTGTTCAAGCTTTTGTTTATCTTCTTCTTTTAAATGTTGTTGCCAACTTTCTTCTAAGTCAAGCTGGTGTGGCTTTTTTAATTCAAACGCCAATTTCCATCCTGTTTCTGGAATGTCTTCTGTATATAAGTCGTTCGTGGTGAATACAAATCGCCACGGACGGCTGCTTTTTGGCGGAATGTCGCCAAGTTCATTCATCGGGAATATTTTTCTTCCGATGACTTTTCCATCTGGTCCGATGAACAGTAGTGGCATATGGTCAAAACGAATCGACTGATCTAAGCTGTTTCGGACAAACGCTGTAACAACGTAATGATCGCCTTCCTTTTTCCATTCTATCCCCGATAGTGATACTTGATTTTTTTTCAACGGTGGTAATTCGTTATTGACATATTGAAAATAATATTTTTGTTCGGTTGTTAGTGACATCAGTGGATGAATCGATAATGTCGTATGCACGTCTTCATCTTGTTGTTCACTTGCGCCGTCAAATAATTGCTCTGCTTGAACGGTGCTATCTTCCCCTTGTTTTTTCTTTTTGAAAAATGGAAACATTGTTCCATCTCCTTCCTTATTGTGATATGAGCTGGGCAAGTTGTTGGGAAGCATCCTTTTCTAATCGGTGGTACATGAGTGTAAAGAGCTCCAACCCTTCTTTTGCATATTGGCGCATCGGATCTTCTTGTCCGTAATAGCGCAACCCAATCCCTTCTTTTAACAGTTCCATCGCTTCTAAATGTTTTGTCCAATGGAAGTCGATGAGCGAAAGTAAAGCGCGCTTTAAGGCCCATTGCTGTTCTTCCGTATACGTAAATGCGTGAACGCGTGATTCCCACGATGCGATAGCTTGTTGTACGATTACTTCCACTTCTTTTTGCTCGACGACACCAGCTACATCAATGTGTTCGTTTGTTACCGTTTGAACAGTCGCTACTAAACGTGTGATGTCCCATTCTTCTGGAATGACATCTTCTGGACATGTATAAGCCACTTCTCGTTCAAGAAACGATGGCACCATATGAACAACAATTGGAATGACATCATCAGCTTCAAGCACGCGGTTGCGGAGCGTATAAATGGTACGACGTTGTTCGTTTAGTACGTCATCGAGCTTTAAGTTATATTCTCGGATTGAGAAATTGCTTCCTTCACAAATGCGCTGGACGCGGTTGACAAACTCATGAATATCTTTGTTTAATACTTCCCCTTCCTCGTTCATTTGTAGTGATTTTTTTATTTTTTCTAATTCGTCTTTGGCGAAGCGACGAAACATATCGTCTTCAAGCGAAATGAAAAATTGCGAACGTCCCGGATCTCCTTGACGACCAGCACGTCCTTTTAATTGGTTGTCAATGCGGCGGCTTTCATGACGTTCTGTACCGAGGACATACAATCCGCCAAGCTCTGCCACGCCTTCTCCAAGCATAATGTCTGTTCCGCGCCCAGCCATATTTGTCGCAATTGTAATTTGCCCCTTTTGACCGGCACGCGAAATCAACTCGACTTCTTGCTCGACGCTTTTCGCGTTTAACAATTGAAACGGCAATCCTTCTTCCGCTAAATATTTCGCCACTTTTTCCGATTGTAAAATGGACGTTGTCCCAATGAGCATTGGCTGTCCCGTCGCGTGTACGCGCTTCGCTTCTTTGGCGACTGCTTTATATTTTGCCTCGATGGTCGCAAAGACGCGGTCAGGCAAGTCTTGACGGATAACAGGGCGGTTTGTCGGAATTTGAACGACATCCATGCCGTACAACGTTTGAAACTCTTTTTCTTCCGTTTTTGCTGTACCTGTCATGCCGGATAAAATCGGATAAAGACGGAAATAGTTTTGAATCGTAATCGATGCTTGAATTTTGTTCTCTTCGGTTAGTTCGAGTCCTTCTTTTGCCTCGATCGCTTGATGAAGCCCGTTGCTTAAGCTGCGTCCTTCCATTGGGCGGCCGGTAAACATATCAATTAACAGCACTTTTCCGTCTTTGACGATATAATCAACATCGCGCGTAAACATGACGTATGCGCGCAACGCTTGAATGACGTAATGATATAACACTTGATGTTCAAGGTCATATAAGTTGTCGATTCCGAATCCTTTTTCGATTTTTTCAATGCCTCGTTCTGTTAAGTTGACCGTTTTCGTTTCTTCATCATATTCGTAATCTTCATCACGAACGAAATGTTTCACGATGCGTGCGCATAAGTAGCTTAGTTCCGAGCTTACGCCTGTTTTACCCGCGATAATGAGAGGGGTTTTCGCCTCGTCAATTAATACGCTATCGACTTCATCAATAATTGCATAATGGAACGGGCGTTGCACACGATCGGCGACGCTGTATGCCATATGATCGCGCAAATAGTCGAAGCCGAATTCATTGCCGACGCCATACGTAATATCGGCATTGTATGCCGCTTTTTTTTCCTCAATGGACATGTGTGGCAAGTTCAGACCGACGGATAAGCCTAAAAACTCATGAATTTGTCCAATTAACTCCCGGTCGCGACGAGCTAAGTAGTCGTTGACGGTAATGACGTGTACCCCTTTTCCTTCAAGGGCACGCAAATAACTTGGGGCGGAAGCGACGAGCGTTTTTCCTTCCCCGGTCGCCATCTCGGCAATATTTCCTTCCGCTAGTACTAATCCTCCAATCAATTGAACGTCAAAATGACGCATGCCAAGCACGCGTTTGGATGCTTCGCGAACGGTTACAAACGCTTCGGTCTGTATATCAAATACCGTTTCGCCTTGCGTGAGCCGCTGTTTAAATTCATTTGTTTTGGCGCGCAATTCGTCATCTGTCAACGTTTCAAACGTCGGTTCAAGTTCATTTATGCGCGCAACGATTTTATAGTAGTTTTTTAATTTTCTTTCATCGCTGTTTACGAGTTTTTTTATGTAAGACAACATGGGGAACCTTCTCCTTCGCTGTAAATCAAATCGTTTCAACGTACAGTATACCATTGTTCCCAAAATGTTTCACGACCCGGAAAATATTTCTTTACTTTTTATTTATTGGGTGATATTGTAAGATTGTTAGAAAAATTTATCAAAATATGAAACTTTTTTTGTTTTTTATCGTTATAGTAGGTGTATTTGCTTGTTCGGGCGAATACATATATGACATTCTCTTTAAGGAGGCTTTTTATGAAAAAGTGGAAGAAGACCGCATTATCTGTTAGTTTAGCTTCGTCACTTATCGTACCAACGGTCGCCCAAGCGTCGACGGAAGCACCGATTGCGCAATGGAAAAAACAAACGACGACAGCATCGGCTTCACTTGCGTACAAAAAGTTCGAAGATGCACAAAACCAAGTGAGCACCGATACGCTCATCGTGAAGTACAACGAAAAAATTCCAACGGCGGTACATCGTAGTTTAGGAGCGACGTTGAAACAATCATTCCCACAATTAGGATATGATGTCGTCACCGTACAAAAAGGAAAAGACATGCAGCAAGTGATGAAAAATTACGCAAAATTAAAAGCCGTCAAAAGCGTGACCCCAAGTTTTACATACAAACGGCTCGGTTCTCTTGATCCGAAAGCAGACCATATGTATTTACTGTCGCTATTAAACGTGGACAAAGCGATCAAGCTCGCGGGAAAACATAGCGTGACTGTCGCGGTCATTGATACAGGTATGGATACGAAACATCCAGAGTTAAAAGGACGCCTCCTCCCTGCTTACAATGCGATTAACCCAGCAGGTGCGCCAATCAAAGACGTGCATGGGACACATGTCGCAGGCATTATCGGTGCCAATGCCAATAACGGTATTGGCGCGCACGGTATCAACCCAAATGTAAAAATTTTGCCGATTGACGTATTCGGTGGGGAATGGGGAGCGAGCGATTATACGATCGCCCAAGGTATTTTATATGCGATTGAAAAAGGGGCAAAAGTCATTAATATGAGCCTTGGCGGCTATTTTAGCTCGCCGATTTTGGAGGAAGCAGTTCAAAAAGCGATTGATGCTGGCATTACCGTCGTTGCCGCAGCAGGAAACGAAGCGACCGATATGTATTCCATTCCAGCTTCATACGAAGGTGTCATTAGCGTTGGGGCAACCGACAGCAAAAATAAACTTGCTGAGTTTTCAAACTATGGCCCGTCTGTTGACCTTGTTGCACCGGGGGCGGACGTATATAGCCCGATTTACGACTATGCGAAAGGCTCGTCTTTTGCAGAGCTAAGTGGAACGTCGATGGCATCACCCGTCGTTGCAGGCGTAGCATCGCTTCTTTTATCGAAATATCCGAATTTAAAACCATATCAAGTGGAATGGATTTTAGAGCGCACCGCAACGGATTTAGGTGAAAAAGGATACGACTTAACGTACGGCAACGGCCTAGTCAATCCAGTTGCAGCGCTGCAATATAACATAAAAAACGTACCGCAACAAGAAAAATGGAACGATGAAAGGATTTTAGCAAAAGCGCCAGTCATTGACGCAAAAGAACGGTATGTGAAACAAGGTTCGTTCACAAAGCCAGAGGAAATGCATTGGGTGAAAGTAAACGTCCAACAAGGTGAAAGCGTGCAAGCGCTATTAGAAGGAGCAGAGACGTACGACTATAAGCTCGTTTTCCGCTTCTATCCTGAAGGAAAAACGACGTCTGAAAAGCCGATTCAAGTGAATGACGGCCGCGCAGGTGAAATGGAAGCGAAACTATTCACAGCAAAACAACCAGGTGTGCTTGCGATCGGCGTCACAGATGCGAACGGCAACTACAATTTACAAGGAAAGTCAACATATACGTTAGCTGTACAGTCGTTTACAGAACTTGCGGACGATGGCTTGACGAAAGAAAACCCAGCGACGATTGAACAATTACCGTTTTCTTTAGAAAACTTAACGTTCGTTCCAGAAAACAATGAAAGCGACCGCGACTATTTCCGTTTTACTGTCGCAGAGCCGACGACGGTGAAATTTCAGCTATCTGCTGTGCCGGGCATCGATTCGTCATTAAACGTTTATTTCGCTGAAGAACTATATCGCCCAGTCGACCCAGACGCAAAATATAAAGAAATTCCGTTCCCGATCGCGTCAGGAAACAATAACGGCGTCAGCAAAGGGGAGACGGTGACGTTTGAAGCGCAACCGGGAGTCGAATATGTGCTCGAAGCGTCAAGCGAACCGATGGGAGGATTTTATACAATGGTGCTTGATATGGCGATGTCAAGCAACAAAGTAAAAGAAGCAACCGCTTCAGCGATCCCGTATCAAATAAGCGCTGAAGCGATTACGCTCCCGCAAGATGAAGACAACTTCCCAGCGCGTGAACCGATGCCGTCGGAAGAAGGGGCTGTGGAACAAGCGAAAGCGACCGAACAAACGCGCAAGCCAAACGACATCATCATCATTGGCGATGACGGAAGCTGGAGCTACTTTGAAAAAGAACAAGTTGCACAAATTAAAGAAAATGCACGCCTTTACAACATCGGTGATCGCGCTGAGGCGTTTATTCAATTTAGCTACGACCAAGAT
The DNA here is from genome assembly GCF_013096965.1 of Anoxybacillus sp. CHMUD. NCBI lineage: Bacteria > Bacillati > Bacillota > Bacilli > Caryophanales > Anoxybacillaceae > Anoxybacillus > Anoxybacillus sp. CHMUD. Next base: position 161,409 of record NZ_SDLG01000006.1, read on the forward strand.
TTTTACAAATTAACGGTACCGAAAACAGCGATATATCAATTTTCATTCGCAACACCTGACGATATGATGCCGTCAGCGATGTTGTTTGAATACGATGAGAAAAAAGATGATCTTATCCCTGTAAACTATTTTTGGCCATTCGATTGGATGACAGGGAAAAAACAATCCGATTGGACGCTCATTCTCGAAGAAGGAAAAACGTATTACATGTCAGTACAAAACGACTACTATCAGCCAGTTGCCGATCCGTATGTCATCACATCGAAAAAGCTTATAGATGCGCCGAAAGATGTAAACGAGAACAATAACGAACCGATTTTGGCGACTGTTACGAACGTTAACGATGTGAAAACAGGAAACTTTGTCCTTCCAAACGACAGCGATTACTATTACTACAAACATCGGAAAGCGACCGAACTGTTGACGTTTTATGCAAAACCAAGCAAACAAAACGCATCGTTTCCGAAAGCGTTGCGCGGCACATTAATTCCAATCGTATCTGTTGTTGAAGATACGAACGGAAATATGACGATTGACGAGGACGAATACAATAAAGCTGTCACGTTTTATCCAAACGGTTGGAGCCCGTTATACGACGTAAACGGTTCGTTCCAAGCGAAGAAAAATGTCGGATATTTCTTTATCGTCAACTCGTTTATGTGGGATGGATTGTCGCTTCAGTCGTATAACTTTGGTATTCAGTCGCTCACTCAAAAAGATGAAGATGCATCATCTGTCATGAAAAACAACGTGCCGTCCAAACCGCTTTCGCTAAATAAAAAAGGAAATACGTACGAAGCGAAAGGGTATATGAACGTTGTTGATTACGGCGACAAAGACGCATACAAATTCGTCGTTGCAAAAGACGGCACATTTACATTCAAACTCGACGTACCAGGCACGATGGACGGGGTCATGTCGATTTTTGATGCGAAAGGACGGATCGTTCAAACGTACGACCATTACGGTGATGGAGACGGGGAAATCGGCACGCTTTCGTTGAAAAAAGGAACGTACTATGTCGTCGTTGAAGAATCGCTTGCTCGGCCAAACGCCAACCCATACACGCTCTCGATTATAAAAAAATAGATGACATAAAGGCTGTCTGTAATTAGGCAGCCTTTATCATTTTCCAGCTACGTGATGTACGAAACCGTGTTAAGATAAATGTAGATTGATAGAATGAGGTGGTCGATATGCGTCGTATGCCGTTCGTCTTGTTTATGTTCGTTTTTTTGTTCTTTTTTCAAACGCCAGCGCATGCCGATGTCGTTGATTTAACGAATAAAGCGAAAGCGCAAGCGTATGAAGATTACTATCCGCTCATTGCCCGTTATAAAGGAACGAGTGGCGTCACATTTGAAAGCTATAGCGTCTATTGGAATGCAACGAAACTTGCCCAACTTGAACAAGAGCTGCTAAAAAATAAACATGGGACGGAGCTTTCGTTACTCGGAAGCGTAAAAATTTTCCCTGACTATCCCGCAGGCGGAAACGTGCTCGGACAATATTTTGCTCAATATCAAGTCAGTCCGAAACTTGCGCTGCTTCCGAATCGTTACATTCATTTATACGGTGGGAATGAATGGACGACGGTCGAACAAATGGCAACGACGCTCGCACATGAGTATGGGCATCATTTTACGTATTATTATTTGTTGAATAAAGAACAGCGACGCCCGAACGAATGGCTGCAGTCGCAATATGCTGCCGCGCGTGAATTGTTTCGTTATCCGTCTGTACATGTGGACGGGAATGGAGAATACGAGTGGTATATGCCTGAAATATTGGCGGAAGATTACGTGCAACTGTTCGGTTCATCCAATGCGTTAAAAGGACATATGCAAATGAACGTCCATCTTCCAACACCATTTGAGCTTCCAGCTTTACAAACGTATTGGAAAAATCAACTCGGTGCTCCGTACGAACCGAACCCGCCGCTTTCGTTGCTGCTGACAAACTATACGGTGAAAAATAACGTATATGCGCTCAAGCTTTACACATATGCTGATGCGACCGTCTACGTGAATGCGCAAGACGGGGAAGGGCGCTACGCTTCTGTTTATATCGGAAGCGTGCCAAAAGGAGTTAACGAGACGGTATACGATGGGACGAAACTAAGTAGCCAAGTATCATGGTTGTTTCGAGCAACGCTTGTTGATACAGCTTTATTTCGCGTCGTACAACCGACAACAAAAGGATTTAATCGCGGCTCAGCGACGTTACGTGTAACGTATGGAACGATCGATTCGCTTGTTTCTACCCCGCCACTTTTTCCAGACGTCGTCGGGGAGGAATTGCAAGAAGCTGCCCAGCTCCTCTATGAACGAGGTATTGTAGCAGGATACCCAGATGGAACGTATCGTCCAAATGAACGATTACTCCGCCGCCATGCAGCACTTATGCTGATTCGTGAACTGAAATTAACGCTTCCTGAAGGATATGTCGTAAAAGCAAAAGATGTCAAACCGACCGATCCGTGGTATAAAGAGATGGCGATTGCTGAATCGTATGGATTGCTGACGGGATATAACGGAAAACTATATCCGAATGACTATATTACTCGCGCCCAAATGGCAGCGATTTTAACGAGGGTATATGCCGATGTGTACGAACAGCCGACGACGAATCAATCGTTTGTTGATGTTCCTTTTTCTCATTGGGCGTATGGAGCGATCAATACGTTGTTTTATAATCAAATTACGATCAACAATCCGTATCGCCCGAACGACGTGGTGACACGTGGACAGTTTGCCCTCTTTTTAAAACGGACGCTCGATAAAAAATAGCGAGGAAGGCTTGTCCTTCCTCGCTATTTTGCGTTGATCGCACGATAGAAAAACACCGCGAATTGCGCGCGCGTCACCGTTTCTTTTGGACGAAACGTTCCGTCTTCATAGCCGTTTGCAACGCCAGCTGCAACAAGCTTTTCAATCGCATCATACGCCGCATCTGTTTCTTTCACATCCGTAAACGGCACATCTGCCCCGCGCTTTAACTTCCAAGCTTGCGCAAACCACATCGCTAACTGTTCGCGCGTGATCGGTTCGTCCGGTTGGAACGCCGTCATCTGTTTATCGACGATCCGCTCTTTGACAAGGGCGTTAATCGCACCGACTGCCCAATGGTCGCTCGGCACGTCTTGGAACGTTTTCTTCCGATCGTTCATATTCAATTTGAAATACGTGGCGAGAAGCCCTGCAGCTTCAGCACGCGTCATCACTTCATTCGGTTTGAAATAGCTTTTCGCATACCCGAGCACAATCTCTTTTTTTCCTAACGTTTCAATTTCTTTATTTGCCCAAAAGTCATTTCCGATATCTTGGAATTGACCGACCGCTTGCTCATAAGCGAGCACGCGTCTTGCGCCTATGTATCGCTTTTTATAGTACGAATCATCTAATGAAGAAACAGCAATTCCTTTTAGGGGTAGGGTGCCTGTCACCCGTCGAAGTTTGTCGAAGATTGATAGAAACAGAGAGTCGTTGAGTGGCTCTCTGTTTCTTTTTCTGCATTTTTGTTGATGTTCTGTGGCATTTTTTGTAGTAGTGGTTGTTGAAATTGAGAGAGGGATAGAAAAATGTTACAATCTCCATAGCAACTACATAAGCAGGGTGGGCGGTTGACCACTTCCCTGATGAAGGGAGGTGGGAATATGACGACGTATGAAGCATTGAGTCTTATTGCGCAATTCAGCTTAGTGTTCATCGGAATGCTAACATTGACTGTTATCATCGTCGTCTATATAAACAAAAAGAAATAACCGCTCTCCCGCGACCAACGGATGAAGACGGTTACTTCTTTTTGGTAATCTCTAATTCGGTTCGGTCAGCCGCTCTTCTTGCGGCATGTAGTTGCTTGCTGAGCGTTTGCGGCGCTCAGCTTCTTTAGTTTATGAAATATCTGCTTATATTATACAAATGATATCGCTGGTTTGGCAAGTGCGTACCAGTCACCCGTCGAGAGAGTATCAAAAAATTTTTCTTTTGATGCAGGATTTTGTCCGTTTTTGGCGAAAGGATATGCAAGAAAATTCATGGGAACGGTGCCTGTCACCTGTCGAAGATTGATAGAGACAGAGAGTCATATGGCTCTCTGTTTCTTTTTCTGCATTTTTGTTGATGTGCTGTGGCATTTTTGTGGCAGCTGTTGTTGAAATTGCGAGAGTGATAGAAAAATGTTACAATCTCCGTAGCAACTACATAAGCAGGGTGGGCGGTTGACCACTTCCCTGATGAATATGACGACGTATGAAGCATTGAGTCTTATTGCGCAATTCAGCTTAGTGTTCATCGGAATGCTAACATTGACTGTCACCATCGTCGTCTATATAAACAAAAAGAAATAACCGTCCCCCCTCGACCAAAGGTGTGAAACGGTTATTTCTTTTTATCTGTTACACATCTAAAGGTCAGCCGCTCTTCTTGCGGCATGTAGTTGCCCGCTGAGTGTTCACCGCACTCAGCTTTTTTTTATTTTATGAAATATCTGCTTATATTATACAAATGATATAGCTGGTTTGACAAGTGGGATGAGTGTCACCCGTCGAGAGAGTAGTTTTACGTGCAGAGTATCAAAAAATTTTCTTGCGATGCAGGATTTTGTTTGTTTTTGTCGAAGGGATATGGCGAAAAAGTTTGTGTGAGGTGAGGTGTGTGGGACGAGCGAGGCGGATATGGGTGCCGCATTTGTTTTATCATATCGTTTGTCGTGGGAATCGGCGAGATCCGTTGTTTAAAGAAGTGAATGATTTTCGTGCGTTTTTGCATATCCTCGAACAGCTCCATGAAAAAATTCCGTTTGAAATTGCTTCATATTGTTTTATGACAAATGGGCTGCGTGCCTGTCACGCCCCGAAGATTGTCGAAGATTGGTAGAGACAGAGAGTTGTTGAGTGGCTCTCTGTTTTTTGTTGCGAACGTGATTACGTGCCAGTCGTCCAGAGAGAGAAATTTTTCTTTTGATGCAGGATTTTCGCTGTTTTTGTCGAAGGGATATGCAAGAAAATTCATGTGAGGTGAGGTGTGTGGGACGAGCGAGGCGGATATGGGTGCCGCATTTGTTTTATCACATTGTGTGCCGTGGAAATCGGCGTGATCCGTTGTTTAAAGAAGTAAATGATTTCCGCGCGTTTTTGTATATCCTCGAACAGCTTCATGAAAACATTCCGTTTGAAATTGCTTCGTATTGCCTCATGACGAATCATTTCCATCTGCAGCTTCGTTCGCAACAACAATCCATTTCCAAAGTCATGGCACTGATTAACAAACGATACGCCAATTATTACAATACACGTTACGGGTTAACTGGTCATGTGTTTGAAAAGCGTTACTTCAGTAAAATCATTGACGATGATGCAGGGATGTTAGAAGTCAGTCGCTATATCCACCTCAACCCTGTCGAGGCACGTATGGTGCATCTTCCCGAACATTATCGCTGGAGTAGTTTCCACTTTTATCACCAATCTACCTCATTGCCTTCATTTATGAACATTGATGTACTCCTTCGTTACTTTTCTGGAACAATGAATGAAAAAAAGAAAGCATATGTGCAGTTTGTGAAAGAAGATGTTGTACCGAACTGTGTCAAGGAGGAATAACATGAAAGTTTGTAGTATCGGTTTGCGTGGGATGGAAGGATACCGCGTACAAGTGGAAGTGAAAGAACTGCCGGGAATGCCTTCTGTTGTGATTGTCGGATTGCCCGATACATCGGTAAAAGAAGCAAAGGAGCGTGTCATTGCGGCGTTGCATGCGTTTGGATGTGATGTCATGAATCAAAAACTTGTCATCCATCTGTCGCCGCCCGAGCGAAAAAAACAAAGTCCGATGTTTGATTTAGCAATGGCGATTGGTATTTTAAAAGTAAAAGGAAAACTCGAGCAACCAATTCCGTCACATATCGCATTTTTAGGCTCATTGTCATTAGACGGAACGATTCAGTCAGTAGATGGCATGTTACCAGCTATTTTAGCTGCCAAAAAACTCGGCTTTCAACAAGTATATGCCCCATATGATCCGACATTTCCCTTTCAATACCTGCAGCATATCGATTGTGTTTTTGTTCAAACATTAGATCAAGTAATGCAATGTTTACAAGGTCAACCAGTGTTATTTTCGACGAATCATCTCCCTTCAGCTGTCGATCCACCTCAAGAAACTCATCGTGATTTTGAACATATCATCGGACATGACTACGCCAAGTATGCACTTGAAGTTTCTGCTGCAGGAGAACATAACGTGTTAATGATCGGACCACCAGGGTGTGGGAAAAGCTTGTTAGCCGAAACGTTTCCAACGATTTTACCGCGCCTTTCCGATGAAGCGCAGTTGGAAGTGCTTAGTTTATACCAACTCGCAGGGGAAACGAAAAACGATTCCTCTCCACCGTTTCGTCATCCCCATCATTCAGCATCTTCTATAGCATTGATTGGAGGAGGGACGCAGCCGAAACCAGGGGAAGTTTCGCTTGCCCATCGTGGGGTATTATTTCTTGATGAAATGGCAGAGTTTACGAAAAAGACGTTGGACATGCTTCGACAACCGCTAGAAACAGGCAAAGTGACGATTAGCCGCGTTTCGTCGACGGTGACGTATCCAGCACATTTCATTTTGATCGGGGCGATGAATCCATGCCCATGCGGCTATTTCGGTTCGAAAAAACGCTATTGCATATGCAGCCCAAAACAGATCCACGCCTATCGCCAACGTATCTCCGGACCGATTTACGACCGCATCGATATATTGTTATCGTTAGAAGCAGTGGATTTGACTCAAAAATCAAAGCAAGTAGACTGTTCGGAAACGATTCGTCGCCGTGTGGAAGCTGCGCGTTTCCGGCAATTCGAACGATATGGGGAAGAAATAACAAACGGCCGTGTGTCGCTGGACGTGCTGCTTGCGAAAAGTCCGCTAACGAAAGGGCAACAACAACTGCTTCAACATTGGGCGGCTATGAATGACTGGAGCAACCGCGTGCAAACAAAAATCGTTCGCCTTGCTCGCACCATTGCCGATTTAGCAGAAGCGGAAAACATCACCGATGAAGCATTATGGAAGGCGATGGCGTTTCGGAGAATAAAAGAAGGACGTCAAGAAAGGAATATGAAGGAAGGATGTTGAGTGGAGATAGGGAGAGTGATTGGATAGCGTGCCAGTCACGCCCTAAAGTATGTTAGGAATGTAAAGAATGAATGTATGAACAAATGGAATATAGGTAATAAATGTGTTGTTTTTTGTGTGAAATTATGTGTATAATATAGATAATAATGCATATACTAAAGAAAGGAGCATTCCTGTTAGAAGTTTTTTCGGGGACTTGAATAAAAAAAGCCCTCTTGGTATGATTCGGGGGTGTCAATCGGATGAATTGACCCCTAATTTGGATACCAAGGAGGACTATACATGAAT
>NZ_SDLG01000070.1:0-464 GCF_013096965.1 Anoxybacillus sp. CHMUD
GTGCAACTCGACGCCAGCGGCTTCACCCAAACCGTGCTGCCGCCCGACATGTCGATCGTTCTGTGTGGCGCGGGCCACGTCGGCCACGCCATCGTGCGCGCACTGGCGCATCTGCCCTGTCGCGTCACGTGGGTTGACGAGCGGGATGCGATGTTCCCGTTTCCCACGGAAGTGCCGCCGAACGTCGTCATCGAATCCACCGATACGCCGGAAGCCGTGATCGACCACGCGCCCGCGGGCAGCTACTTCCTGGTCATGACGCACAACCATGCGTTGGATCTCGCGCTGTGCGAACGCATCATGCGCCGCACGGACTTTGCCTACTTCGGTCTGATCGGTTCCAAGACGAAGCGCGCGCGTTTCGAGCACCGCATGGTCGAGCACGGCGTGGACCCGGCCCGCCTGCCGGAAATGGTGTGCCCGATTGGCGTGGCGGGCATCGTGGACAAGGCGCCGGATATCAT
>NZ_SDLG01000071.1:0-459 GCF_013096965.1 Anoxybacillus sp. CHMUD
GCATAGGGCTCTCAAACCTTGCAGGGGCCTTGCGGCCCCTGCATTACGCTTGCACCGCCTCCACGAGTTCGCTCAGCGTGCGCGGTGCGGGAGCGAAGAACACGGCGCCGGTGTGCGCCGTCGAGAAATCGAGCAGGCGGTCGTGCATGCCTGGCGGATCGCCGAGGAACATGCGCTCCAGCATCTTCTGCGTCACCCACAGATGCCTGGAGTAGCCGATGAAGTAGGTGCCATATTCGCCCTGGCCGGGGCGGCCGAAGGGCATGTTGTCGCGCAGGATGTCGTGCTCGGTGCCGTCGTCGTCCACGATCGTGGCGAGGGTCTTGTGCGATTTCTGGCCGCTCGTCGCGTCGGGCAATTCGACATTGCTGACGATCTCCCGGCCGATGATCCGCTCTTGCTCGTCCTTGGCGAGCCGAGCCCACGAGACTAGCCTAGCGCTCATCTCGTATGCCGCCT
>NZ_SDLG01000072.1:0-456 GCF_013096965.1 Anoxybacillus sp. CHMUD
GAATGATGGCACGTGGAAGCAACAAACTGCTTGTTCCAGGCATTGAACAAGCATTGGAACAAATTAAATACGAAATCGCTCAAGAATTTGGCGTACAGCTCGGGGCTGGCACTGTTTCGCGCGCCAACGGTTCCGTCGGCGGGGAAATTACAAAACGGCTTGTTGCTCAAGCCCAAAGCCAGCTGGCAGGCCGAAAAACAGAATAAAGCCGAGCGTCATCACTCGACTTTTTTCATTTTGGAATCTATGCTTTTCGGTTGGCGGTGAACGTTCGCCAGCTTGTGGCGATCTTTGTTGTCGTTGCGATCCTGCTGGCTATTCACCGCCTTTTTGTTTGCATGATGATCGCCCGGCCGCGACGGACGGGCGTTTTCATAGTTTTTCCCTTTCAAAGAAATTTCTTTATCAGAAGGGGAACTGTTTTTCCCTTTCAGAGAAATTTCTTCGTCCGAAGGG
>NZ_SDLG01000073.1:0-454 GCF_013096965.1 Anoxybacillus sp. CHMUD
GTCCAGCTCGTGTTTCAGATGGGCTGTTTTCTTTTTGTGCACATCTTGCCGCTTCAGCTCAGCAATGATTTCCTCCAGCGAGCTGATAATCTGCTGTTCATTGCAGGGTTTCAGCAAATAATGCTTCACCCCATATTTCATGGCTTCCTTTGCGTACTCAAACTCTCCAAACCCGGACAGGACGATAAATTGCACCGACGGACTGATGGCTGACACCTTTTTGATCAACTCAAGCCCGTCCATGCCGGGCATTTTGACGTCTGTGATGACGATATGCGGCTGCTTATGTACAATCTTTTCATATGCTTCATGTCCGTTCTGCGCTTTACCGATCAATGAGGCGCCAAGCGACTCCCACTCAATGATTCCTGCCATTCCATCAAGGATAATCCTCTCATCATCAGCCAGCAGTATTTTATACATCACACCACCTCATTTCGGCACGGTATTGTGA
>NZ_SDLG01000074.1:0-452 GCF_013096965.1 Anoxybacillus sp. CHMUD
CCGTAGTTTTCCCATTGCGTCATTTTCGCTCGCAGCCCATCCGGAGCGATGTCTTCAATGATACGATACCCATCAAGCGGCGGAAACGGCAATAAATTAAACACAAACAAGACGGTGTTCAAGCCGATAAAAATTTGGAAAAACATATCAAACCCGGCCGCAAACCAATTAGGCAGCGCCCTCATAATGCCGAAATCGATCATCGCATACCAAACGATAAACCCAAGTCCAGCAAGCAAAAGGTTGCTTAGCGGCCCGGCGACCGACACGAGAATGCCAGCTAGACGCGGGTTTTTAAAATGGAAACGGTTGACCGGCACCGGCCGCGCCCAGCCGAAACCGGCTAAGAAAATAAGCAGCGTGCCAAATAAATCCAAATGAGCAAACGGCGATAATGTCAACCGCCCTTGATTTTTGGCGGTCGGATCGCCGAACTTGTAGGCGACGTACGC
>NZ_SDLG01000075.1:0-449 GCF_013096965.1 Anoxybacillus sp. CHMUD
ATCTGATATTGAGTACATCAGCAGTGTGGAAGCTTACTGGTCGCATATCCAGCGCTCTGGGGTAGTAGGGCCATCGTAGGAGTAGTTTAGGCATTAGCCAATACCCGGCGATGAAAGACACGTGGGAACCCTTCCTTATAAATGGGGCCATCTTGCATTGATTAGAATCATCTGCTTAGAGTATATGTATTGAGACGTCGATAACTATGCACAGATACGCGAACAGAGACGATGGCGTCATATATTGGATTCTTAATGCAATTAGCCGCTACCTCGGCCATCCGAGATTTTGCAGTTTTCAGGCCAAACCCCTTCAGAGACCTCCGAAAGCGAATCTAGAGCCAATATTGCGTGATACAACACGAGTCATAAACAATGGAACCATAGATCTGCTATCGAGGAGATGCATCGGATGGGGTCGAGCCTTCACATGTTGAACGGTCCACAAG
>NZ_SDLG01000076.1:0-445 GCF_013096965.1 Anoxybacillus sp. CHMUD
ATATAGTTCCCGCAGAAAATTGCTGCCGTGGTTTTTAGGGCTGGCTGTTTCTTTTCCTTTCTTTTGGTTCATTCGCGAAGATTCCATCTGGCTTCTTCCTTTTACTGTAGTCGCGTTAGGCATCAGTTTCGTTCAGATCTTGCTAGGACAAGACTTTTCTTTCAAAGAAGCAAAGAAGTTAAAAGAACGACCATTTCTCCTTTCGAAACAAGAATGGCTGAAACTTTCATTGTTTTTACTACCTCTAGTCGGTTTCTCCATCGTCTATCAGTGGATCGAATATAAAAACGAGACAACATATGGTATTGCCACCATCAATGACCGTTCGAGTGGCGAATTTGGACGTTTGATGAAACAGCTGATCCGAATAGATGACGAAACGAACTTAAATAAAGAAAACAGTGAGATATGGGTCTCGCATGCTGCGTTAAATAAAGTATTAGAC
>NZ_SDLG01000077.1:0-440 GCF_013096965.1 Anoxybacillus sp. CHMUD
GTACAGGCTGACCGCGATCGTCCCGCAAATTAAACTGGCTGGCGCGCAGCCGCACAGTGGTGTTGATAACTTCTTCACGCGGCCAGGGCATCAGGTTAAACAGGACGAGTTTGTCGGCGTCGCTCTGCGGCATGTTGTCGGCAATTTTGCGCATGTAGAAACGAATCAGATTATCCGCCATGTCCTCAGCCAGTTCGAAGCGGGCGACGATTTCGCGATGAACTTTGTCACTACAGCAGCAGCCGATACTGTCGTGGGCATGATTTTTTAAGATCTCTTTCCACATTTTCTCCAGCAAGCCGTGGTGGTATTCAAAACCCAACGTCCAGGCCAGTGTTGCCAGCGGTTCCAGCAGATTAACAATCTTATTTTCAATACGCGCGTGGGCAATTTTGATATCCATACGCGTAGAACCGATGGTGCGATGCACGCGCATATAT
>NZ_SDLG01000078.1:0-439 GCF_013096965.1 Anoxybacillus sp. CHMUD
TTCCTTAAATGATTAATAAAACGATTGCGACACCAGCACCGATTGCGAATGCTGTTAATGCAGCTTCAACACCACGAGACATACCTGCAAGTAATTCACCCGCTAATAAATCTCGAATGGCATTGGTAATTAATATACCAGGGACAAGTGGCATGACACTGGCTATAGTAATGATATCTTGATTGGTTGCAATACCTAATTTAGTAAATGTGGCTGCAATGGATATGACCACAGCGGCTGCAACAAACTCTGAGAAAAATTTAATTTGTATATAGCGTTGCACAAAGCTGAATGTTAAAAATGCGGATCCACCAGCAATGACTGCAATCCAACAATCTGATGCGACACCACCAAACATGAACAGGAAGAAGCCACATGCAATGGCAGCTGCAAAGAAATTCGTTAAAAAAGAATATTGTAATGATGCATGCTGTAAATG
>NZ_SDLG01000079.1:0-439 GCF_013096965.1 Anoxybacillus sp. CHMUD
GTATAAATCTTATCATTCAGTCTAATAAAACAACCCCCACAAGCCTGTTTTTTGATCGTTACAATGCTCGTGTTTTTCGCCCATCTTCTGATCCTTTCATAAAAGCTATAGATTTTAGGCTCGGTTTTTTCCACGAGTTCTTCTTTCTTTTTGAAGATGATTTGTTGGGTTTCTTTGATGTTTTTGACTTCGTTTTCCACTAAATTTTCCAATTCCAGCGCTAATTTTTCAAGCTCTAGCATTTCTTTTTTCAAATCCTCTTGTTTTTCGCTTTTGTGCTTGATTTCATTTTGCAGGTTTTCAATTTCTCTGTTGGCTTGGTTGGATCGCTCTTTAGCAATATCTTCTTCAATGTTTAAAGAGCGCAACTCCCTTTCGGATTTGATCTCGCTCATTTTCTTTTGGATACTGGCGATTTTAGCGTTCGTGTCTTGTAGGG
>NZ_SDLG01000007.1:0-140192 GCF_013096965.1 Anoxybacillus sp. CHMUD
AGCGTACCCCGTCAATGTAAGATATACACATATTTAAGAAATAATGTTAGAAACTTTGTCGAAAAATATTTTTTTGACACCCCTGAAACGGCTACAACCGTTGATATATCAACATTTATAGAGGGAGGTGAAAAAAGGATGGAAGCGATTTTACGTGAAATTTTAGGGAAGTTGACGAATGTCGAAAGTCATTTTCTACAGTTTCAACAAGAAGTGCGTAACCAATTTGCTCGAATTGACGAACGATTCGCACAGATAGATAGACGATTTGAACAAATGGAAGCGCGATTTGCCCAGATTGATGAACAATTCGCTCAAATTGACGAACGGTTCGCACAAATTGATGAACGATTCGTGCAAATTGACGAACGATTCGCACAAATGGAAGCGCGATTTGCTAACATGGAAGCTCGTTTAACCGCACTTGAACAAGAGATGAAAGAGGTAAACACGCGCATTAGTCGTCTCGAAGAAGAAATGTGTGATGTCAAAAAACGTCTGGAACATGTCGAGATGCAACTAAGCGACGTAAAAGAAACAGTGCATCGTTTAGAAATTCAACTAGCTAACGATGTACAAACATTACTGCAACATATTTATAAAAAGATTGACGAAAAAGGTTTTGAAATTTATGCTCTCAACAAACGACTCCACCATGTCGAAGCAACGATCGAACAACTTCAATCACCTCAACGATAACATCTCCCCAGCGTCCCCTACGCTGGCTTTTTCTTTTCTTTCGTATGAGTTGTCACCTTTTCTTGTAAGTGATATGATGGTAATTAGCGACTATATAAGCAAGGGGCGTTTTTGTATGCTTGGAATGTTGAAAAAAGTGTTTGACCCGAATAAACGACAAATTGCGCGATTAGAGAAAATCGCGAATGAAATTGATGCGCTCGGTCCGCAAATGGCGCAGCTTTCTGATGACGAGTTGCGTCAAAAAACAGAAGAGTTTAAGGCGCGTCTTGAAAAAGGCGAAACGCTTGATAATTTACTTGTTGAGGCGTTTGCGGTCGTTCGCGAAGCAGCGAAGCGCGTGCTTGGCATGTATCCATATAAAGTGCAATTAATGGGGGGCATCGCCCTTCATGAAGGCAACATTGCTGAAATGAAGACAGGGGAAGGAAAAACGTTAACCGCAACGATGCCGGTATATTTAAACGCATTAACAGGAAAAGGTGTTCATGTCGTCACGGTCAACGAATATTTAGCAAGCCGCGACGCAAATGAAATGGGCAGACTGTATCAGTTTTTAGGTTTATCTGTTGGACTGAATTTAAACAGTATGTCGCGTGAAGAAAAGCAAGCGGCTTATAACGCCGACATTACATACGGAACGAATAACGAGTTTGGTTTCGACTATTTGCGCGATAACATGGTGCTCTATAAAGAACATATGGTGCAACGCCCGCTTCATTATGCGATTATTGACGAAGTTGACTCTATTTTAATTGACGAAGCCCGTACACCGCTCATCATTTCTGGGACGGCGCAAAAGTCTACAAAATTGTACATTCAAGCAAACGCGTTCGTTCGCACATTAAAACGCGATGTCGATTATACGTACGATGAAAAAACGAAAAGCGTGCAGCTGACGGAAGAAGGAATGAACAAAGCAGAGCGCGCGTTTGGAATCGACAACTTATTCGATTTAAAACATGTGACGTTAAACCACCATATTAACCAAGCGTTGCGCGCCCATGTTGTGATGCAGCGTGACGTCGATTACGTTGTCGAAGATGGAAAAATCGTTATCGTCGATCCGTTTACCGGTCGTTTAATGCGCGGACGCCGCTATAGCGATGGGCTTCATCAAGCGATTGAGGCAAAAGAAGGGCTTGAAATTCAAAACGAATCGATGACGCTTGCGACGATCACGTTCCAAAACTATTTCCGCATGTATGAAAAGCTCGCGGGGATGACGGGAACAGCAAAAACAGAAGAAGAAGAATTTCGCAACATTTACAATATGCAAGTCATCGTTATTCCGACAAATAAACCAGTCATTCGCGATGATCGCCCAGACTTAATTTATCGCACGATGGAAGGAAAGTTTCGTGCGGTTGTTGAAGATATTGCGGAACGTCATGCGAAAGGACAACCTGTTCTCGTCGGTACGGTGTCGATTGAAACGTCTGAATTGTTATCGGGCATGTTAACGAAGCGCGGCATTCGCCATAACGTGTTAAACGCGAAAAACCATGCGAAAGAGGCAGAAATTATTGCGCAAGCTGGTCAAAAAGGAGCCGTAACGATTGCGACAAACATGGCAGGACGCGGAACGGATATTAAACTCGGCGAAGGAGTGCGCGAACTTGGCGGCTTAGCGGTCATCGGTACGGAGCGTCACGAAAGCCGCCGCATCGACAACCAGTTGCGCGGTCGTTCCGGCCGTCAAGGTGACCCTGGGGTATCGCAATTTTACTTGTCGCTTGAAGATGAACTCATGCGTCGCTTCGGCTCAGAAAATATGATGGCAATGATGGATCGTTTAGGCATGGACGATTCACAGCCAATTCAAAGCAAAATCGTATCTAAAGCGGTCGAGTCGGCACAAAAACGCGTCGAAGGAAACAACTTTGATGCGCGTAAACAACTATTGCAGTACGACGATGTATTGCGTGAACAACGTGAAATTATTTATCGTCAACGCTTCCAAGTGCTTGATTCGGAAAACTTGCGTGACATCGTTGAAAAAATGATTCAATCGGTTATCGAGCGTGTCGTACGCATGCATACACCAGATGAAGAAATGCCAGAAGAATGGAACGTGCAAGCGATCGTTGATTATGTGCAAGCGAACCTCCTTCCAGAAGGAGATGTGACTGTCAACGACTTGCGCGGCAAAGATCCAGAAGAAATGATTGAATTCATTTGGAATAAAGTACGTACACGTTACGATGAAAAAGAAGGCCGCATTCCAGCGGAGCAAATGCGCGAGTTTGAACGCGTCATCGTGTTGCGTGCGGTCGATATGAAATGGATGGAACATATCGATGCGATGGAACAGTTGCGTCAAGGCATCCATTTACGTGCGTACGGTCAAATTGATCCGTTGCGCGAATATCAAATGGAAGGATATGCGATGTTTGAAGCGATGATCGCTTCCATTGAAGAAGAAGTCGCTCGTTACATTATGAAAGCGGAAATCGAAAGCAATCTTGAGCGACAAGAAGTCGCGAAAGGTGAGGCTGTCCATCCGAAAGAAGGCGAAGAAGTAAAACGCAAGCCGGTGAAAAAAGCGGTGGAAGTCGGTCGAAACGATCCATGCCCGTGCGGAAGCGGAAAAAAATATAAACATTGTTGCGGACGATAAGTGAGGGATGTTCCCTCGCTTTCGTTATGTTGCGTCCGCCGAGATGTTTGCATACAATAATGGTTGAGGTGAAGGACATGATCGATTTAGTAGAAATTAAGCAAGAGCTTGAAAAAATGGCTAAGCGATTAGCGGATATTAGGGGGTCTCTTTGACCTCGAAACGAAAGAAGCCCGCATTGAACAACTAGAAGCGCAAATGGCTGCCCCTGACTTTTGGGACGATCAAAAAGCGGCTCAATCGGTCATTAGTGAGGCGAATGCGCTCAAAGATTTAGTCGGCGAGTTTCGTTCACTTGAAGAGCGATTTGAAAATTTAGAAGTAACATACGAACTTGTCAAAGAAGAACCTGATGAAGAATTACAAAAAGAGCTTGTAGCTGAGGCGAAAAAACTATCGAAAGACTTTAGCGAATTTGAACTGCAGTTACTATTAAATGAACCGTACGATAAAAATAACGCCATTTTAGAACTTCATCCTGGCGCAGGTGGAACGGAGTCACAAGACTGGGCATCGATGTTGTTGCGTATGTATACGCGCTGGGCGGAGAAAAAAGGATACAAAGTGGAAACGCTCGATTATTTGCCTGGTGAGGAAGCGGGAATTAAAAGCGTCACGTTGTTAATTAAAGGGCATAATGCATACGGATATTTAAAAGCGGAAAAAGGCGTGCATCGCCTCGTGCGCATTTCTCCGTTTGACGCTTCCGGTCGCCGTCATACATCGTTCGTTTCGTGCGAAGTGGTACCTGAATTTGATGACAACATTGAAATTGACGTGCGTCCGGATGAAATAAAAGTGGATACGTATCGTTCGAGCGGTGCGGGTGGTCAGCACGTCAATACGACTGACTCAGCGGTACGTATTACACATATCCCGACAGGTATTGTCGTCACGTGCCAATCGGAGCGGTCGCAAATTAAAAACCGCGAAAAAGCGATGAATATGTTGAAAGCGAAGTTGTACCAAAAGAAACTAGAAGAACAACAAGCGGAGCTCGCTGAAATTCGCGGTGAACAAAAAGAAATCGGTTGGGGAAGCCAAATTCGTTCTTACGTGTTTCATCCATACTCGCTTGTAAAAGATCATCGAACAAATACCGAAGTCGGAAACGTGCAAGCGGTAATGGACGGCGAAATAGACGTCTTTATCGACGCATATTTACGCTCGAAATTAAAACAAGGATAAGGTGTCCGACATGGGCACCTTTTTATGTGGTGAAAATTTTTAATTAAGTTGTTTGAAAATATTAAAAATTTTAATAAAAAATGTTTAAAGATAAAACTGTTTTTGTTATTATTATAAGTAGGAGGTGATGAGATGAAAGCGAAAGAAGTATTAGAGTTGTTGCAAATATCAAGACCAACGCTCACTAAATATGTAAAAGAAGGAATCATAAAAGTCCATGTCTTGCCTAACGGAAGATATGATTATGACAAAGAAAGTGTATATCAATTGTTTAATAAAGGCGTGGAAAGAAAAACATATATCTACGCCAGAGTTTCTACGCCAAAACAGAAAGCCGATTTAGAAAATCAAATTCAGATGCTAAAACAATTTTGTTTTGCGAATGGCTATTCTGTATCCAAAGTTTTTTCAGATATTGCAAGTGGCATCAGTTTTGAAAAGAGAAAAGACTTTTTTCGTATGCTTGATGATGTGTTGGCTGGAAAAGTTGAAAGAGTTGTCATTAGTTACAAAGATCGGTTGAGTAGAGTGGGTTTTGAATTATTTCACCATTTGTTTAAAAAATACCATTGTGAAATTGTTGTGATGAGCGAAGTGGGTTCTGAAAAATTAGACAGCGAGGAAATATTTGAAGAAATCATCAGCCTGTTGCATTGTTATTCCATGAAGATGTACAGCAAAAGAAAAGGCGAGAAGATCAAGCAAATATTAAGCGAAGGAGAACTTCCGTCATGATGGCGAATCGAGTGGAAAGGCATATGATTTGCGCCACTCATCCGTATTATCCGATGATCGACGAATATTGTTTTCGGTCAAAAAACTTGTACAACTTCGCCAACTATCAAGTCAGGCAAACGTTTTTCCAACACGGCACGTATCTTTCTTACAACAAGCTAGACAAGCTGCTGAAAACAGAAGGGATGGATGCAGACTATCGAGCGATGCCAATGGCTCAATCCGCCCAACAAACGTTAAGAATGTTGCACCAAAACTGGAAGGCATTTTTTAAATCGATGAAAGATTGGGCAAAAAACAAAGACAAATATACAGGCAGACCGAAACCGCCCAAATATCTCAAAAAAGACGGACGGTATGTACTTGTGCTAACGAATCAATCATGCAAAGTCGTCGATGAACACATCACGTTTCCTGCCTGTTTCCAAGGGTTTCAACTAAAAACAAACATGAAAGGGAAGCTTCAACAAGTCCGATTTATTCCAAAACACCGCCATATCATCGTCGAAGTCGTTTACAAAATCCCTATTCCACCGCAAAAACAAGATCACAACAGATACATCAGTATTGATTTGGGTTTAGATAACTTCGCAACCATTGTGAATAACGTGGGCAAACAACCGATTGTCATCAATGGTAAAGGTCTAAAATCCGCCAATCAATACTATAATAAAAAAATGAGCCACTACCGCAAAGTAGCGAAACAGATGAATGGACTTGATTGGACAAAACGAATGAGCAACATGACAGAAAAACGAAACCGCATCGTAGAAAACTTTATGCACCAAGCGAGTGCCTTTGTCATCAAACATGCGTTGGCTTTAGACTGCGATACGATTGTGGTGGGGATAAATAAAGATTGGAAGCGTGAAGTCCATCTCGGAAAGCGCACGAATCAAGCGTTCGTTCACATTCCGTATCAAACGTTTCTTCATCAGTTGCAGTACAAAGCGGTACAGCATGGCATTCGCGTCGTCGTGACAGGAGAAAGCTATACATCCAAATGCAGTTTTTTAGACATGGAAGAAATGAAGAAACAAAAACAATACAAAGGAAAACGAATCAAGCGTGGGCTGTTTCAATCTGAAAACGGAACGCTCATCCACGCAGATGTCAATGGAGCATACAACATCATGAGAAAAGTATTCCCAAAGGCGTTCGCCAATGGGATAGTGGGTGTGGGGTTACACCCGATCCGAGTACATGTCGCTTAAACGGCGTGGACGGATAAACAATTTTATTAAAATCTTCCCCATGATTTTGATAAAATTGATAACCTACTCACGAGGGAAGGTGAGAAGCATGCGAAAAAGAAGCAACATAACAAATCCATTCGTTGAAAAAGTGCTCGAATACGTATACATTCTTGTTGGCTCGGCTGTTGTGGCCGTTGCGTTTAATTTATTTTTACTCCCGAACCGTGTTGCGTCAGGCGGCGTGAGCGGCATTAGTACTATTTTACATGCGACGCTGGGTTGGCAGCCAGCATACGTGCAATGGTCTCTTAACATTCCGCTATTTATCGCAGGCGTGTTGTTGCTTGGAAGACAGTTCGGCATTAAAACGTTAGTTGGCACTGCTTTTTTGCCGTTTGTCGTATATTTGACGCGTGATGTCGCATCAGCAACAAACGACGCTCTACTTGGGGCGTTATTTGGCGGCATTGGCGTCGGTATAGGATTAGGGATTGTATTTCGTGGCCGGGCATCAACGGGAGGAACGGATTTAGCTGCTCAAATTATTCACAAATATACGGGTCTATCGTTAGGGACATGCGTCATTTTAATTGATGGCTTAATTGTTTTAACAGCTGCACTCGTCTTTGACTTAGAACGGGCGTTATATGCACTCATCGCGTTATTTGTGACGAGCAAAACAATTGATTTTGTTCAAGTTGGTTTCGGTAATTCAAAAATGGCGATGATTATTACAGAAAAAGAAGAACAAGTGCGTGAAGCGATTTTGCATAAAATTGACCGCGGTGTGACAAAACTACATGCATACGGCGGATATACAGAAAAAGAACGGCCTGTTCTTATGTGTGTCGTAGCACAAAGTGAGTTCACAAAATTGAAACAATTGGTGAAAACCATTGATCCGTCTGCGTTTGTCGTCGTTATGGACGCAGCGGAAGTGCTTGGAGAAGGATTTAAACGTGTCTAACATAAAAATGATGCGATATAATAGAAATATATGAAAATGTTGACAAGGGGGATTTCGTATGAAGAAAAAGCTACTGAGCTTATTTGCTGGTACAGCGATTGTGTTAGCGGCCTGTGGTGGCGGAAATACTGCAACAGAAAAGCCAGCGACTGGTGGAGAGGCGGTTTCAGCTGCTGAATCTTTGTATAAAAAATCATGTGCAAGCTGTCACGGCCAAAACTTAGAAGGTGGCGTTGGACCTGCCCTTGATAAAGTAGGCGGAAAATATTCACAAGACGAAATTAAAAACATTATCACAAACGGTCGTGGAGGCATGCCAGGTGGCTTACTTCGCGGTGAAGATGCTGATAAAGTAGCAGAATGGCTAGCTGCGAAAAAGTAAGAGGATGCGATTTTGTGCATCCTCTTTTTATTTGTAACAGTGTTGAAATATAACTGTAAATAAAATTCGCCCCCTTTTTGCGACAAATGATGATATAATGGACGAGGTAAGAATTTTGCAGGAATATGTAGAAAAACATCGAATACTTAGGTGGTTGCTTATGATTGAAATGCAAGATGTATATAAAACGTATCCGAACGGAGTGATCGCATTAAACGGCATTTCCGTTCGCATTAAGCAAGGTGAATTTGTATATGTCGTCGGTCCGAGCGGTGCTGGGAAATCGACGTTTATTAAAATGATGTATCGCGAAGAGAAGCCGACAAGCGGCAAAATTATGATTAATGGCGTGAACTTAGCGAATATAAAAGACAGTAAAGTGCCATTGCTTCGCCGAAATATCGGGATCGTCTTTCAAGACTTCAAGCTTCTTCCAAAGTTAACGGTGTATGAAAACGTCGCGTTTGCTTTGGAAGTCATTGAAGAATCGCCAAAAAACATTCGCAAGCGCGTCATGGAAGTGCTTGACTTAGTGCGACTAAAACATAAAGCGCGCTTTTACCCTGATGAATTGTCTGGAGGAGAGCAACAGCGGGTGTCGATCGCTCGTTCAATCGTCAACAACCCAGCAATTGTTATTGCTGATGAACCGACGGGAAATTTAGATCCAGATACATCTTGGGAAATTATGGACATCTTCGAGCGAATTAACGATCGTGGGACGACCATTGTGATGGCGACGCATAACCGCGAAATCGTCAACACGATTCGCAGGCGCGTCATTGCGATTGAGCGCGGCAAAATTGTGCGCGATGAAGTGAAGGGGGAATACGGTTATGAAGCTTAACACCCTTCGCCGCCATTTTCGTGAAAGTTTTAAAAGTCTCGGACGAAACGGTTGGATGACATTTGCATCCATTAGTGCTGTTACGGTGACGCTTTTGCTTGTCGGCGTGTTTCTCGTCATTATGCTCAATATTCAACATATAACGAAGCAAATTGAGCGCGATGTTGAAATTCGCGTGCATGTCGATTTGAGCGCGACAGATGCGGATAAAGATGCGCTGCGGGCGAAACTCGAAGCTTTTGCCGGTGTAGAAAAAGTGACGTACTCATCAAAAGATGAAGAGCTTCAAAAATTAATTGACAGCTTTGGGGAAGATGGACAGTCGTTTCGTTTGTTTGAGCAAGACAATCCGTTAAGCGATGTATTTATTGTGAAAGCGGAAAATCCGCTTGATACAGAAAAAATCGCAAAACAAATTGAAACTTTGCCTTCTGTCAGCAAAGTCAAGTACGGGAAAGGACAAATTGAAAAGCTATTTGCGGCAACGACGACGATTCGCAACGTCGGATTGGCGCTCATTGTCGGATTATTATTTACGGCGATGTTTCTCATCTCAAATACGATTAAAATTACAATTTTTGCCCGTCGTCGTGAAATTGAGATTATGAGATTAGTAGGGGCGACTAACGGATTTATTCGCTGGCCGTTTTTCCTTGAAGGGCTATGGCTCGGTGTATTAGGTTCGATTGTGCCAATTGCCATCGTCCTGTCCGCCTATTCGTACACATTTGATTTATTGTACCCAAGATTAAAAGATACATTTTTTCAACTTCTCCCATTTTATCCGTTTGCATGGCAAGTGGCGGCTGTGCTCGTCTTATTAGGTGCATGTATCGGCATATGGGGAAGCATGATGTCCGTCAGACGATTTTTGAAAGTATAGAAAGAGAGAGGGGTTTACGGTGCGAAAAAGTTGGGGAATGATTGTTGTCGCTGTGATGTTGCTTGTTTCGAGCGTAGCTGCGCCTGCGCATGCGGTGACGAAGCGCGATATTCAACAGAAAAAAGAAGAAATAAAAAATGTACAACAAAAGCAGTCAACGATTGAAAATAAAATTGAACAGTCGCAACAAGAAATTGAGCGATTGAAAGCAGAACAAGAGCAATTAGATGCAGAAATTAAAAAGCTAGATTTAGCGGTAGAAGAAACAAGCGCCAATATTCGTACAAAACAGCAAAACATTGAAGAAACGAAACAACAAATTGTTGCGCTTCGCAAAGAAATCGAGGAAGTAACAGCCCGCATTGAGCAACGCAATGAGTTGTTGAAAGAGCGGGCGCGTTCGCTGCAAGAAAGCGGAGGAGTTGTTAGCTATTTAGACGTGTTGCTTGGGGCGAAAAGTTTTAGCGATTTTATTGATCGAATGAGCGCTGTTGCGACCATTTTTGAGGCAGACCGTCAAATTATTAGAGAGCAAGAAGCAGATAAAGCGCTAAAGGAAGCGAAAGAGGAAGAACTAAACGATAACTTAGTTCGCCTGCAAGAGCAGCTAAATGAGCTACAAAAGTTAAAACAAACGTTAAGTGAACAAATTGCAGCAAAAGGAAAACTGATGGCGCAATTGAAAGAGCAGCAAAAGCACGAAGAGGAAAGGCAACTCGCTTTAGAGGAAGAAAAAGAGCTGCTTGAGAAGCAAGAAGCAACTATGAAAAACCAATTACAAGAAATAATTCGTCGCCAAAAAGAACAGGAAGAAGCGCGGAAACGAGCATTATCAAGCCGCGGATCGTCATCAGAGAGCGGTGGCAGTTTGCCTCCTATGTCGAACGGTGCGTTTATGCGCCCAGCGAACGGTCCAATTACATCAACATTTGGACCGCGGTGGGGTGAATTCCACTACGGTGTAGACATTGGTAAGCGTGGTGCTAGCGTTCCTGTCGTGGCAGCTGCTGACGGGTATGTGTATCGCTCCTATTACTCCTCAAGCTATGGAAACGTTATTTTTATCATGCATTATATTAATGGACAAGTATATACGACCGTATATGCTCACTTAGAATCGCGTCTTGTCGGTGAAGGACAAAACGTCAGCAAAGGACAAATGATCGGCTATATGGGCAATACAGGTCGCTCATTTGGCGAGCACTTACATTTTGAGTTGCATCGCGGACCTTGGAATGCATCAAAATCGAATGCGGTAAATCCAATGCAATACGTTCCGTTTTAAAGCACAGCTTGCCTGCTGTGCTTTTGCGTATTGGTTGAGAAAATGGTACGCTCGGTGTAAAATAAATACATCTTCAAATAGTTATGAACGGTACAAGCTATTCATATAATGAAAACAAACAGGCATCGCACACGGTGTGATGCCTTTCATGTATCGAAGGGTGAGGAGGCAAAACATGAATAAAAAAACAATCGCAGCACTCATGGCTTTATCGATGTTGTTCGGATCTGGGGTGACGTATGTCGGGATGCAGTCGCTTTCTTCCGATACGTCAACGATGACGATCAACATCCCAACAACAACGGAGAAGCCATCGAACGAAGAACTACAAAAAATTGAACAAGCATACAGCATGATTAAACAAAAATACGTTCAAAACATTGACGACCAACAGCTTATTGATGGCGCCATTCAAGGAATGATTGCGACGTTAAAAGATCCGTACTCTGTTTATATGGATAAAGAAACAGCAGAGCGATTTAACGAGTCGCTTGATTCTTCTTTTGAAGGAATCGGAGCGGAAGTGAGCATGGTTGACGGCAAAGTAACGATTGTCGCTCCATTTAAAGGATCGCCTGCGGAAAAAGCTGGGCTCCGTCCGAATGACCAAATTATTAAAGTGAATGGGGAAAGTTTAGAGGGGCTTGATTTGTATGAAGCCGTCTTAAAAATTCGCGGCAAAAAAGGGACGGTTGCTCGCTTGGAAATTATTCGCCCTGGTGTAAACGGTGTATTGACAATTGATGTCGTTCGTGACGAAATTCCGATCGAAACGGTATATGCGTCCATAAAGGAAGTGAACGGCAAACGAATCGGCTATATTGAAATTACATCGTTTGCGGAAACAACAGCAGAAGATTTTAAAAAGAAGTTATCCGAGTTTGAGAAAAAAGGAATCGCAGGGCTCATTATCGACGTGCGCGGCAATCCAGGAGGGTATTTACAAAGCGTGGAAGATATTTTAAAAGATCTTGTTCCGAAAGATAAACCGTACGTGCAAATTGAAGAACGTGATGGCGATAAACAACGCTTCTTCTCCAATATAACGAAGAAAAAAGATTATCCAATTGTTGTGCTTATTGATAACGGAAGCGCCTCGGCATCAGAAATTTTAGCCGCAGCGTTAAAAGAAGCGGGTGGTTATATGCTTGTCGGTGAAAAAACGTTTGGAAAAGGAACGGTTCAACAAGCGTTGCCGATGGATGACGGTAGCCATATTAAATTAACGTTATATAAATGGCTCACACCAAACGGAAATTGGATTCATCAGAAGGGCATTGAACCGGATGTGAAAGTGAAGCAGCCAGACTTTTTCTATGCTCATCCGCTTCAAATCGATAAGCCGTTGGCATATGACATGAACAACGAACAAGTGAAAAGCGCACAACAAATGTTAAAAGGTCTCGGTTTTGACCCGGGTCGCGAAGATGGCTATTTCAGCAAACAAACGGAGCAAGCCGTTCAATCGTTCCAAAAAGCGAATGGCTTACAAGTGACCGGAAAAATTGATAAGCAAACAGCGAATATGTTGCAAACAAAAGTGATGGAAGCTGTTCGCGACGAGCGATACGATGAACAATTGAAACGGGCATTGCAACTCATTGCGAAATAAAACATATCCCCCTGCCCATGTTGAAGGCAGGGGGAAACTATTATAAAAAGAAGCTAATAATGCCACGTCGTTTTTGTTTTGTTGGTTGCTCGATAGCTGGTTCGATTTGTTTTTGTTTTTCAAGTTGTGCGATGCGTTGTTCGAGCTGTTGCATATATTGAAGCATTTCTTCCATTTCTCGCCGATGTTGCAATAGTTGAAACGAGACGACGTCATCTGCTTTTTGTTCGATTTTCCGTTCCAGTTCGTGTAATCGTTGTTCTACTTCTTCCCAATCGACATGTTCCTTCTCTTCTTCCTCTATGCCGAGAAACTTATATTTTTCTAGTTGTTCGACCGCTTCGTTCGTAAACACATAATGTCCTGCCTCGTTTTTTTTGCATGGAATGTTATATTTTTTCACCCAACGTTGCACCGTTTTTGTTGATACGCCAAGCCGTTTAGCTACTGTACTCGTTTTTAGCTCCATCGTTCCACGCTCCTCCTCATCTTATATGAGAAAACAGTTAGACACTTCTTTTGAAATTCCTTTTACCTTGACAAAACTAGTGTTTATTCGGCAAAGAAAGTGAATTTTCGTCAACAATAAATGCTTGAAATTTGTTACAATACAACATAGATGATCGGAAAAAATGGAGATGATGGAAATGGAATTATGGGGACTAGAATGGTTGAAAGCATTCGGAACGTTTTGGCTGCAACCGTTGTTATATTATGTAATCATATTTGCATTTTTTATTGGATGGCGTCGCGTGCAACGCGAGCGGCGCGATTTTCATACGCGCGTCTATCGTTCTTCTCGTGAGCTGCGTGCGATCGTTCGCTCACGCAGTTGGTTTGCCATTGTTTTTTCAATTGTAACCGTTGGCGTTGGACTTGTCATTCCGAATGATACGCTCGTTTTTTGGACGATTGTGACGATCGTATGCAGCTTTATGATGCAGCTCCGGCTTCTATCGGCTGCATATATCGGGAGCATCGTCATATTTACTATTAGTTTTTTTGCGCAAATGGAGTGGGCGAAGCCATTTTTTGATCGTTTTTTCCCGCATATGACGGAAACAAATGTGACTGCCGTCGCGCTTTTAATCGGGTTGCTTTTGTTTATCGAAATGTGGCTCGTTTACCGCGAAGGAGCAGAACTCAGCTCTCCGCAACTTGTGACGAGTAAGCGAGGGCTTACGATCGGTGAGCAAGTTGTTCAACGGCTTTGGATTGTTCCATTAATGATTCCTGTACCAGGAGATGGTGTGCAATCGTTTGCTGCTTGGTGGCCGATGATTTCAGGCGGTGATGCGTATTCATTTGTTCTCGTGCCGTTTTTACTTGGCTTTTCCCACCGCGTGCAAACAAACATGCCTACTCATATGGCGAAATGGATCGCAAAGCGCATCGGTTGGCTCGCTACGGTTGTTAGTTTGCTAGCGATTGCTAGCTACTGGTGGGAGCCGCTAGCGATCGTTGTTGCAGTTGTCGCTATTTTATGGAGGGAATGGATTGCTTTATCAGCGAAATTGTATGAACAAAAGCGGCCTCCGTATTTTACAAAACGAACGAATGGGCTTGTTATTTTAGGCGTGTTGCCGGATACGCCAGCACATAAAATGGCGCTTTCGGTCGGAGAAGTAATTGTGAAGGTAAACGGTATACCGGTCGTGACGGAAGATGAATTTTACGCAGCATTGCAACATAATCGTGCATTTTGTAAGCTAGAAGTATTAAACGAGAGCGGAGAAGTTCGCTTTGCGCAATCGGCTTTATTTGAAGGCGAACATCACGAACTTGGACTGTTATTCGTAAGAGATGAGGGATAGTATGTGGTTTTTGTTAGCGTTAATTGTACCGGCGTTGCTAGTTATTTTATTTACGCGGGTGACGTATAACCATTATGTCGGAACGTTGCTTACTGTCGCGTTGCTCGTAGCATCGTATGTGAAAGGATATACGGATCAATTGTATGAAATTGTTGCTGATATAGCGTCGCTCATCGTCGGATTTTTGTATGCTAAACGCATGGTAGAAAAGCAAAAACAGTCGTAAACCTGTCCATATGGGCAGGTTTTTTCATAGAATATTTGTTCGTATTTTTCGCTTTTCGATTCGTGAATATGGTACAATGAAAATAGAAATGAAGTGGAGGGACGATTGTGGACACATTTCAATTAGTATCCGCTTATAAGCCGCAAGGTGATCAGCCGAAAGCGATTGCCGAACTCGTTGCAGGCATTCAACAAGGAAAAAAACATCAAACGTTGCTTGGAGCAACAGGAACAGGTAAAACGTTTACGATTTCTAATGTCATTCAACAAGTCAATAAACCAACGCTCGTCATCGCTCATAATAAAACGTTAGCGGGGCAGCTATATAGCGAGTTTAAACAATTTTTTCCTAACAATGCTGTTGAATACTTTGTCAGCTACTATGACTATTATCAGCCAGAAGCGTACGTGCCGCAAACGGACACGTACATTGAAAAAGATGCGAGCATTAACGATGAGATCGATAAATTGCGCCATTCCGCGACGTCTGCGTTATTTGAACGACGTGACGTGATTATTATTGCGAGCGTTTCATGTATTTACGGGTTAGGTTCGCCTGAAGAATACCGTGAACTTGTCGTTTCGCTTCGTGTCGGCATGGAAATCGAGCGGGATCATTTGCTTCGTCGCCTTGTCGACATCCAATATGAACGAAACGATATTGATTTTCGCCGCGGAACGTTTCGCGTGCGCGGAGATGTCGTTGAAATTTTCCCTGCGTCACGTGATGAGCATTGCATTCGCATTGAGTTTTTTGGTGACGAAATTGAGCGCATTCGCGAAGTAGATGCATTGACAGGGCATGTGATGGCAGAGCGAGAACATGTGGCGATTTTCCCAGCATCGCACTTCGTCACGCGTGAAGAGAAAATGAAGCTAGCCATCGAAAATATTGAAAAGGAATTAGAAGAACGGCTTCGTCAGTTGCGTGAACAAGGAAAATTGCTTGAAGCGCAGCGATTAGAACAACGGACGCGCTACGATATTGAAATGATGAAAGAAATGGGTTTTTGTTCAGGCATCGAAAACTATTCACGCCATTTAACGTTGCGTCCACCGGGTTCAACGCCTTATACGTTACTAGATTATTTTCCTGATGATTTTTTAATTGTCATCGACGAATCGCATGTGACATTGCCGCAAATTCGCGGCATGTATAACGGTGATAAAGCGAGAAAAGAAGTGCTTGTTGAACACGGCTTCCGTTTGCCGTCGGCGCTCGATAACCGGCCATTGACGTTTGAAGAATTTGAACAAAAAGTCAATCAAGTCATTTACGTATCTGCGACGCCAGGTCCGTATGAGCTTGAACATTGTCCAGAAGTCGTCGAGCAAATTATTCGTCCGACAGGGTTGCTTGATCCGACGATCGACGTACGGCCAATTGCGGGACAAATTGACGATTTAGTCGATGAAATTCAAAAACGCATCGCTCGTAAAGAACGAACGCTTGTGACGACGTTGACGAAAAAAATGGCGGAAGACTTAACCGATTACTTAAAAGATATTGGCATTCAAGTGGCATATTTGCATTCAGAAATTAAAACGCTTGAGCGAATTGAAATTATTCGTGATTTACGATTAGGAAAATATGATGTGCTCGTCGGCATTAACTTATTGCGAGAAGGGCTTGATATTCCAGAAGTATCGCTTGTCGCCATTTTAGATGCGGATAAAGAAGGCTTTTTACGTTCTGAACGTTCACTTATTCAAACGATTGGTCGGGCGGCGCGCAACGCTAACGGTCACGTCATTATGTATGCCGATACGATCACGAAGTCGATGGAAATTGCGATCAATGAAACGAAGCGACGTCGCGCGATTCAAGAAGCGTATAATCGCGAGCATGGCATCGTACCGAAAACGATTCAAAAAGACATTCCAGATGTCATTCGTGCGACATTTGCCGCGGAAGAAAAAGAAACGTATGAAACGAAAGATGTTCGTCATTTATCAAAAGAAGAGCGTGTTGCGTTCATCGCCCAACTTGAACAAGAAATGAAAGAAGCTGCAAAAGCGCTTCATTTTGAACGTGCGGCAGAACTGCGCGATCTCATTTTACAATTGAAAGCGGAGGTGTAACGAATGGATCATATCGTCGTCAAAGGTGCACGAGCACACAATTTAAAAAATATTGATGTCGTCATTCCGCGCAATAAGCTCGTTGTGCTTACCGGCTTATCGGGCTCGGGAAAATCATCGCTTGCGTTTGACACCATTTACGCGGAAGGGCAACGGCGATATGTCGAATCGTTATCGGCATACGCCCGGCAATTTTTAGGGCAAATGGATAAGCCTGATGTCGATTCGATTGAAGGTTTGTCACCTGCCATTTCAATCGATCAAAAAACGACAAGCCGCAACCCACGATCAACAGTTGGAACAGTCACAGAAATTTACGATTACTTGCGCTTATTGTTTGCACGCATCGGTCGCCCTGTTTGTCCAACACACGGCATCGAAATTACGTCGCAAACAATTGAACAAATGGTTGACCGCCTGATGCAATATCCAGAGCGGACGAAAATGCAAATTTTAGCGCCCATCGTCTCTGGCCGAAAAGGGACACATGTAAAGACGTTAGAGGAGATTAAAAAACAAGGATATGTGCGCGTCCGAGTTGATGGGGAATTGCGCGATGTATCAGAAGACATCATACTTGAAAAAAATAAGAAGCATTCGATCGAAGTGGTCATCGACCGCATCATCATGAAAGAAGGTATTCAGTCGCGCCTGGCTGATTCGCTTGAAGCGGCGTTGCAGCTTGCGGACGGTAAAGTGCTCGTTGATGTCATCGGACAAGAAGAGTTGTTATTTAGTGAACATCACGCTTGTCCGCACTGCGGTTTTTCAATCGGTGAACTAGAGCCGCGTTTATTTTCGTTTAACAGCCCGTACGGTGCGTGTCCATCGTGCGACGGATTAGGAGCAAAACTGGAAGTCGATCTCGATTTAGTCATTCCAAATAAAGAGTTGACGCTTCGTGAGCATGCGCTCGCGCCATGGGAGCCGCAAAGCTCGCAATATTATCCACAACTGTTAGAGACGGTATGCCGTCATTACGGCATCGATATGGACGTGCCTGTGAAGCAATTGCCAAAACAACAGCTCGATCTTTTATTGTACGGATCAAATGGAGAAAAAATATATTTTCGCTATGAAAACGACTTCGGTCATGTGCGCGAAACGTATGTGGAATTTGAAGGTGTCGTGCGCAACGTTGAACGCCGCTATCGTGAAACGACGTCCGATTACGTGCGTGAACAAATGGAAAAATATATGACCGAACAGCCTTGTCCGACGTGTCATGGCAACCGATTGAAAAAAGAAAGTTTAGCGGTTTTCGTTGGCGGCAAACATATCGGTGAAGTGACGGCGATGTCGGTGAACGAAGCGCTCATGTTTTTTGAAACGCTTCAGCTAACGGAAAAAGAACAAAAAATCGCTCATCTCATTTTACGTGAAATTGTTGAGCGACTTGGCTTTTTAAAAAATGTTGGGCTCGATTATTTAACGTTAAACCGCGCGGCAGGGACATTGTCAGGCGGAGAAGCGCAACGTATTCGATTAGCGACGCAAATCGGATCGCGGTTAACAGGGGTGTTATACGTGTTAGATGAGCCGTCGATCGGGTTGCATCAGCGCGATAACGACCGGCTTATTGCGACGTTACAAAGCATGCGTGATTTAGGGAATACGCTTATCGTTGTGGAACACGATGAAGATACGATGCTTGCGGCAGATTATTTAATTGACATCGGACCGGGAGCAGGGGCGCACGGCGGACAAGTCGTCGCTGCAGGCACACCTGAACAAGTGATGAACGATCCACATTCATTAACCGGTCAATATTTATCAGGGAAAAAGTTTATTCCGCTCCCGATTGAACGAAGAACGCCAGATGGTCGTTGGCTTGAAGTCGTTGGAGCTCGGGAAAACAACTTAAAAAACGTCGATGTTCGCATTCCTCTCGGGTTGTTTGTTGCGGTGACGGGGGTATCCGGTTCGGGAAAAAGTACGCTCATTAATGAAATTTTGCATAAAGCGTTAGCGCAAAAGTTACATCAT
Source organism: Anoxybacillus sp. CHMUD (assembly GCF_013096965.1). Taxonomy (NCBI): domain Bacteria; kingdom Bacillati; phylum Bacillota; class Bacilli; order Caryophanales; family Anoxybacillaceae; genus Anoxybacillus; species Anoxybacillus sp. CHMUD. The sequence goes on from NZ_SDLG01000007.1 coordinate 18,522, forward strand.
GCAAAAGTAAAACCGGGAGAGCATACGGACATTCGTGGCATTCACTATTTAGATAAAGTGATTGATATCGACCAGTCGCCAATCGGCCGAACACCGCGCTCCAATCCGGCGACATATACGGGCGTTTTTGATGATATTCGTGATCTGTTCGCAACGACAAATGAAGCGAAAATGCGTGGATATCAAAAAGGACGGTTTAGTTTTAATGTGAAAGGCGGTCGTTGTGAAGCGTGTCGTGGCGACGGGATTATAAAGATCGAAATGCACTTTTTACCTGATGTCTATGTACCGTGTGAAGTATGCCACGGTAAACGATATAATCGCGAAACGTTGGAAGTGAAATATAAAGATAAAAATATCGCTGAAGTGCTCGATATGACAGTAGAAGAAGCGCTGACGTTTTTTGAAAACATCCCGAAAATTAAACGAAAGTTACAAACACTTCACGACGTCGGGCTTGGCTATATGCAACTCGGGCAGCCAGCTACAACGCTTTCTGGTGGCGAGGCGCAACGAGTAAAGCTAGCATCTGAGTTGCATCGTCGTTCAACCGGAAGAACGTTATACATTTTAGACGAACCGACAACAGGTTTGCATGTGGATGATATTGCCCGTTTATTACATGTTCTGCAACGGCTTGTGGGACAAGGGGATACAGTACTTGTTATCGAGCATAATTTAGATGTCATTAAAACAGCCGACTATATTATTGATCTTGGACCAGAAGGCGGCGATGGGGGTGGACAAATCGTTGCGGTAGGTACGCCAGAAGAAGTAGCGCAAGTTGAGCGATCGTATACTGGGAAGTATTTGCAACCAATTTTGGCACGCGATCGCGAACGCATGCGTCAACGTATACCGAGCGTATAATGCGCTCGGTTTTTTGCAAGAAACTTTCCTTGTGATGAAACGTATGTATGAGTAAAGGAAAAAAGGAGGAATTATAAATGGAAGGAAATAAATTGCTTGCGGCGTTATGTTATTTCAGCGTATTTTTTGCCCCGTTTTTATTTCCGATTATCGTTTATTTTGTCACGAAACATGAACGAGTGAAAGAACATGCGAAAAAATCGTTTTTATCTCATCTCATCCCTATTGCGATTGTCGTTACGACTGGTGGGTTGTTTATGTTGTTTGCCATCGCAGGAGTAGACGGATGGATCGGTCTTCCGTTTATCGGCATTGTGATCGGTGGCATTGTACATGTTGTCGTTATTGTTTGGAATATTATTAAAGGAATTCAAGTATTGCAAGAATCGGGAGGGATGTATGAATGAAAAAGCTTGTTAGGCTTCGTCATGATCGCATGATTGCAGGTGTGTTAAGCGGATTAGCCGCTTATATGAATATGGACGCTACGGTTGTACGTTTATTGTTTGTCGCGCTATTATTAATTACCGGCATTATGCCGTTTGCGCTTTTATACGCGCTTGCGGTATTTATTATTCCGAGTGAGGAGAACGTCATATGAGATGGCTAGCACATATAGTGATTAACGCTGTTTTATTATTAGCGTTAGCTGGGTATTTTGATTCGATTTATTTATCAAGTGTTGGTGCCGCGCTCGTTGCAAGCGTTCTTTTGTCTTTTCTCAATACGTTCGTTCGCCCGTTACTTATTTTACTGACGCTTCCTGTGACCGTATTGACGTTCGGGTTGTTTTTATTCATCATTAACGCAATGACGCTAGCAATGACAGCTTCGCTCATGGGCAGTTCGTTTGACATTGGCGGCTTTAGCAACGCGTTATTTGCGTCGCTTGCGATCTCACTTTTTCATTTACTCATTGAGTCAGTACGAAAAGAAAAGTAAAACGTTCCACTTCGTGCGTGAGCGTTTTTATTTTGACGGGAAAGTGTTACAATGAGAAAAAAGGAGGGGGTTCATGTGCCAAAAGTACGGACAAAAGATTTAATTGATGAGTTTCAATTTGAACTTGTAAGCGGGGCAGAGGGGATTCATCGCCCGATTACAACGAGTGATTTATCCCGTCCGGGCATTGAAATGGCCGGTTATTTTGCATATTATCCTGCTGAGCGTATACAGTTGCTTGGTGTGACTGAACTATCTTTTTTCGAACGATTAACGCCCGTAGAAAAACGGTTGCGTATGGAAAAGTTATGTACGGATATTACACCTGCGATTATCGTTTCACGTGGACTAGACGTACCAAAGGAGCTTATCGAAGCATCGGAAAAAAGGGAAGTGCCTGTCATGCGTTCAACGATGAAAACGACGCGATTGGCTAGCCGCCTGACAAACTATTTAGAAAGTAAACTCGCACCGACGACAGCTGTGCACGGCGTGCTCGTTGATGTGTACGGCGTTGGTGTACTTATTACAGGAAAAAGCGGGGTCGGAAAAAGTGAAACGGCACTTGAACTTGTAAAGCGCGGACATCGTCTCGTCGCCGATGATTGTGTCGAAATTCGACAAGAAGATGAAAACTTGCTCATCGGTAGCGCCCCCGAGCTCATTGAACATTTGCTTGAAATTCGGGGACTTGGAATTATTAATGTTATGACGTTGTTCGGTGCAGGTGCAGTTCGCCCGCATAAACGCATTTCGCTCGTGATCGACTTAGAACTATGGGATCCGAATAAACAATACGATCGTCTCGGGCTTGAAGAGGAAAAAGTAAAAATTATTGATACGGAAGTGACGAAGTTGACGATTCCTGTTCGTCCAGGGCGAAATTTAGCGGTCATTATCGAGGTGGCGGCGATGAACTTCCGTTTGAAGCGCATGGGGGTCAACGCAGCAGAAGAATTTTCTGCGCGGTTAGCGGATGCAATTGGCGATGCGGAACACGATTATGAATGAGAGGATGGAGAAACATGTTTTTATATATCCAACCACTTGATCGAGTCTTTTTTCAGCTCGGTCCTATTACAATTTATTGGTACGGTGTCATTATTGCGACTGGTGTATTGCTTGGACTTTGGTTGGCAACAAAAGAAAGCGAGCGGTTAGGGATACGAAAAGAAACATTTGTTGATCTTGTGTTAATTGCTGTGCCGATTGCGATTGTATGTGCACGGGCGTATTACGTTATTTTTCAATGGGACTACTATTCCAAACATATAGGTGAAATTCCGCAAATTTGGAACGGTGGCTTGGCCATTCATGGCGGTTTAATTGGTGCGATCGCAACAGGTGTTGTGTTCGCTAAAAAACGAGGGCTGTCGTTTTGGAAACTAGCCGATATTGCAGCACCAAGCATTATTTTAGGGCAGGCGATTGGACGTTGGGGGAATTTTATGAACCAAGAAGCGCACGGTGGACCTGTATCGCGCGCATTTTTAGAAAGTTTACATTTGCCGGATTGGATTATTAATCAAATGTACATACAAGGGCAATATTACCATCCGACGTTTTTATACGAATCGTTATGGAATGTGCTTGGGTTTCTCGTTTTGCTTGCGTTGCGGAGAAGAAATTTGCGACGAGGGGAATTATTTTTCACGTACGTGATTTGGTATTCGATTGGACGCTTTTTCATTGAAGGATTGCGAACAGATAGTTTAATGTTAACAGAAACGATTCGCATGGCGCAGTTTATCTCAGCTTTGCTTATCGTGTTTGCGGTCATGATGATTGTTTTGCGTCGCATGCGCGGTTTAGCGAATGAGCGGTACAACGATTAAACGAAGGGGGAGAGCGAGATGCTCCAAAGGGGTTTGTTTGTTGGGTTAAAAACGACATGGACGCTCGGAAAAGTGATTTTTCCGATTACGGTTATTGTGACGCTTTTACAATACTCCCCCGTTTTGCCGTGGGTGACAAATGTGTTAACGCCGATGATGCGATGGATCGGTTTACCGGGAGATGCTGCGGTCGTTTTAGTGCTCGGCAATTTTTTAAATTTATACGCAGGCATTGGTGCGATGTTAACGATGGATTTGACAGTGAAAGAAGTGTTTATTTTAGCGGTCATGTTGTCATTTTCGCACAATATGCTCGTTGAGTCGGCTGTTGCCGCCCAAGTAGGCGTTCGTGTATGGTGGACGGTTGCTGTGCGCGTCGGTTTAGCGTTTACGTCCGCTTGGCTTATTCATGTGTTATGGGATGGCGGAGAACAAATGGCGAAGTACGGCTTTATGCCGCAATCTTCGACAACGCCGCATACGTGGGGAGAAATCGTTTGGACAGGGATCGAAAAGGCGCTATATGGTATTGGGCAGTTAGCGCTCATTATTATTCCGCTTATGATTGCGATTCAAGTGTTAAAAGAATTAAAGTGGCTAGATACGTTTTCTACATGGTTGTCTCCATTTACACGAATGCTTGGCATTCGCGAAAACGCGTCGCTTACGATGGCAGCAGGCTTATTGTTCGGTCTTGCTTACGGGGCTGGTGTTATGATTCAAGCGGTGAAAGAAGACGGGGTATCTAAAAAAGATTTAACGTTGACGTTTTTATTTTTAGTGGCGTGCCATGCGGTAGTAGAAGATACGTTATTGTTCGTGCCGCTTGGAATTCCTGTATGGCCGCTTTTAGTCATTCGGCTAACAACGGCAATTTTGCTTACAGCTACGTTAAGTTTTATTTGGAATAGAATGGAACAACGAAAAAGAAAGGAAGCGACGTATGAATATTAACACGATTTTATTTGACTTAGACGGAACGCTCATTAATACGAACGATTTAATTATTGAATCATTTTTGCATACGCTCAATCATTATTATCCAAATCAATATACGCGCGAAGATGTGCTCGCCTTTATTGGCCCGCCATTGCGTGATACGTTTGAAGCGATTGATCCAGAGCGCGTTGATGAAATGATTGAAACGTATCGGGCGTTTAATCATGCACATCACGATGCGTTAGTGAAAGAATACGAAACGGTATATGATACTGTACAAACGCTACATGAAAAAGGTTTTAAACTTGGCATTGTCACAACAAAAATTCGCCATACGGTCAATATGGGATTGAAGTTAACAAAGTTAGACTCGTTTTTCGAATGTGTGATTACGCTTGATGACGTCGAGCATGCAAAACCGCATCCGGAGCCGATTGAAAAGGCGCTCGCTTGTTTACAGGCAAAACCGGAAGAAACGTTAATGGTCGGCGATAACCACCATGACATTTTAGCAGGAAAGCATGCGGGAACGAAAACGGCGGGAGTTGCTTGGACGATCAAAGGGCGCGAACATTTAGCTACATACGAACCAGACTTTATGCTTGAAAAAATGAGTGATTTATTAAGCATTTTAGGGGTGACATCGCGTTGAGAAAAACCGAACGCTATGTTGTAACCGGAACGAACTCTTTGTGGCAACTATATCGAACCGTTTCGTTTTGGAAAGTATTGAAAAATGTCATCGTCATTTTGATCGGGCGCTATACTCCCTTTTTTCCGTTGAAAAACTGGCTATATCGCACGTTTTTACGGATGGACATTGGTCAGCATACAGCACTTGCGTTTATGGTGATGCCAGATATTTTGTTTCCGGAAAAAATTCACATCGGTAACAACACGATTATTGGCTACAATACGACCATTTTAGCACATGAATATTTAGTGAACGAATATCGGCTTGGGGATGTCATTATTGGAAACGACGTTATGATTGGAGCCAATTCAACGATTTTGCCGGGGGTGACGATCGGGGATCGTGCTGTTGTTTCCGCAGGTACGCTCGTGCATCGTGATGTACCAGCTGGTGCATTTGTCGGCGGCAATCCGATGCAAATCATTCGTCTTAGCGAACGCTAAGGCGTTTTTTTATGAATAAAAAGGAATGAAGTCGAAAAAAATCGAATGAGTTTGTAGTTGACGAAATGAAAAATGGGGAGTAAACTACAAATAACAAACTTTACTTTGCTAATATATTAGCGAACTAAAGTAAAAGAAGGACGGGACAAAAATGAGAGTATTTATGTTTGAGAAACCGCTTGGCATGCGAGATACGTTGCCAGATGTATACAAAACAAAACGAGCGTTGCGGGAAGCGATGATGGCAGAAATGGAAATGTGGGGGTATTCGTTTATTGAAACGCCGACGTTAGAATATGACGAAACGGTTGGAGCTGCTTCTGCCATTTTAGATCAGCAATTATTTAAATTGCTTGATCGGGAAGGACATACGCTCGTGTTGCGCCCAGATATGACCGCGCCCATTGCGCGTTTAGCGGCATCGAAATTATATAAAGAAGGGTGTCCGCTTCGTTTAGCGTATGCAGCAAATGTGTTTCGTGCTCAGCAGCGTGAAGGCGGGAGACCGGCAGAGTTTGAGCAAGTGGGAGTGGAATATATTGGTGATGGTACGATGTATGCTGATGCAGAAGTGATCAGTTTAATGATTTTTGCTTTAAAGCGAGCAGGATTGCGCGACTTTACGGTGACAATCGGACATATTGGTTATGTGGATGCGTTGTTTTTTGATATTTTGCGCCACGAACAACGAGTAGAAACGTTGCGTCGCTTTTTATATGAAAAAAATTATGTTGGTTATCGCGAACACGTCAAATCGTTGCCGCTTTCCTCGATTGATCGTGATCGCCTTTTACGACTCTTAACGCTAAGAGGAGGAGAGGAAGTCGTTGCGGAAGCAAAAGCATTCGCAACAACAGAGGAGGAGCGACGGGCAGTCGAGGAACTAGAGCAATTATGGATGCATGTAAAACAATATGGCGTCACCGACATGGTGAAATTAGACATGAGCTTAGTGAGCCATATGAGTTACTATACTGGCGTTCTTTTTGAAGTGTACGCAAAAAACATTGGGTTTTTACTCGGAAATGGCGGTCGATATGATGAATTGTTAGGAAAATTCCATCGTCCATCGCCTGCGACAGGGTTTAGCGTCCGTTTAGATCGTTTAATGGAGGCGATTGGTGAGCAACACCGTAGAGAAAAGACGACGTGCATTATTTTTAGTCAAGAACGTTTTGCGGAGGCGTATGCGAAAGCTGCGGAAATGAGAAAAAAAGGGGAAAAAGTTGTATTGCAACACGTTGCTGGTGTAGGAGATATGGATCAATTTACTGCATCATTTGACGATGTAGAGTACGTATTAGGGAAACGCGGAAAGGATGAACAATCATGCTGACGGTTGCGATGCCAAAAGGTCGTATTTTTTCAGAGGCGCTTGCTTTGTTAAAACAAGCAGGTTATGACATTCCCGATGATTTGGAACATTCTCGAAAACTAATGATTGACGTGCCAAGTGAGCAACTGCGTTTTATTTTGGCGAAGCCGATGGATGTTGTCACATATGTTGAACATGGAGTTGCTGATGTTGGCATTGCCGGTAAAGATGTGCTCCTTGAAGAAGAACGCGATGTGTATGAAATGTTAGATTTGCGCATTAGCCCTTGCTATTTGGCGGTGGCAGGACTTCCGAATACGCACGTTCATCCGATTGCGCCAAGGGTGGCGACAAAATATCCAAATATTGCATCGACCTATTTTCGCGAACAAGGGGAGCAAGTAGAAATTATTAAACTAAATGGGTCTGTTGAATTAGCACCGCTTATCGGTTTAGCGGAACGAATTGTCGACATTGTTTCGACAGGGCGAACGTTAAAAGAAAATGGGCTTGTTGAGCTCGAACGAATTGTTGATGTGACATCGCGTTTTATTGTCAATCCAGTGAGTTATCGCATGCAAGATCGGGCGATTGAACGAATGGTTGATCGTTTAACGTACGCGATCGAGAAAGTGGGGGAAAATGATGAAAATTGAACGTGTACAAGGAGTTGTATCGCTTCGACGGACGATTGAAAATGGGACGGAAGAGCAACGACAAGCGGTAAAGCGAATCATTGATGACGTACGCAACAATGGGGATGCGGCGTTAAAAAAGTATACGGAAATGTTTGGCGGCATTTCACCTCATACGCTTGCTGTTACACAAGAAGAAATTGAAGAGGCGTATTGGCTTGTGGATGAAAACATCGTTCAAATTATTCGCGAGGCGGCACAAAACATTCGCGAATATCACGAACGTCAACGTGAGACATCATGGTTTATGACGCGTGACGACGGAACGATTCTCGGACAAAAAGTTACCCCGCTTGATGCAGTCGGGTTATATGTGCCGGGGGGGACAGCGGCTTATCCGTCTTCGGTGCTTATGAATGTCATCCCTGCACAAGTGGCTGGAGTGAAACGCATCGTCATCGTTTCTCCACCAAATGAACGAGGCACGTTGCCAGCGGCGGTGCTTGTTACGGCGTGTGAACTCGGTGTGCAAGAAATATATAAAGTAGGCGGTGCTCAAGCGATCGCTGCATTAGCATACGGTACGGAAACGATCGAGCCGGTCGATAAAATTTTTGGGCCTGGAAACATTTACGTCGCACTTGCCAAAAGGGAAGTGTTCGGTCAAGTCGATATTGATATGATTGCGGGACCGAGTGAAATTGTCGTGCTCGCTGATGAAACAGCCAAACCGAACGAAATTGCCGCCGATTTATTATCGCAAGCAGAACATGATGAGCGGGCGGTAAGTATATTGGTGACACCGTCTTTACAACTCGCTTTAAAAGTAGAGGAAGAGGTGGAAAAACAGCTTGTTACCCTTCCAAGAAAAGAAATTGCCCAAAAAGCGATCAATGAATATGGCGCCATTTACGTAACTGATACGATGAAACAGGCGATTGATGTCGTGAACGAATTAGCGCCTGAACATTTAGAAGTGATGACGGCAGAGCCGTTTGAAATATTAGGTGACATTCGACATGCAGGAGCGATCTTTTTAGGCCCGTACAGTTCTGAACCGGTAGGAGATTATTTTGCAGGAACGAATCATGTGTTGCCGACAAATGGGACCGCTCGTTTTTCGTCTGGGCTAACAGTTGAGGCATTTATGAAAAAATCAAGCATCATTTTTTATAGCGAGCAAGCTTGGCAACAACATGCGGCAAAAATTGCGGCGTTTGCACGACTAGAAGGGCTTGAAGCACATGCACGAGCAGTAGAGGAACGGTTAAAAAGGGGAGGAAAATAATGCGAACAGCAACCATTCAACGAGCGACAAGTGAAACACAAATTGAGCTTACGTTTGCGGTGGACGGAGAAGGAAAAGCGGAGTTAGAAACGGGTGTGCCGTTTTTAACACATATGCTTGATTTATTCACCAAGCATGGGCATTTTAATTTGTCCGTTCACGCCAAAGGGGATACACATATTGACGACCATCATACGACAGAAGATATCGGCATTTGTTTAGGGCAAGCAATTCGCCAAGCACTTGGTGATAAAAAAGGAATTAGACGATACGGAAATGCGTTCGTTCCGATGGATGATGCGCTTGCGCAAGTCGTCATCGATGTGAGCAATCGCCCGCATCTTGAGTTTCGTGGGGAGTTTCCGAGTCAAAAAGTAGGGACGTTTGATGTCGAGCTCGTACATGAATTTTTATGGAAATTAGCATTAGAAGCGCGAATGAATGTGCATGTCATCGTTCATTATGGGCGCAATACACATCATATGATTGAGGCGGTGTTTAAAGCACTTGCGCGTGCACTTGATGAGGCAACAATGATCGATCCACGCGTCAAATCTGTACCGTCAACGAAGGGAATGTTGTAAATGATCGGCATTATTGATTATGGTATGGGCAATTTATATAGCGTCAGCAAAGCGTTAGAACGGTTAAACGTGCCGTATATCGTTGAAAGCGATCAAAACAAGTTGAGTCAAGCAGATGGTTTCATTTTGCCTGGTGTTGGTTCATTTAAAGATGCGATGCACATGTTAACAGAAACGAAGCTGGACTCTTTTATCCACGAACAAGTTGCAGCAGGAAAGCCGCTTCTTGGCATTTGTTTAGGCATGCAGTTGTTGTTTGAAGAAAGCGAAGAAAACGGTTTGACGGCTGGGCTAAAGTTGCTCCCAGGTCGTGTCGTTCGCTTTACGGGCATGACAAAAGAAGGAAAACGATATAAAGTGCCGCATATGGGATGGAACGAGCTTGCTTTCCATCAATCGTCTCCGCTTTTTGATGGCGTTGAACGAGGGCATGTATATTTTGTTCATTCGTATTATGTACAAACAGATGATCGAATCGTTGTGCTAGCAAGTGCGCAATATGATGTAGAAGTTCCTGCGGTCGTTGGACGCGGGAAGATATTCGGGACACAATTTCATCCGGAGAAAAGTGGGGCACTCGGCATGCGTCTATTGCAAAATTATGCAAGGCTTGTAGAAAGGGAGAGAAACTAATGTTTACGATTTATCCAGCCATCGACATGCGTGACGGAAAATGTGTTCGTCTCGTGCAAGGAGACTATAACAAAGAAACGGTATATGGACATTCGCCAGTCGAAATGGCGCGTTCGTTTGTTTCACAAGGGGCGACATGGATTCATATGGTCGATTTAGACGGGGCGAAAGAAGGAAGACGGGTGAATGATGCATTCGTCGTCGAAGTGGCACAAACGCTTGCGGTGAACGTTCAAATTGGCGGTGGTATTCGTACAGAAGAAGACGTGGCATATTACTTAGAACAAGGTGTATCGCGCGTCATTTTAGGAAGTGCTGCGATTTCGAATCCTTCGTTTGTGAAAGCGATGCTTCGCGCGTATGGTGAACGCATTGTCATCGGTATTGATGCAAAAAACGGATTTGTTGCGACAGAAGGATGGACACATACGTCGACGATCGAAGCGGTTGAACTCGGGAGACAGCTTGCGGACGCTGGAGCAGAAACGTTTATTTTTACCGATATTGCGACAGACGGGATGTTATCCGGTCCAAATATTGAGGCGGTTGTTCGCCTAGCTCAGGCGACGAACAAACGTGTTATTGCTTCTGGCGGCATTCGCTCGCTCGATGATTTACACGCCTTAAAGCAATTCGAAAATGAAGGAGTGGCTGGAGCGATTGTTGGTAAAGCGTTATATACAGGGCAGTTTACTGTTGCTGAAGCGTTAAAGGCGGTGGAACAATGATTACAAAACGCATTATTCCTTGTTTAGACGTGAAAGATGGTCGTGTTGTCAAGGGGGTGCAATTTGTTTCGTTGCGCGATGCGGGTGATCCGGTTGAGCTCGCGCGTGCATATGATGAACAAGGAGCTGACGAGCTTGTTTTTTTAGATATTTCAGCGTCACATGAAGGACGAAAAACAATGGTACACGTCGTTCAGCGTGTCGCTGCACAGCTAGCCATTCCGTTTACGGTCGGGGGCGGAATTAGCACATTAGAAGATATGAAAACGATTTTGCGTGCGGGAGCGGACAAAGTGTCGGTTAATACGGCTGCGTTATTACGCCCAGAGTTGATTACAGAGGGAGCGAATTTTTTTGGTTCGCAATGTATCGTCGTGGCGATTGATGCTAAATATGATGAAACGATGCAATCGTGGCGCGTGTATACGCATGGCGGTCGCCGTCCAACGAATTGGGAAGTTGTTGCATGGGCGAAAGAGGCTGTCAAACGTGGAGCAGGAGAAATTTTATTAACGAGCATGGATCGTGACGGTGGAAAAGACGGTTTTGATTTGGCGTTGACGAAACGAGTAAGTGAAGCTGTTTCTGTTCCTGTTATTGCATCAGGAGGGGCTGGGTGCGCCCAACATTTTGTTGATGTGTTTCAAACCGCTCAAGCAGATGCCGCATTAGCCGCCTCGATTTTTCATTATAAAGAAACGTCCGTCCAGCAAGTGAAACAGTACGTGCGTGAACAGGGGGTAAACGTCCGATGAATATTCAATTTAATGAACAAGGACTTGTGCCGGCGATCGTCCAAGATGCACACAGTAAAGAAGTGTTGACGTTAGCGTATATGAACGAGCAATCGTTGCAAAAGACGTTAGAAACGAAAGAAACATGGTTTTATAGCCGCTCGCGGCAACAGTTATGGCATAAAGGAGAAACGTCCGGAAACGTACAAAAAGTTGTTGATATTCGTTATGACTGTGATGCGGATGCCCTTCTTATACTCGTTGAGCCGAAAGGATCGGCATGCCACACAGGGGAATACTCTTGTTTTCATCATCGGTTAAACGATGAAAAGCCAGTTGCTACGCCGAATCGTTTCGCGATTTTAAGCGTGTTAGAGTCGCTGATTGCAGAACGTGAGGCAAAACGTCCTGAAGGGTCGTATACAACGTATTTATTTGAAAAGGGAATTGATAAGATCGCAAAAAAAGTTGGGGAGGAAGCGGCAGAAGTCATTATTGCAGCTAAAAACCGCTCAAAAGAAGAACTACGATGGGAAGCGGCAGATTTATTATATCATTTACTCGTTTTGTTGCGTGAACAGCGTGTGTCGCTCGATGATGTGCTTTCCGTATTAGCGGAGCGTCATCGGTAACGCTTTTTTCTCCATCCATGTTGTTCTGAAGCGAAAATGTGGTATACTTTCTTTCGGTGAAAGAAATCAACATGGAGGGTTCGATGAAAAAACATTTGCAAAAACGTGTCGGGAAAGTCATTCCGTTTATTCAAGACGGTACGTACTTTTTTAATAAAGGTGTCACATATTATCGTCGTCGCGATTTACGTAAAGCGAAAGCGTATTTGCAACGGGCGGTGCAACTGGAGCCAGAACAAAGCACATTTGCGTGCCAATTGGCGATTGTATTGTCAGAATTGGGGGAATATGCGCAATCGAACGAATGGTTATTACGCATTATTGAACAAGACGACGATTTAGCGGAATGTTTTTACTTTTTAGCGAACAACTATGCTCATTTAGGGTTGTTTGGTGAGGCGACGAAATATGCGGAGCAGTATATGGAACGCGAACCGGATGGAGAGTTTGCGGAGTATACGCTCGATTTATTAGATATTTTAACGATTGAACAAGATGACGAGTGGCTGAATTATGATGATATGTTAATGAAGCAAGAACAGGCTCGTACGCTGCTTGAAAAAGGCGAGTTTCAAGAAGCGATTGTTTTGTTTGAAGAAATGATTAAAGAGCATCCAGAACATTGGGCGGCTTACAACAATTTAGCGCTCGCTTATTTTTATCAAGGGAATGTCGGGAAAGCGAAACAAACGATCGAATACATTTTAAAGCAAAATCCAGGTAATTTACATGCTCTTTGCAATGATGCGGTGTTTTCGTATTATTTACAAGAACAAGAGCGACTATTTTCACTTATTCAGTCGTTACAACGCGTACATCCGATTTCATTTGAGCATCGCTATAAGCTTGGGGTGACGTTTGCAATTGTCGGACGCTATGATTTAGCGTTTCAATGGTTGCGACAGTTACAACGCCGCGGTTTTGAAGGGGATGCACCGTTTTATTATTGGTACGCATATGCTGCATATCATATGGGATATCGCATGCTAGCGGAGTCGATGTGGAAAAAGTTCATTGCGCTTCACCCAGATAAAAAAGGAAGCGAGCCGTGGCGTTATCGTGAACAGACGATTGAACACATTCAGTCATTATTTGCAAAACAAGATATTGCTTCTTCATTGTATGCGTTATATTTAATAGGCAAATCGTTTATAGCAAGCGATTATCCGTTTCCAAAACAATCATGGTCTCATCCGTTTTTGCAGGAATGGAGCGACTACGTATACGGATATGAACATGAACCATCCGCGCATGTTGTCGATGCGCATCGCATCGTGACGTTGCTTATTCAACATAACGGGTTTGAATACGAGCCTTTATATATTGCTTGGTTTTCTTTTTTTATCGAGGCAATAAAGGAAATCGATTCGTTTTCTAATCACGAAGGATGGGCAGCGGCGTTTGAATATATGTTTCGTAAACGTCGTGGTGAGCGTGTGACACAGCGAATGCTTGCAGAACGTTATGGGGTGTCAGTAGCAACGATCGGAAAGTATGTGAAAGTTATGAAACAGCAGTGGCACGGATGAGCAAGTTAATAGACCCTTTTGTTTTGTTGTATTACGATAGAAATATGGAAATGATAAAATGGAGAGTCATGCATAAAGAAAGGGTGGAAGAAACGTGTCACAAGAAAATATTTATGACGTCATTATTATTGGCGCAGGTCCAGCAGGGATGACGGCAGCGGTGTACACATCGCGAGCGAACTTATCGACGCTTATGCTTGAACGCGGGGTTCCTGGCGGTCAAATGGCAAATACAGAGGAAGTAGAGAACTATCCAGGGTATGAACATATTCTTGGGCCAGAGCTCGCGACGAAGATGTTTGAACATGCGAAAAAATTTGGTGCTGAATATGCGTACGGTGATGTAAAAGAAGTGATTGACGGCGAAGCGTATAAGACGGTTGTCACAAGCAATCAACAATACAAAGCTCGTGCCGTTATTATTGCGACAGGTGCAGAGTATAAAAAGCTTGGCGTTCCTGGTGAAAAAGAATTGGGGGGACGCGGCGTTTCGTATTGTGCGGTATGTGACGGAGCGTTTTTTAAAGGCAAAGAGCTTGTCGTTGTCGGTGGAGGGGATTCAGCCGTTGAAGAAGGTGTGTATTTAACACGTTTTGCAAGTAAAGTGACGATCGTTCACCGTCGCGACCAGTTGCGTGCGCAAAAAATTTTACAGCAACGAGCGTTTGCGAATGAGAAGGTTGATTTTATTTGGAATCATACAGTCAAGCAAATTAACGAAAAAGATGGTCGTGTCGGCAGCGTGACGCTCGTTCATACACAAACAGGGGAAGAGCGTGAGTTCCCGTGTGATGGCGTGTTTATTTACATCGGTATGGTGCCGCTAACAAAGCCGTTTGCTTCACTTGGCATTACGAACGAAAACGGCTATATTGAAACGAACGAATTAATGGAAACGAAAGTGCCTGGCATTTTTGCAGCAGGGGATGTGCGTGAAAAGTCGCTTCGTCAAATTGTTACCGCAACAGGTGACGGAAGTATTGCGGCACAAAGCGCTCAACATTACGTAGAAGAATTAAAGGAAAAGCTTAACATTCAGTAATGAAAACGTAATGTGGCTTTAATTGAACTGTAACACGCTTGAAACAATAAAAGAGTATGATAAAAGTAAGTAATTGACCCCCTTTTTATATATACTTGTTGGCACGGGCTTTCGTCCCGTGCTTTCTTTTTGTTACGGTTATGAAAACGTTTCAAAAATTATACTTTGTGACCGTTTGTAAGAAATAGTATAATGAAAAAAAACATAGTCAGTATTGAGGTGAACGGACGTTGCAACGAGTGACGAACTGTGTATTAGTGAAAGACGGACACGTTCTTTTGTTAAAGAAACCTCGGCGCGGTTGGTGGGTAGCGCCGGGGGGGAAAATGGAACAAGGAGAATCAGTACGGGAAGCTTGTGTGCGAGAGTATCGTGAAGAAACAGGTATTTATTTGAAAAACCCAAAATTAAAAGGGGTATTTACGTTTGTCATGAAGCGAGGAGAAGAAGTCGTTTCTGAATGGATGATGTTTACGTTTTTTGCGGAACATTTTGAAGGGGAAAACGTATTACAATGTGAGGAAGGAGAACTCGCTTGGCATCCAATTGAACATATATCGACGTTGCCGATGGCGCCAGGCGATTACCATATTATTGACTATGTCGTGAAAGGCACGGGCATTATGTACGGCACATTCACGTATACAGAGGAATTTGAGTTGTTGTCTTACCGGCTTGATCCGAGTTAAAGAAAGGGGAGAGGGCGATGAGCACAGGCTCAGCACATGTTCATATGGTGATTATTACAGGGATGTCGGGAGCAGGAAAAACGGTAGCGATCCAAAGTTTTGAGGATTTAGGCTATTTTTGTGTCGATAATTTGCCACCGACGTTGTTACCAAAGTTTCTTGAATTAATTCGAGAGTCAGGAAATAAAATGAATAAAATTGCTCTCGTCATGGATTTGCGGAGTCGTGATTTTTTCGATCGTCTTTTTGCAGCGCTCGATGATTTGGCAGAAACATCGTGGGTGACGCCACAAATTTTATTTTTAGATGCGAACGATACGACACTTGTTAGCCGTTATAAAGAAACGCGGCGTTCTCATCCGCTTGCTCCAAGCGGATTGCCACTTGAAGGAATTAAGTTGGAGCGCCAGTTGCTCGAGGAATTGAAAGGGCGCGCGCAAATGATTATCGACACATCCAACTTAAAACCGCGCGAACTGCGCGAAAAAATTGTTCAAACATTTGCGACACCAGCTACGACAACGTTTTCTGTCAATGTTGTTTCATTTGGCTTTAAATATGGGTTGCCGATTGATGCGGATCTCGTCTTTGATGTTCGTTTTTTACCGAATCCGCATTATATCGAGCATATGCGTCCGAAAACAGGACTAGATGAGGAAGTATCATCTTACGTTTTGAAATGGACGGAGACGCAAAAATTTATTGAAAAAGTAACGGATTTACTTTCGTTTATGCTTCCACATTATAAGCGAGAAGGAAAAAGTCAAGTCGTCATTGCCATTGGATGTACAGGTGGACAGCATCGTTCTGTAACGTTAGCG
Source organism: Anoxybacillus sp. CHMUD (assembly GCF_013096965.1). Lineage (NCBI taxonomy): Bacteria > Bacillati > Bacillota > Bacilli > Caryophanales > Anoxybacillaceae > Anoxybacillus > Anoxybacillus sp. CHMUD. Next base: position 34,875 of record NZ_SDLG01000007.1, read on the forward strand.
GAGTATATCGCACGTTATTTTGCTGACGAATATACAACGCATGTATCACATCGAGATATTGCAAAAAGAAAGGATACGCACCGATGAAAAAAATTGTTGTCATTGGCGGGGGCACAGGGCTTCCTGTTTTGCTTCGGGGGCTCAAACAATATGATGTCGATTTGACAGCGATCGTCACCGTTGCAGATGATGGCGGAAGCTCGGGGAGATTACGTGATGAACTGGATATGCCTCCGCCCGGAGATATTCGTAACGTACTTGCAGCTCTTTCTGATGTAGAGCCACTCATTATCGAATTGTTTCAACATCGATTTGAAAACGGGAACGGGTTATCCGGTCATTCGCTTGGCAATTTAATTTTAGCGGCGATGACGGCCATCACTGGCGATTTCGTGCATGCGGTTCGTGAAATGGGAAAAGTGTTAAATGTGCGTGGAAAAGTGTTGCCAGCCGCAAATGAAAGTGTTGTTTTGCATGCAGAAATGGAAGACGGGACGATCGTATCGGGTGAGTCAAAAATTCCGTATTCCGGAAAAAAAATTAAACGTGTATTTTTAACTCCATCAAATATTGAGCCGCTCGAAGAAACGATTACAGAATTACAAACGGCAGATTTAATTGTGATTGGACCCGGGAGTTTATATACGAGCATTTTACCGAATTTACTCGTTCCTAAAATTGGCGAAGAGGTATGTCAATCAAAGGCGAAAAAAGTATATATATGCAACGTCATGACTCAAGCAGGAGAAACGTTAAACTATACGGCGAGCGATCATGTAAAAGCGCTGTATGATCATATGGCTTGTGCATTTTTAGATGCTATCATTGTCAATAATGCGCCCATTTTGCCAGAAACGAAAGAGCGATATGCGAAAGAACTGGCTGCACCTGTCAGTTGTGATATGGAAGAATTAGAGAAGCTCGGTTTACAAGTCATTTGTGATGCGATTATTGATGAGCGAGATGGAACGGTGCGTCACGATACGAAAAAAATAGCGGCGTTGCTCGTTTCGCTTCTAGCACCTCCTTCGCACGACGTATATTTATAGGAGGTGGGATCGTTGTCATTTGCATCAGAAACAAAGAAAGAATTAACGGGTATTGACGTGAAACCTTGTTGTTTAAAAGCAGAGTTGTCTGCTTTAATTCGAATGAACGGTTCCATTTCATTTTCTAACCGCCGTTTGTTGCTAAACATTCAAACAGAAAATGCCGCAATCGCACGGCGCATTTATACGTTATTAAAAAAAGGGTATGATGTAGTAGTTGAGTTGCTTGTACGCAAAAAGATGCGTTTAAAGAAAAATAACGTATATATCGTACGGGTGGTGGAAGGAACGCACGAACTATTATCAGATTTAAAAATTATGGAAGAAGGATTTTCGTTTGTTCACGTCATTTCGCCAGAACTCGTGCAAAAAAAATGTTGTAAACGTTCGTATTTGCGTGGAGCGTTTTTAGCGGGTGGATCTGTTAATAACCCAGAAACATCGTCTTATCATTTAGAAATTTTTTCATTATATCGTGAACATAACGAATCGCTTTGTGAACTGATGAACACGAATTTTCATTTACATGCGCGCACGTTAGAAAGAAAAAAAGGGTTTATTACGTATTTAAAAGAAGCGGAGAAAATTGCAGAGTTTTTAAGCATTATCGGAGCACATCAAGCGCTATTGCGTTTTGAAGATGTGCGCATCGTGCGCGATATGCGTAATTCTGTCAATCGTCTTGTTAACTGTGAAACAGCGAACTTAAATAAAACGATTGGCGCAGCGTTGCGACAGGTGGAAAACATTCGTTATATTGACGAGACAATCGGGCTTGATCAGCTCCCAGAAAAGCTTCGTGAGATCGCAAAATTGCGCATTGAATACCAAGATGTGACGCTTAAAGAGCTTGGAGAAATGGTTTCTGGTGGGAAAATTAGCAAATCGGGTATTAATCATCGCCTGCGTAAATTAGATGAAATTGCTGAACGACTTCGTGCAGGTCAGCCGATCGATTTTCATAAATCTTTATGAACTATGGGAGGAATGCAAAATGGTAGAAAAGCAAGTGGAAGTACGGTTGAAAACAGGGTTGCAAGCGCGTCCAGCAGCGTTATTTGTTCAAGAAGCAAACCGTTTTTCAGCCGATATTTACATCGAAAAAGATGGAAAAAAAGTAAATGCAAAAAGCATTATGGGTTTAATGAGTTTAGCGATTCATACAGGGGCAGTTATCACCATTTATGCGAATGGATCAGATGAACAAGAAGCGTTAAACAAACTTGTTGAGTATGTACAAAAAGAAGCATAAAAACAAGGCGGGAAGGCCGCCTTGTTTTTATTTTTCATCGACGCGTGTTAATACGCGGTCAATTAAACCGTATTCTTTCGCTTTTTCAGCTGTCATAAAGTTGTCGCGATCGGTGTCGCGCTCAATGACTTCGATTGGTTGTCCTGTATTTTCGGATAAGATGCGGTTTAATTTGTCACGCAAGAATAAAATGCGTTTGGCTGCAATTTCGATTTCTGTTGCTTGGCCTTGTACGCCACCGAGCGGTTGATGAATCATGATCTCGCTATTTGGCAATGCAAAACGTTTTCCTTTGGCACCTGCTGCCAGCAAAAACGCCCCCATAGAAGCTGCCATACCGATACAAATCGTCGATACATCTGGTTTAATAAATTGCATCGTATCGTAAATCGCCATGCCTGCTGTAATCGACCCACCAGGGCTGTTAATGTAGAGAGAAATATCTTTTTCAGGGTCTTCAGCGGCTAAAAATAAAAGCTGAGAAACGATTGAGTTTGCGACATGATCATCGATTGGGCTTCCTAAAATGATGATGCGGTCTTTTAATAAGCGAGAGTAAATGTCATATGCACGTTCTCCACGGCTCGTTTGTTCAATAACTGTAGGAATTAAGTTCATACTCTTCCTCCTCCGATAATTCATTTTTTATGTACTTTTATCATACAGGAAAGGTCAATAAAGGTCAAATGAAATACCTTTCATTCATATGTATTCGCTTTTTTTCTTCTGCATCCCTTCTTTCATCGTTTCCGCTTTTTTAAATTTTAAACGTCACCGCTATTGCATTTTTTTTTCTTCTTCACTATAATGGTAAGTGCATTTATCACTATGCCCTCGTAGTGTAGTGGATAGCACGAGAGATTCCGGTTCTCTTAGCGTGGGTTCGAATCCTGCCGAGGGCGTTAATTAACCCCTGCTTGCTATGCAAGCGGGGGTTTTTGTATAAAAAAATAAAGTCCGGTGTGCCGCACCGGACGAATAGATGAATTTTGCGAGGCTTGCTCGCTTGTTCTATAAGAATGATAACATGCCTTCGATGCATATGCATAGTAGAAAAAACATCCAATATGTTTTTATCGTCTCTCCGTTAGAGAGATGATAAAATGAGGATGAAGGGAGATGGCATGAATGGAGATGCAATTAACGCAAAGGCAAGAGCTAAAAGTTGCGTTGACAAAAGAGCTTGTACAGGCGATTGAATTGTTGCAATATTCAACGATCGAACTACAATCGCTTTTACATGAACAAGCGCTTGAAAATCCATTTGTTGAGTTGCATGAACGAAAACGAACGGCTAATAAGCGACGAGAACGAACAGATCAGAAGCATTATATTGAAAATGTAAGCGCTTTTAATTGTTCGCTTGCTTCACATTTACATGGCCAACTCGTTGGTATGCGTGTATCGGACGAGGAAAGAAAAGCACTTGATTATTTAATTGCGTCACTTGATGAATATGGTTATTTGCATACAACAATTGCCGAGGCGGCTTGCCATCTTCAGTTAGAAGAAACGACTATATCGCGAGCACTTCATATGTTACGGTCACTTGATCCTGCTGGGGTAGGAGCGGAAAATTTGTCGCATTGTTTATATTTACAACTCATCCGTCTTCCACAAAGGGATGAGCTAGCAGAGACGATTGTGACGGAGTATTTCGAATCGTTTGTCCATAAAAAATGGAAAGAAATAAAATCGAAACTAGGTGTAGAGTTAGCGGACTTACAGCGGGTGTGGGAACTTATTCGTACGCTCCATCCACGCCCAGGAAGTTTGTATAACGATGAACAAATGACGTACATTGTCCCTGATGTCATCGTGTCATATAGTGATGGGGTGTGGAATGTAACGATAAATGAAGAAATTATTCCAACTGTTGTATGGAATGAATCGTATGAACGGAAAGTACGATCGGATGATCCGCACGTTCAAAAATATATCGAGGAAAAACGTCAACAGTTTCAATGGATCCAACGTTGTTTAATGCAGCGAGCAACAACGATTGAGCAAATTGCCTGTGAGTTAATTCATCGACAACGTGATTATTTTGAAAAAGGTTTGCTCCATATGAAGCCACTTACGATGCGCGAAGTGGCAACAGCATTAAACATTCATGAATCGACCGTCAGTCGCGCGGTGAAAAATAAATATATGCAAACGCCTCATGGTTTAATTGACATGCGCCGCTTTTTTACAAGCGGTGTTGATGAACACGCATCGCAAGAAAAAGTAAAAGGTTTAATTGCGGAATTAATTAAGCAAGAAAATGGGCAAAAACCTCTTTCCGACCAAAACATTGCTGATTTACTCGAGCAACGATACAATATTTGTGTAGCGCGGCGGACGGTCGCGAAATATCGTGAACAGCTTTGTATTCCACCAGCTTCGAAACGAAAGCAATATGCATAAAGGGGACAAAACATGAAAATCGTGTTATATTCGAAAGAAAACTGCTGTCTTTGTGATGAAGCAAAAGACATTCTTCGCGAGTTACAAGTCGAATGGGAAGAAGTAGATATTTACAAAGATGAGCGATTACTTGAACGATACCATCTTATGATTCCTGTCATTGAAATGAACGGAGACATCGTTGCGTACGGTCGCATTCACAAAGATGTCATAAGAAAGCGATTACAACAAATACGAAGCAGTTGAATAACGTTTCACTTCCTGTTACAATAAAGTTGTAGCAGGGGTGAATTTTTTTTACGTAAAGTGGGACATAATACGTCATAGTGGGACTTAAAACGTCCTGGAAAAGAAAAAGAGAGTAAAGAAGGAAGAAAAGAGCATGCGACAATGGATTGAGGTTCAACGAAAATTGTTGCCTGATCTTCTCGCGATTATGCAAAAGCGATACGAAATTTTGCAGCACATTCGCTTAATGCAACCGATTGGACGCCGAACATTATCCTTAAACTTAGGCATTAGCGAGCGCGTCTTACGGTCGGAAGTGCAGTTTTTAAAAGAGCAAAATTTGCTTGATATTACAACTGCGGGCATGAGTGTTACATCGGAAGGAAACGATGTACTCATTCAACTTGAAGATATGATGCGAGAAGTACTCGGGTTAAAAGAGCTGGAAAGAAAAATAAAAAAGAAACTTCCTGTCAAAGATGTCATTGTCGTTGCCGGAGACAGTGACCAATCCCCTTGGGTGAAAAGAGAGATGGGAAGAGCTTGTGTCTCACGTATAAAACATTCACTAACAGGGAAAGACGTTGTAGCAGTAACTGGTGGAACAACCCTTGCTGCTGTTGCTGAAATGATGACACCAGACGTCAAATACCGAGATGTGTTATTTGTTCCAGCACGCGGTGGACTTGGAGAAGATGTAACGAACCAGGCGAACACGATTTGTGCGCGCATGGCGGAAAAAGCAATGGGACATTATCGTTTGTTACATGTCCCTGACCAGCTAAGTGCTGAAACGTATCAATCGATTATTGAAGAACCAGCTATTAAAGAAGTGCTTGAATTAATTAAGTCATCAACGGTCGTCATTCATGGTATAGGTGACGCAAAAACGATGGCAGAACGAAGAAAAACGCCACCAGAAGAAATGAAAAAAATTGAACACAACAAGGCGGTAGCAGAAGCGTTTGGATACTACTTCAATCAACATGGAGAAGTGGTTCATAAAGTAAACACCGTTGGCATTCAGCTCGAAGATGTGCGCCACGTTCCTTGCGTCATTGCAGTGGCAGGAGGCGCTTCGAAAGCAAAAGCAATTCAAGCGTATATGAAACAGGCACATCAGTGCATCTTAATTACAGATGAAGGTGCAGCAAAACAGTTAGTACGGGATGATTCATCCCTCTAAAATATATCCTTATAATTCCAAAGGAGGACAAAAACGATGGCAGTAAAAATTGGTATTAACGGTTTTGGTCGTATCGGCCGTAACGTATTTCGCGCAGCATTAAAAAATCCTGAAATTGAAGTGGTTGCAGTTAACGACTTAACAGATGCAAAAACGTTAGCACATCTTTTAAAATATGACTCTGTTCACGGCACATTAGATGCAGAAGTGTTTGTAAACGGCAATAACATCGTTGTAAACGGAAAAGAAATTATCGTCAAAGCAGAGCGCGATCCAGCAAACTTAGGATGGGGCGAACTTGGTGTTGATATCGTTGTTGAATCAACAGGACGCTTCACAAAACGCGAAGACGCAGCGAAACATTTAGAAGCAGGCGCGAAGAAAGTCATCATTTCTGCACCAGCGACAAACGAAGACATTACAATCGTGATGGGCGTAAACCAAGACAAATACGATCCAGCAAACCATCATGTCATTTCAAACGCATCTTGTACAACAAACTGCTTGGCGCCATTTGCGAAAGTATTGCATGAAAAATTTGGTATCATTCGTGGTATGATGACGACTGTTCACGCGTATACAAACGACCAACAAATTCTTGATTTACCACATAAAGATTTACGTCGTGCGCGTGCAGCAGCTGAATCGATCATTCCAACATCAACAGGTGCGGCAAAAGCAGTAGCACTTGTATTGCCTGAATTAAAAGGAAAATTAAATGGTATGGCGATGCGTGTACCAACACCAAACGTGTCCGTTGTTGACCTTGTTGCTGAACTTGAAAAAGAAGTTACTGTTGAAGAAGTAAACGCAGCGTTAAAAGCAGCGGCAGAAGGTGAATTAAAAGGCATTCTTGCTTACAGCGAAGAGCCATTAGTTTCTCGTGACTACAACGGCTCAACAGCTTCTTCAACAATCGATGCCCTTTCAACAATGGTTATGGAAGGTCGCATGGTGAAAGTTCTTTCTTGGTACGACAACGAAACAGGATATTCTCACCGCGTTGTTGACCTTGCTGCATACATTGCGTCAAAAGGTTTATAATTTTTTGGATTGTTTGCCCAAAACGGTTTATAATAAATAGTTGGACATACCGAGAAGGGGAGCGGGGATCATCCCCACTCCCTTTCTATGTATCACACGAATAAGGAGGCCTTTCCGTCAACTACCCCCACTTAGCTAACGCTTGAAGTGAGGGCTTGCAACTCCCCAGAAGTGCAAACGGACTTCGTCCTCCTTCCTTGACTTGGGGTTGCATCAGGGGCAGGTTGACGACTACCCAACGACGCAGGTCATGCCTGCATCGTTACCGATTCTCTCGGTGTGTCTGTTGGCAGTACTTGGCTTCCACACACAACAGACGGATCCACGCTCGATGTTTTACGGTTACAACGTTTCCTGTAACCAACTCCATACATCGAGTAGCAGTTATTGGAGTGCCTTTATTGAACGGTTTTCTCCACGCCTTTATTATATCATACACAAAAGAAAGGGGGAACGCGCATTCCTCTCCCACTTACTCCCTTTGGTCGTTGAAGTGGGAGTCTCCTGCGCGAAATAGGATGAACAAAAAAACCGTCCGTGACATTGATGTGAAAGGGAAACGTGTATTTTGCCGCGTCGATTTTAACGTGCCAATGCAAAACGGTGTCGTCACTGACGATACACGCATTCGCGCCGCGCTCCCAACGATCCAATATTTAATGGAACAAGGAGCGAAAGTCATTTTAGCGAGCCACCTTGGTCGTCCGAAAGGAAAAGTTGTTGAAGAGATGCGCTTAAATGCTGTGGCAGAACGTTTAAGTGAATTGCTTGGCAAGCGCGTCGTGAAAACAGATGAAGCGTATGGCGATGCAGTGAAAGCTGCGATTGCTGAAATGAATGAAGGCGATGTGTTATTGCTTGAAAACGTACGTTTTTATCCAGGTGAAGAGAAAAACGATCCAGAGTTAGCGAAAGCATTCGCAGAACTGGCAGATGTATATGTCAACGACGCGTTTGGTGCAGCACATCGTGCGCATGCATCGACAGAAGGTATTGCCCATCACTTGCCTGCGGTAGCTGGATTTTTGATGGAAAAAGAAATTGAAGTGTTAGGAAAGGCATTATCGAACCCAGACCGTCCGTTTACCGCAATCATCGGTGGTGCGAAAGTAAAAGATAAAATCGGTGTGATCGAAAACTTATTAGACAAAGTCGATAATTTAATTATCGGTGGCGGATTAGCTTACACATTTGTGAAAGCGCTCGGCCATGAAATCGGAAAATCGTTATTAGAAGAAGATAAAATTGAATTAGCAAAATCGTTCATGGAAAAAGCGAAAGAAAAAGGCGTCAACTTCTACATGCCTGTGGATGCAGTCGTAGCTGACGATTTTTCAAACGATGCGAATAAAAAAGTTGTTAACATCGATGAAATTCCAAGTGATTGGGAAGGACTTGACATCGGTCCGAAAACACGCGAATTGTATCGCGATGTGATTTTGAAATCAAAACTCGTCATTTGGAATGGTCCAATGGGCGTATTCGAAATGGACGCGTTTGCTGAAGGAACAAAAGCTGTTGCTCAAGCGCTTGCCGATGCGAAAGATACATATACGGTCATCGGTGGCGGCGACTCGGCAGCAGCGGTTGAAAAGTTCGGACTTGCAGACAAAATGGATCACATTTCTACAGGTGGCGGTGCGTCGCTTGAATTTATGGAAGGTAAACAACTTCCAGGTGTCGTCGCGTTAAACGATAAGTAAGAAAGGGGATTAAAGCGATGCGAAAGCCGATTATTGCAGGAAACTGGAAAATGCATAAAACGTTAAAAGAGGCGCTTCAGTTTGTGGAAGAAGTAAAACATGAGGTTCCTTCCAACGAGCAAGTGGACGCCGTTGTATGTGCCCCAGCCCTCTTTTTAGCGCATTTAGTTGAGGCGACAAAAGGAACAAATGTAAAAATTGGTGCGCAAAACATGCACTTTGAAGATCAAGGGGCATTTACAGGTGAAATTAGCCCCGTTGCGTTAAAAGATCTCGGTGTGGAGTATGTTATCATCGGGCATTCCGAACGCCGTGAAATGTTTGCTGAAACAGATGAAACAGTCAACAAAAAAGTGCTTGCGGCATTTAAGCACGGACTTGTGCCAATCGTTTGTTGCGGGGAGACATTAGAAGAGCGTGAAAGCAATCGCACAAATGAAGTCGTTCGTGTACAAGTTGAAAAAGCGCTTGAAGGCTTAACAGAAGAACAAGTAAAGCAAGTTGTCATTGCCTACGAGCCAATTTGGGCGATCGGAACAGGGAAATCGTCCACAGCAGAAGATGCCAACAACGTATGCGGCTACATTCGCCAAGTCATTGCGAACAAATTCTCACAAGAAGCAGCTAATGCGGTACGCATTCAATACGGTGGTAGCGTAAAACCAGAAAATATTGCTGCATTTTTAGCGGAAGAACATATTGACGGAGCGCTTGTTGGTGGTGCGAGCTTACAACCACAATCGTTTTTACAACTCGTGGAGGCAGGAAAATGAGCAAAAAACCAGTAGCATTAATTATTTTAGATGGCTTTGCTCTTCGTGAAGAAACATTTGGCAACGCGGTTGCACAAGCGAAAAAACCAAATTTCGATCGTTATTGGAACGAATATCCACATGCGACATTAACGGCATGCGGTGAAGCGGTCGGTTTGCCAGAAGGACAAATGGGGAACTCGGAAGTCGGTCACCTAAACATCGGTGCTGGTCGCATTGTGTATCAAAGTTTAACGCGCGTGAATATCGCCATTCGCGAAGGTGAGTTTGAGCGCAACGAAACATTTTTAGCAGCGATGGATCATGTGAAAAAACACGGAACAAATTTGCACATTTTCGGTCTTCTTTCTGACGGTGGTGTGCATAGTCATATTAACCATTTATTCGCTTTACTCAAGCTCGCCGCAAAAGAAGGCGTCAAACATGTGTATATTCACGGCTTTTTAGACGGACGTGACGTCGGTCCACAAACAGCGAAAACGTACATTCAACAGTTAAATGAACAAATCGCACAAATTGGTGTCGGTGAAATCGCTACATTATCCGGTCGTTATTACTCCATGGACCGCGATAAACGTTGGGAGCGCGTAGAAAAAGCGTATCGTGCGATGGTGTACGGTGAAGGTCCATCATACCGTGATCCGCTTGCATGCGTTGATGATTCGTACGCCAACGGCATTTATGACGAATTCGTCTTGCCGTCTGTGATCGTCCGTGAAGACGGAACGCCAGTCGCAACGATTCAAGATAATGACGCGGTCATTTTCTACAATTTCCGTCCTGACCGTGCGATTCAAATTTCAAACACGTTTACAAACGATGACTTCCGTTCATTCGATCGTGGACCGAAACATCCGAAAAACTTGTTCTTCGTATGCTTAACGCACTTTAGTGAAACAGTAAAAGGGTACGTGGCATTTAAGCCAACGAACCTTGATAATACGCTCGGTGAAGTATTGTCACAAAACGGATTAAAACAGTTGCGCATTGCCGAAACAGAAAAATATCCGCACGTTACATTCTTTATGAGCGGCGGACGTGAAGAAAAGTTCCCTGGCGAAGAGCGCATTTTAATTGACTCGCCAAAAGTAGCCACATACGATTTAAAACCAGAAATGAGTGCATACGAAGTAACGGACGCTTTACTGAAAGAAATTGAAGCAGACAAATTCGATGCAATTATTTTAAACTACGCAAATCCTGATATGGTTGGTCATTCTGGAAAATTAGAGCCAACGATTCGAGCGGTTGAAGCGGTCGATGAATGTTTAGGAAAAGTCGTCGATGCGATTATCGCCAAAGGTGGTATTGCGATTATTACCGCAGACCACGGAAATGCGGACGAAGTATTAAATCCAGACGGCAGTCCGAATACGGCGCATACGACAAATCCGGTTCCGGTCATCGTAACGAAAAAAGGCATTACGCTTCGCCAAGATGGCATTTTAGGGGACTTAGCGCCAACGATGCTTGATTTGCTCGGATTACAACAACCGAAAGAAATGACAGGAAAAACGTTAATTCAAAAATAAACTAAAGGAGAGATGAACGATGCCAACAATCATTGACATTTATGCTCGTGAAGTATTAGACTCTCGTGGCAATCCGACAGTAGAGGTAGAAGTATACACAGAATCAGGTGCATTCGGACGTGCCCTTGTACCAAGTGGAGCGTCAACAGGTGAGTATGAAGCGGTTGAATTGCGTGATGGCGACAAAGGTCGCTACCTTGGTAAAGGTGTATTACAAGCAGTGAAAAACGTAAACGAAGTCATCGCGCCAGCATTAATTGGTAGCTACGATGTGACAGAGCAAGTTGCTATCGACCGTGCATTAATTGCGTTAGACGGTACAGAAAATAAAGGAAAATTAGGTGCAAACGCAATTCTAGGCGTTTCAATGGCTGTTGCACGCGCAGCTGCTGACTATTTAGGCGTTCCTCTATATCAATATTTAGGCGGATTTAATGCAAAAACGTTGCCTGTTCCAATGATGAACATTTTAAACGGCGGTGCGCATGCGGATAACAACGTCGATATCCAAGAATTTATGATTATGCCAGTTGGCGCACCGAACTTCCGTGAAGCGCTTCGCATGGGAGCAGAAATTTTCCATAGCTTAAAATCAGTATTAAAAGCAAAAGGTTACAACACAGCAGTTGGTGATGAAGGCGGATTTGCGCCAAACTTAAAATCAAACGAAGAAGCGCTTGAAACAATTATCGAAGCGATTGAAAAAGCAGGCTACAAACCAGGCACAGAAGTGATGCTTGCGATGGACGTTGCTTCTTCTGAGCTTTACAATAAAGAGACGGGCAAATACCATTTAGAAGGCGAAGGCGTTGTGAAAACGTCAGAAGAAATGGTTGCTTGGTATGAAGAACTTGTCAACAAATATCCGATCATCTCGATTGAAGACGGCTTAGACGAAAACGACTGGGCTGGTCATAAGTTATTAACAGAGCGCCTTGGCAAAAAAGTTCAACTTGTTGGTGACGACTTGTTCGTAACAAATACGAAAAAATTAGCACAAGGTATCGAACAAGGTGTCGGCAACTCGATCTTAATTAAAGTCAACCAAATCGGTACGTTAACCGAAACATTCGAAGCAATCGAAATGGCGAAACGCGCAGGCTATACAGCAGTAATTTCTCACCGTTCTGGTGAAACAGAAGATAGCACAATCGCCGACATCGCCGTCGCAACAAACGCAGGCCAAATTAAAACAGGTGCGCCATCACGCACAGACCGCGTCGCAAAATACAACCAATTGCTTCGCATTGAAGACCAATTAGGCGAAACAGCAGTGTACGATGGAATAAAAACATTCTACAACTTGAAGAAGTAATAGATGAAGGATGCCTCATGTGGGCATCCTTTATTTCTAGTTTTTCTTTTCTTTTGTATTATTGCACTATAATGACAATAAATATGAGAAAAAGTAGCACATCAATAACCCAATCGAGGGAGTATGTTTTTAAAAAATCTTTTGCGGTACTTTTTATGACTAATAATAAAAGACTAACGATTAACCCTATGATAACGCCTGTCATGGTAGTAAATATAATTTTTGCTTTACTCATTTTTGTATCCCTCTGTTGAATTTATATCGTTTTATCAAATAAGGATGTCTTCGTATCAGGATTAATTTTGTTTTTGTAGTTTGTTGAAAGTTCAGACTAGACAAATGAGTGCTTCTCATGGTCAACAAGTTAAGGAAGCAGCGACATTTGTCACAGTCCTAAAATATTAGAATTTATTTCGTGTATTGTCAATTGGCATTCTATCAAATCAAATACATCGGAATATGCGAAATTGGAACTCAATCTAAAAGATTGTCCTCGGTGGATTCATCAGTAGGCGCAGTTAATGTCTCATTGTACTTTTCTTGAATAAAGTGTAATCAAATCCTCCAAAAAAATCATTAATTGTTCATCTACTCCTCACATTTCTCATAGCGGGATGATCTTACAAAACAATTGAAAAAAACAACCGTTATCGCTATTGTCTGAAAGGTTAAGTGATAAAATCGATTTCTGTCGAACAATGACGAAATTTGTTTGTCGAAAAATATTGCGAGTATGTTTTTTATAGCATAAAATCTCCTCATGCAGCTCGAATTAGACAACTTAGGATTGATAAGGAGAGAAAACATGAGGCATCTAAGAACATGGTTTGTTTGGTGGTTAGTATTTTTATTAGTTTTTACGAGTATTCCTATGGAGGGATTGGCGGAGTTCGTCTATTCTAAATCTGACAATGCGATGAAACAATCACCTCTTAAAGTACCAGAAGCGCCCAGCATAAACTTGAAGCCGGGAGAGCTGATAGGGGAACGAACAGAGAATACGAAAGTGTATTACAATGGTGATGGTACGTTTACCAGAAAAATTTTCTTTGAACCGATTCATATTAAGAAAAAGAACGAAAAACAATTTGAGGAAGTTTCCACTTTCTTCATCGACCATCCCAATCATGTTCAAGCAGAGAATACGATTTTGGAACCTCGTTTTTACAAGAAAATGGTGGATGGAGAATATGCAAAATTTCTGTATAATGAATATTTCATTTCTTATTCTATTTTAGAAGCATCAGGGAATGGACTGAAGCCGATTCAAGCGAAAGATGTTCCCGCTATTTATAAGAAAAAAGACAATAAGATTGTGCATAAAAATATTTTTCCAAATATAGACTTGCAAAATATCGTATTTAACGAATCAACGAAAGAAGATTTAGTTCTTCACTCTTTTACGGGCTATCACATTTTCAAATTTCGTTTGAAAACCGATTTGCATGCCAATATTCAAGACGATGGATCGATTTTATTTACAAACAAAGAAAATGAAAAAGTATTTGAACTCCCTAAACCATTTATGGTCGATTCGAATATCGACGAACACTCGGGAGAAGCACAGCGCTCGGAAAATGTAACATACGAACTTCAACAGGATGATCAAGGGTATATTTTAACGGTTAAAGCTGATCCGCAGTGGTTGAAAGATCCGAAGCGCGTCTATCCGGTTTATATTGACCCTAGCACTTCTGTTGCTATTGCTACCGATGCATTTGTCATGAGCGCCTACCCGACGACTAACTATGGTTCTGCATCAAGTAAATGGGATTCGGCGCAAGGACAATATGTGTTAAAAGTCGGTTATTATGATGGAACGACAGGGACTTGTTACGGATTTTTAAATCCTGATACATCAAATATCGAAAATATGAATGTGACGAGTGCCACATTCAACGTGTATGTGACACACTCATACTATGCAACAACAGCAACCGGCTTATGGTTAGATGCGGTCAATGGTTCATGGTCTGCGAGCACCTTAACATGGAATAATAAACCCTCTTCCACGAACATTGGTAAAGTCGATGTGGCAAGAGACCAATGGGCGCAATTCGATGTGACGAACACCGTCAAAGCGTGGGCATCAGGGACCAAACCAAACTATGGATTGAAACTCCATACGAATGGAAATGGACAAACGTATTGGAAAAAAGTTGTTTCCACTACGAACAGCAGTTATAAACCATATTTGTCTGTTACGTATACGATACCAGTTCCCGATACGCCAACAGGAACGGCCTTCAGTAATGGGGATGGCACAGGATATATCAATTTATCATGGGATCGGGTTCCTGGCGCTGTGGGTTATAAAGTTTGGATTTATAACGGGAAATCATATGAAGCGTTTGATGTAGGCAATGTTACTTCCTGGAGTACAAAAGGGAAAAAAATTTGGCCGACCCCTTCTGAAATTAGTGCTGGAAGATACGATCTGCATCAAGATCAGTTAGGGACGGAGTTGGCTGTCGATCCTTCCCCAGTCTATCGAAATTCAGGCGGAAGTTATCCAAACAGCAAGAACTACTGGTTCCGAGTCAGTGCGATTTTTCCTCAAGGCGAAAGCGCCATGTCAGGCGCGTATATGCCGACCATTCCGAATTTGGCAAAACCATCTGCTCCGACGGGGGTAAGTTATACAAACGGAAACGGAACAGGATATATCGATTTCAAATGGAATCCTGTGAGTGGAGCGACGGGGTATAAAATTTGGATTTTTAACGGTTCCTACTATGAATCGTTAGATGTCGGGAACGTCACTTCTTGGACAACGAAAAACAAAAAGTATTGGCCAACCTCTACGGAAATTCAAGCAGGTAGATATAAGTTGCATTTAAATGACGGTCTCGGCACAGAATTAGCTGTTGACCCGTCTCCAGTCTATGCTAATGCGGGAACGAAATATGCAACGGCTACCAACTACTGGATTCGAGTAAGCGCCTATAACTCTCAAGGGGAAACCGTCTTTTCGGATGCGTATATGCCTCGTATTCCGGATTTGCGAGTGCCGCCAGCGCCTTCCGGATTTGCTTACAGCAATCAATCGGGGAGCAACTCGGGTTATGTCATGTTAGACTGGGATAAGATTCCTGGAGCGACAGGGTATAAAGTGTGGATTTTCAATGGACTTTACTATGAAGCATTTGATGTAGGAGACGTGGACCATTGGACGACGCAAAACAAAGGAATTTGGCCAACGCCGGAGGAAATCCAACAAGGGGATTCCAGCACCTTAACGCTGCATCATGATGGACAAGGATTGGAACTTCCGAAAGATCCTTCCCCAATGTATGCGAAAATGGGGACCAAATACGCGACAAGCCCCCATTACTACTTCCGACTCAGCGCCTACAATGCGGATGGGGAAACGGTATTTTCCAGCAATGCCTTGACGGTGAACATTCCGGAAGCGAATGAGTATTTAGGAAAAGAAGAGTACTGGTCCATCATTGATGTTCCGTATGGCAGCGTGAATGCCGCTACGGGTAATCTCATGATAGATGAACAAGATGTTTCGATTTCAGGTAGGGGGCTAGGACTTGGTCTATCCAGAACCTACAATAGCTTGTCTCCATGGACCGGTTTATTCGGAAAAGGCTGGCACAGCGATGCGGAAATGAATATCGTCACGCAAGGAAATGAAGCGCGATTGACGGATGAAGACGGGACGCTTCACATATTTATGAAACGAGCCGACGGAACATACCAAGCGCCAACCGGTGTTTATTTGGAGCTAAGCGAGACCGCCACTGAGTGGATCGTGAAATCGAAAGATCAAACGAAAATGTATTTTAATAAAAGCGATGGCAAGTTAACCAAAATGGTCGACGGTCATGGAAACGCAACGACGTACGGTTATTCGAATGGAAAGCTTACGTCGATTACGGACGCATCGGGAAGAAAATTAGACATTCAGTATCGTCCAGACGGAAAGATCGAAAAAATCATAGGCCCGATGAATCGGACGGTGACATATGGCTACACGAATGATTTGTTAACGACGGTGACTCAGGCGGGCGGAGAAGTGACAAGATATGAATACAATGAGATTGATCGTCTAGTCAAAGTATTCGAGCCGACACATACGGAGGATCAGCCAGTTGTCAATCAGTTCGTGTACGACGGCGACAGGCTTAGTCAAGTACGTGATTCCGAAGGCCATGTATACACATTGACCTATGATCCAACGGAACGGCGATTGCTCATACAAAAGCCGAATGGCCGCAAAACTCAATATACTTTCAACGAGGCTGGTAACCCGATTGAGGTTGTGGATGACGTAGGCGGCTTAAATATTACAACGAAATATGTGTATGAAGGCAACAATTTAAAGGAATCATACGATCCGAATGATGTTGGGGCCACTACACCGACGGAATCATATACGTACGATGCGAATGGAAATGTGTTAACAGCGAAGGATAGCTATGGGACCGAAATCTACCAGTATAATCCAAATAACGATGTCATCTCCATGACAGATACAGAAGGCGACAAGACAACGGTTGCGTATGATGGCTTAAATCCAGTATCCGAAACCGATCAATCGGGAAAAACGTCTTCTGTAGCGAAGTACGATTCCTATGGAAATGTGATTGAAGAAAGTGACGCATTGGGCAGTGCGACCAATTTACTCTCTAATCACGGCTTTGAACAGGGAACGACCGCTTGGACTGTGCTTCGTTCGTATGATTCCGGGCAGTTACAGGAAGATACGAATGTTTATAATGGGTTGACGGGACGAAAAACGTTAAAAATCACAGTGAATTCGACGTCGCCTAGTGCAGAAGCCGGTTATGTGGCCGCTACGCAAGAAATTGCGGTAAAACCGAATGCGACATACACATTAAGTGGAAAAATCAAAACAAATTTAACGAAAGCCAGTGCGTTCTTTAATGTTGAATTTTTAGATAGCCAAAATCGTCGAATTTCTTGGACGGACAATCGTTATAGTCAATTGGTAGGCACAAGACCTTGGACAGAGCGGCAAGTGACGTTTACCACTCCTTCGAATGCAGCCAAAATTCGCGTCTATTTAGAGGTCGATCATAAGTCTCCAGATGCTTCCGGAGAAGCCTGGTTTGATAATGTTCAATTGGAAGAAGCGCAGGTTTCTTCCAGCTACAACCCAGTTGTAAATAGTAGTTTTGAAGGAACCACCACGAATTGGAGTGGAACAGGAGGAAGCGTAGATTCTACGCAATCATTTGATGGAGGGTACTCACTAAAAATATCTAGAACAAGCACCACGCAATCGGCAAGTGAGTATAAGCAGACCATCATCGTTGGCCAAACATCTGGTGATGCACCAATTAACCTTACGCTTACTGGGGTTTCGAAAGCTGAAAATGTAAAAGCCAATGGCACAGTGAGCGCAAGCGATTATGCCATTACGGCTAAAGTATACTTTGTGGATGGAACGACCCAAACGTATACCGCCGATTTCCCTACTGGCAATCAAGATTGGAACCGTGCCGCCGTTTCGATTCAACCTTCCAAGCCAATTGATAAAATCGACATATCCGCTGTCTTCCGCGGCAATTACACGGGAACGGTATGGTTTGACGCGATCCGTTTAATGGAAGGAAACGTGGTGACGAAAAACAAGTATGATGCAAGCGGAAATTATGTCACGGAAGAAGTGGATGAAGAAGGCTATGTGGCGAAAAAGAATTATGATGCCGTAGGAAACCTGTTAAGCGAGTACGATAAGAAAGGAAACAAGAAAGAGTACACGTATGATTTATCGGATCGCTTAAAACAGCTGTTGTTAGCGAACGGTACTTCCGTCAACTACGATTATGACTTAAATGGCAATATGACTTCAAAAGTCATTCGAACCAGCGACGGCCAGTCTCAAACATTTGCCTATTCTTATGATGCGACCGGTAAACTCATGAAAACCGTCGGTCCGTTGAATGATGTGACAACGAATGAATATGATGCCAACGGAAATAAAATCAAAACGGTTTTGCCGAAAGGAAACACGATTCAATGGACGTATGACGGAACGGAACGGGTCAAAACGATTTCTTACAACAACGTTCCGTATTACGAATTTAGTTACGATAAAAACGGAAATGAACTTTCTGTAAAATACTTAAAGGACGGCATGACCAAGACAAGAACCTTTGATAAAGCAAATCGGGTCATCGAACAATCTGACCGTGGAGGGGTACAAAAGTGGACCTATCCGACGACATCGGATAAATTACAGCAGTTGATGTTCTCTCATGGGTCCTTTAGCCAAACGATCCATTACCAATACAATGCCTTGGATCAAAATACGGTCGTCCAAGATGGAACGTATACGTACCGCTTTGACTATGACGAGAGAGGAAACGTTCGCACCTTCACGACGGGAAACGGAGCCGGTTCGACCTTTACGTATGATGACCGCGGCTTAGTGGAAAGCGTTTCGATCGGTACGGCGGACGGAAAAGAAATTTTATCGGAAACGTACCGTTACGATGAAAACGGCAACCGGACGAAAGTGGAATCCCCAACGGGGGAAACGACCGTCTACCGTTACGATGCCCTAGACCAATTAGTGGAAGAGCAGCTTCCAGATGGTACAAAAGTCGAATATGCCTATGACGGATTCGGAAACCGGAAGCAAATCGTGAAAACCAAGGATGGGCAGTCGACGACGACCAATGCCGATTATAACGCTGCCAATCAGTTGGTTCGTTTTGGAACAGAGACAATCTCTTATGATGCCAACGGCAACCGTCTCGAAGATGGAAAATATCAATACGAATGGAACGAAGCGGACCAATTGGTTTCTATTACGAGAAAAGGAGAAAGCACTCCTTTTGTGACGTACAAATATGATGAAGACGGCCGGCGCATCCAAAAGAATGTAAATGGCGTCATTACGAACTACCATTACCAAGGCGACAGCCTGAACGTCTTATATGAAACCGATGCAAGCGGCAGCGTTGTGCGGTCGTATGTGTACAGCGCCGATGGCCAACGCCTGGCGATGAAGCAAGGCGGCGTGACGTACTTCTACCACTACAACGCGCATGGCGATGTCATCGCCCTAACGGATGCGCAAGGAAACATCGTGGCCCGTTATCAATATGATGCATGGGGGAACATTCTTTCCCAATCCGGCGCATTGGCGGACGAAAATCCATACCGATATGCGGGATACCAATATGACCAAGAAACGGGTCTGTACTATCTGATTGCCCGATACTATCATCCAACGCATGGCGTGTTCCTTTCTTTGGATCCAGACCCAGGGGATGAAGATGATGTTTTAACTCAAAATGGCTATAATTACGTAAGTAATAATCCTGTAATGCTAACGGATAGTGATGGGCGTAATCCTTACCTTATAGTTGCTGCTTATGTTATTGTTAGAGTAGGTACTAAGTATGTTGTTAAAAAGGTTATTAAAAAGAAAATACCTAAAAAAATAAAGGTAAATAAAGGAATTTACAATCGTAAAAAACATTACGGAAATGGTACTAGAAAGAGTGTAAGAGATGCAGTTTTAAAGAGAGATAATTATACTTGTCAGTATTGTGGTAGAAAAGGGGGTAAACTAGAGGTCGATCATAATCCATCATTAAAGCAGCATTATTATAAGAAAGGGTATGCCATGTCTAGAAAGGCACGTATAAAATATGCCAATAATCCAAAATATCTAAAAACTGCTTGTCAAAGATGTAATCGTAGTAAACAGGAAAGATATTATCCTGATGAATGGAGGCCATGATAATGAACGACTATGAAATACTTTTTCAAAAATATGTAAAAGAATTAAAAGAGGCAATTGAAGAAGAAAAGGAATTTTTAGATCCGAATCTTGACAAAGAGAGATATGAATACGAATTAAGTATTAGCGGAAGAGTAATTGCCGTATTTAGGAAATATTGGTTTGAGTGTGACAAGTTAAACGATAATGAGGAAAATGAATACTATGTAAATCCAAAAGATTTTTGTGTTGATTGGTTGTCAGGTGAACATGAGGAGCTATTTAGAATTATTGAAAAAATGCCATATTATCCAATAGGAATAGACGAACATGGAAATTATGTTTAAAAAAACAGCTGTAATATGGGCTATCTCATGATTTATGAGATAGTCTTTTTATTTTCCGTGAAAATGCAGGACTGACGCGAGATTTTCATCCCCGGGTGGAGAGCAAAAATTGCTCATGGAACTTTTCCGTGAAAATGCAGGACTGACGCGAGATTTTCATCCCCGGGTGGAGGGCAAAACGTTGCCCATGGATCTTTTCCGTGAAAATGCATGCGCCCCGATGAGTCATTTTCATGCCCGGGTGGAGAGCAAAAATTGCTCATGGAACTTTTATGTGAAAAAAATGAATAGAAAACAAAGAAAAAATTTAGGTATATAGGTTGTAATAAAGAATTTCCGATCTCCATGTCCCGTCTTTATCACCTGACAAGCTGGCACGGTGACAAGAAGAGCGAACAATGCCATGTAAAACAAAATTGCAACTTATATAGTTTCTCATCACAAAAAAGTACTTCCATGTATTTTTACCACTATAACGCCCATGGCGATGTCATCGCCCTAACGGATGCGCAAGGAAACATCGTGGCCCGTTACCAATACGATGCGTGGGGGAACATTCTTTCCCAATCCGGCGCATTGGCGGACGAAAATCCATACCGATATGCGGGATACCAATATGACCAAGAAACGGGTCTCTATTACCTAATTGCCCGGTACTATCACCCGACGCACGGTGTGTTCTTGTCCTTGGATCCAGATCCAGGGGATGCGGACGATATCCTCACGCAGAACGGATATACGTATGCGAACAACAACCCAGTGATGTTGGTGGATCCGGATGGGCATTGGGTATGGTTGGCCATCAATGCTGGGTTTGCGGTTTATGATGGGTATAAGGCGTATAAAACCGGAAGAGGATGGATGTATGTCGCCAAAAAAACGGCTCTTGGCGCGATTGGTGGGGGAAAGCTTAAACTTGTTAGAGGCGCAGGGAAGTATATTGTTAAGGTTGGAAGGCAGTACACAAAATCTAATTTCAAACTTGGTCGACAGATGCATAAAAAATATATGGCACATTTGCATGATGAATTAAAGGGAAGAATTAAAGAATATAAAGGGATAAAAGGTATTCGTCCAGATTTTGTGGACTTCAATACGAGAACCATCTATGAATTAAAACCGTATAATCCTAGAGCCATTGCTCGAGGGAAGCGACAGTTAAAAAAATATAAGCGAATATTTGAACAAGAACATGGAGGAAAATGGAAAACAGTTTTGCATGTTTATTAAGGGGTGATAGAATGGATAAATCCGAATTTGTAAAATATTTAGATGAGTTGTTTAAAGCCCATTCTTTTAAAAAGAAGGGAACCCAGTGGAGCTTTAGCAATGATGAGATTATAAAAATAATTAAATTATCAAAATCAAATTATGGTAATTATTATCATATCGATTATGGGTTTATTATAAAAAACCTTGAGCTAGGCCGCCTTGTGATGCATATTTATCATAGACTAAGTTCCTTGGATCAGGGGGAAAGTATAAGAATTAAGGAGCTATTAGATTTTGAGATTCCTATCCCTGACGAAGATCGAAAGAACGAACTGAAAAAGTTTATTGAAAGGGAAATATTTGGAATGTTCAACAAGATTCATACGGAAGAAGATCTGTTAATGGAACTAAAGAAACGCGACCATTTAAATGATATTCCATTACGCGTGAAAAAATATTTTGGATTAGAAGATGCCGATGAATGTTAAGGGTTTTGAATTTCGAATGAGAATGAAGTAACAGGTATATGTTAAGTATGCCAACCTTAGGAGAGTCTATATCTCTCTTAAGGTTTTTCTCTTTTTCAAGAAAAGTTTGACCCAATGGGGCTTATGGAAGGAAATCTACGAGTGGCAACCAACCGTATTTTGATTGAAAATGAAATTTAGAAAAAGACGAAAAGCATTTATCCGATAACCTCGGATAAATGGAAGAAATTCCAATTCTCACATAGTTCCTTTAGCCAAACCATCACCTATCAATACAACGCCTTGGACCAAAATACCATCGTCCAAGATGGAACGTATACGTACCGCTTTGACTATGACGAGAGAGGAAACGTTCGCACCTTCACGACAGGAAATGGGGTCGGTTCAACCTTTACGTATGATGACCGCGGCCTCGTGGAAAGCGTTTCGGTCGGTACGGCGGATGGAAAAGAAATTTTATCGGAAACGTACCGTTACGATGAAAATGGCAACCGGACGAAAGTGGAATCCCCAACGGGGGAAACGACCGTCTACCGTTACGATGCCCTAGACCAATTAGTGGAAGAGCAGCTTCCAGATGGTACAAAAGTCGAATATGCCTATGACGGATTCGGAAACCGGAAGCAAATCGTGAAAACCAAGGATGGGCAGTCGGCGACGACAACGGCTGATTATAATGCGGCGAATCAGTTGGTTCGTTTCGGTGACGAAACAATCACGTACGATGCGAACGGCAACCGATTGGAAGACGGCCAGTATCAATATGAATGGAACGCAGCCGACCAGCTCGTCTCCATCACAAGAAAAGGCGAAAGCACGCCGTTTGTGACGTACCAATATGATGAAGACGGCCGGCGCATCCAAAAGAATGTAAATGGCGTCATTACGAACTACCATTACCAAGGGGATAGCCTAAACGTTCTGTATGAAACCGATGCGGATGGAAATGTGGTAAGATCGTATATATACGGAGGAAACGGGCAACTCCTTGCCATGAAAAAAGGCAATGCGACGTATTTCTATCACTATAACGCGCATGGCGATGTCATCGCGTTAACCGATGCGCAAGGAAATGTGGTCGCTCGTTACGAGTACGACACATGGGGCCAAATTCGTTCCCAAACGGGCGTCCTAGCAGACGAAAACCCATATCGCTACGCCGGATACCAATACGATGAAGAGACGGGATTGTACTACCTCATGGCCCGTTATTACCACCCAACGCACGGAGTGTTTTTATCGCTCGACCCAGACCCAGGCGATGCGGATGACATCTTGACGCAGAACGGGTATACGTACGCGAACAACAACCCGGTGATGCTGGTCGATCCGGATGGGCATTTTGTGTGGATGGCGATCAATGCGGGATTCGCGGCGTATGATGGGTATAAAGCCTTTAAAAAAGGCGGTTGGAAAGCGGCGGCGGTTGCTGTAGGTGTAGGGCTTGTTGGTGGTGCTGCTTTTAAAGCGTATAGAATTTATAAAGCGAAAGAAACAGCCAAGATTATGAGGATTTTATTGGCGGCTAAGCACGGAAAAGGTAACACTACTATAGAAGTAGGTAGAGTAAGTAAGAGACTAGCAAAAAAAGCTGGGAAAGCATGGGTTGGATCAGGGGCTAAGCCACTTTACAAAAATGGTAAATGGATAGGATATAGAAGTAAAGATAAATCTAAAGTATTTAGAATGCAGTATAAGAAAACAAGAAGGGTATATCAAGCGAATTATGAGGAATTTTATAAGAGTCCTATCAACAAAAAGACATATAAGTTACGAAATGCACACCTGAATTTTTAGCATGGAGGGAACCATATATAATGATAATTCCTGAATTATTTTGTTTAACGATAATGGATGAAGACTGGGGAGAGGAGGTTGATGATTTTTGGATTGAAATTGAAGCGGATATTGGTATCAAGGGGAACTCAGATTCTGCTGAAGTATTTACTATTTATGTTACAAGTCCAAAAAGGTTAGGGAATATGGTGAAGAAGTCAGGATTGGAGATAGCTAGAGGATTGTTTATAATGAAGGACTTTAATATAAAAAGTGTAGAGGATCGTCTCAAAAAAATACTTGCCCATTGTTCAAGAAAAACATGGCACGAAACCGCTCTAGCCATTAGTCGGTATGCTATTTGGGAGTATGAAAACTAGGTTCATCACCAAAAGTTGTACTTGCACCTGTCATGAAAGTATGTTAGCTGTTTCTAGCCGAACCCGCAGTGCAAAACGCTGGATATTTCTGTATCCGTATCCCCGACGTTTCATCAGCTTGATCTTGTTATTTGTTCCCTCCATTTTCCCATTTGAATAAGGGGATAAAATGCACGATATGATTTCGTCTGTTCGTTTGACGAGTGATTTTGCGATGGCGCGAACAGCAGAACAAGGACAAAACAAATACCGATGAACCCAGGCGTTCAAACGACGTTTCGCCTGTTGCTCATCTTTGCTTTTGAACACATAGCGAACATGTTGGAGCGATTGGTAAACAGACTTTAAGTAATCGCTTTCATTACACCATTCTCGTATGATTTGACGTTCTTCCTCCGTCAATTTCTCTGGACATTGGCTCAATAAACGGCAAACGTAACGAACATTTCCGTGTTTCTTGCCTCCTTTGCCCAAATATTTGCGACAACGTTCTAAAGCATCGGTAAACAGCTGAATGACATGGAAATAGTCGACGACATGTGTCGCCTCTGGGCAAACCCGTTGAATCGCTTTTTTCATCGCTGGAGCCAAGTCACTCACGACATACTGAACGGAACGAGACACATGAGCCAATGCACGCCCAATGGCTTCCTCGTTCTTTCCTGCTTCCATGGCATACACTTCTCCCGTTTCGGCATCCATGATCGCCACTCCATAGTCGTGCCCTTTTCGAAAAGCAAACTCATCGACACAAACCGCCTTTGGTTGGACGTCATTCGATAGGAAGGAAGGGGCATGGGTATAAAACCATCGTTCAACGGTCGTGTAAGGCAGCTTGAGCATACGAGCCACCGCCTGAATGGATGTTCCGATGCAAGATTGCGCGACCCATCGCTGAAACGCATCCGTCGCCACACTTCGCGGAGAGATGGCTGGATACGACGTGCTGAACGTCACGCCACACGTGCTACAACGTCTGCGCTCGACAGGAAGTTCGATCCAAAAAATTCCGATTCGCTGAGCATAGCCATGCATCCATTGCTTCTTTTTGTCTGTCATTTTGATCGTGCGCTTCAAGCAGACAGGACATAACGGGCATTGTTCGGGTAGAGAAAGTTCGAAAATCCAACGTTCCCCTTCTTTCCGCACCTTTTGAATCAAAACATCTGGTAAATCGATGAGTTCTTTGATAAACTGAGAGTACATGCGAATTTCCCTCCATGGTTTGGTTTGGTCACCTTTACCATACAGGAAAATTCGCATTTTTTGTACCCTCTATTTCCTCTATGCACACCTACCTTAAATGATCAAGTACAACTTGTGGTGAAGAGCCGAAAACTAAATCGAAGTATAATTGGAAATTTTTTAGATACTGCAGATGAGCATTTTTTATTACAATAATTTCCATGTTCTAAGAGACAAACAGGGTACCGCTTAGGCGACATGGAGCTGTTTTTTGATCACATCAATGGGAATCTCTTGCTTCGCGGCGTTATAAATGAACTCGACGACGCTGTGGCCTTTCCGCGATCGAAGAAGCTCCAATCCGGCGGAGAGGTCTTGCTGGGATTCGGCGATGCTATACACGCAGGAGGAGAGCACCACCGCCCAATACCGTTTCACCGCCCGAATGTGGGGAACTCGGTATCCATCCAGCTTCAGTTGATCTTTCGCCTGGCGGAAAAAGCATTCAATCGTCCGACGCTGGGCGTAGTAACGCAAGATGTCTTTGTCCCCGAGTTCCCAGTCGGTGCTCAAGACGCAATGGAGATGTTCCGGCGCCATCGGCTGATCTGCTTTCCAAGCTAGCTGTAAATTATATACATGCAACATGAAAAGTTAACTTCTCAGTCATCTTGCACACCCTAAGCGCTGCAACACTTCCTCCGGACGTTCGTGGATGTAGTCCACAAACCCAGCAGTGGCCTTTATTAAGTGCCAGATACATGTCCGAACGGGGCGTCCAATAGCCGAACAATCCACTGATTGGACAGTCCCTTTTTTATTAGAGTCATCGACACCTAATGGAGCCGCTACCGTTGATTAACGAGTCATTTCACTTACTACATGACGAGAGAGGAAATGTTCGCACCTTCACGACAGGAAACGGAGCCGGTTCGACCTTTACGTATGATGACCGCGGCCTCGTGGAAAGCGTTTCGGTCGGTACGGCGGACGGAAACGAAATTGTATCGGAAACGTACCGTTATGACGAAAACGGCAATCGGACGAAAATCGAGTCCCCAACAGGAGAAGCGATTGTTTACCGTTACGATGCGCTCGATCAACTAGTGGAAGAGCAATGGCCGGATGGAACGACGATCGAGTACACGTACGATGGATTCGGCAATCGGAAGCAAATCGTGAAAACCAAGGATGGGCAGTCGGCGACGACCACGGCTGATTATAATGCGGCGAATCAGTTGGTTCGTTTCGGTGACGAAACAATCACGTACGATGCGAACGGCAACCGATTGGAAGACGGTCAGTATCAATATGAATGGAACGCAGCCGACCAGCTCGTCTCCATCACCCGAAAAGGCGAAAGCACGCCGTTTGCGACGTATCAATACGATGAAGACGGCCGGCGCATCCAGAAGACCGTGAATGGCGTGGTGACGAACTACCATTACCAAGGCGACAGCCTGAACGTCTTATATGAAACCGATGCAAGCGGCAGCGTTGTGCGGTCGTATGTGTACAGCGCCGATGGCCAACGCCTGGCGATGAAGCAAGGCGGCGTGACGTACTTCTACCACTATAACGCCCATGGCGATGTCATCGCCCTAACGGATGCGCAAGGAAACATCGTGGCCCGTTACCAATACGATGCGTGGGGGAACATTCTTTCCCAATCCGGCGCATTGGCGGATGAAAACCCCTACCGATATGCGGGATACCAATATGACCAAGAAACGGGTCTTTATTACCTGATTGCCCGGTACTACCGCCCAGAACAAGGTGTGTTCCTATCCTTGGATCCAGACCCGGGGGATGCGGACGATATCCTGACGCAGAATGGATACACGTACGCAAATAACAATCCGGTGATGTTGGTGGATCCGGATGGGCATTGGGTATGGTTGGCCATCAATGCTGGGTTTGCGGTTTATGATGGGTATAAGGCATACAAGTCAGGGAAAGGATGGAAAGGCGTCGCGGCTGCGGCAGCTATTGGTTTTGTTGGTGGAGGAAAATTTAAACTTGTTAAAAATACAGGTAAATTTAGTAAGTATGGTGTAGGATTATATAAAGAAATAAAAGGTGTACCGGGGTTAGATGCACATCATGTTGGACAAAAAGCAATTATGAAAAAATTCATTCGAAATTATGATCCAAATAATGCACCAGCAATATTAGTACCAAAAGCTGGACATACAAGAAAAGGTCCTAGGGGAATAGTTTCGAGAAGTTCAAAAGGAATTGAGAGTGCAAGACAATTATTAGCAAGAGATATAATGGAGTTAAGAAGAGTATATCCAGACATTCCTAATTCTCAACTTCGAAAATTAATTGAATTAAATAAACAATTGTATCCAGAGATGAGAAGGAGATGAGATATATGAATAAAGAAGAGTTTGTTAAACTTTTACATCAGTCAATTATAAAAGAAAATCGTAATTTTTATCGAGATATATTCAATAATACTGATATTAATGAAGTTACAGACCCCTATTGGAAAGAAGCATTGATGTTTTATTCAGAACTATCAGATAAAAATAAAGAAATATTATTTAAAATAATCGAACAAGTAGAAGTGGATGCTGTATCTAATATTTTAGGGGTGTTAGATGGGGTAGTATCAATAGGAGAAGAGGATATTGAGTTTAAAGTGACAATTAACGATAATAATGAACCAATTAATGGAGATTTACAAGACCTATTTTTGGAGTATGATGAAGAGAATAGGTAACAAGTTTAGAGATATGATTTTGTATTTGCTAAAATACCATTTATAACTTTCTTTTAAAGTAATTTGTGAATTTGAGATACAATGTATCAGTGGAACAAAAAGAAGGCTTCTAATAAATTATATTACCTTGATTGGCTTTATGCCTTTCAAGGTTTTTATTTTAAAACTATATAGATTCAGATTAATTTTCCGACATAACTATCTGTCCAATGCGTTGGAGCACTTTTTCTGGAAATTGAGTGAGATGCTCCAAGAACGAAACAATCGATTCCCGCAACTCTTTTCGATTGGCATGAAACCGATTGGCAATCACGCTCTCTTTCAGCCAGCCCCAAATTCGTTCAACTAAATTTAAATTCGGCGAATAAGGGGGTAAGAATACAAAAGTTAACTGTTCTTCGCGCTCCTGTAAAAAAGGCTGAAGAACTTTGGCATGATGAATTTTTGCGTTATCTAAGACCATCACGACATGTTTATCTGGATACTGGTTCAATGTGTATTGAAGAAACTGCCGAAAAGCCTGTGCATTACATTGCTCCGTTTCCATACAGAGAAATTCACCCGTTTCGATATTCACACCGCCTAATAAGCTAACCGTCGCGTGGTGTCCATACGTAGGGATTTGTTTTTGACGCCCTTTGACACTCCATGTGATACGAAGAGCTTGGTAGTCCCGAATATGACTTTCATCTTCATAGATTATGACCGTGTTGTCGGACAAGTTTTTTTTATGAGTTCCATTTCTTGTTGAAACTCTTTTTGTTTTTGAGGATTCGCCCGTTTGATGGTATACGTAGGGCGTGTATAACGAAATCCCCATCGATGGAGCATGTCACAAATCCCACCACGAGACATGGTGACAGAAAATTTCTCTTCTAATACATGTTGAATGATTCGTGTATTCCAGCACGTTTCTATGCCGTATCCTTCATCGGCAGGGGTACTTTCTTCCAACATTTTTCTTAATTCGCGTTCTTCGTCAGGAGACAGATACGGCTTTCTACCGGGAGCATAATGGCGCTCTAATAGCGCATCCATGCCACCTTGATTAAACTTTTGAACGTAAATCGAAACGGTTTCACGATGGATGTTCAAAAGCTCAGCGACTTGGATTCCTAAGTAACCTTGCATAATGAGACGAATCACCGCAATCCGTTTCGCCATGTTCGCCTTTTTCATTCTGCGTTCCTGCTCTTGAAGACGTTCGATGGTCCAACCATGGTCGTTGGTAATTTGTAATCCTTTTTTCTTCATCCCTCATCCGCTCCTTTGATTAACCTGTTTAGGAGCAGTATAGACAAGAACAGGCATTGGTTAAACATGTCGGAATTTCAAACTGAATTTATATAAATAACAAATCTATTATGTATGAAAAAAAGAGGATATATGTTCTTATATTGAACATATTATCCTCTAATCATTATAGTATAGTTAACCAAATGTGCCTATTGTTTATACAACTTCAATAATATCTTCAGAAACATTTAGCTGTTTGGCCACAAAGCGAATTACAGCCCGTTCAGAATGAAATTCATCATTATTGATCAAATCAGGAATGTCTCCAATTATATTTCCAGAAGCATCATAGCAAGTTACAGATTCTAATCTTAAAATCCCTAGCATTTCCTCCGGCTGCTCAATACTAATTTGGACGCTAGCAATCACACAATCTACTCCTTTCTAGCCTTTTTGCTTAGTATTTTCATTGTATCAATGTATACCAAATTATGCTACGATTAAATTCTCTCTACCTTTAGAAATTAAATAAGCGTCAATCCCTTCTTTGAGATCTGGACGCTTAGAAATCACATAATCATAGGTATATGCTTCGTCGATGATACGTTGCGCTAAATAATCCGCCATATTACATACCTCCTAAAATAAGTACATCAAGTGCTTTTTGTAACAATTCTAGCCGTTCTTCAAGTGTTGGCGGTTTTGGTTTTGCTTGTTCTTCTTCATATTGGTTGATTTCTTCTTGTGTAAGGTCAACCTCTTCAAAAGTTTTAGTTGATGTGTTATATATTAACTTTCTTCATACATAACCCTCCAATATTTATTTATAACCGTACAAAACTACTCTTGAACCTGCTTTGATATTATCTCCAATCCAGATGCTCATTGAAGTAATAGGGTTTTTAAGTGGCGAATGATTTGTCCATCCAGTGGACAATACAGTAGCGTAACTCGGACAACTAGTCAAAGCGGTAAATAATTTATAATTGTTATTCGGATTACTTATGTCAAGAACAGTGAATGCCGGTTGTGTTGATGTAGAAGCAGCCCCGACGACAAGATAAATGGCTGATGTGTCATTATAAGAGCTAGGACTGCCGCCAATCGTGTATCTTGTTGTATATGCCGCGGAAAAAGATACGCCATTAAAGGTAATTAATAACGGCTGATTAGTTCCTGTTGTAGCGCAATTCACTTCAAGTAAAAGTCTAAAATATTTATAATTAGTAGGAATATTGATAATATCGATTTTTGCAGTATCAGCCCCAAGAGTTATATCTGCGATTTTGTCTATAGAACCAGCACCAGGTAATTGCGCTACAGGTATTTTTCCTGTTCCATCTAAGGTAGATACACCACTTAGTTGTCCTTTTTTCACTTGCTTGAATCGCACCATCTGCTTTATTAAGTGATGCTTGTACACTTGAATCTAAATCGGTTTTCGGAATTCCTCCTGCCGGCTTTGTATATTTACCGTTCCATGTAGTTCTTTCTGATACCGTGATGTGTGACGTAGTATCAGCCTAATGCGAAATAAAAAGACAGCATCTTTTCAAATAAGTAGTTCCGATAACGTGAAGAAACAATACAAATAACATAGGCAATCGAGTGTAAAATCGCATAGGTTTTACACTCGATTTTTTATTGTCAAAGCAAAGTTTCTCACGTTTTTAACATAAGAAATAGCATAAGAATTAGCACTCTATTTCGCATATTGACAATCGCTGTTGTCGCTCATAGATTTAGTGTGCGATTTTAAGTTTTAATAAGAGTGTTGAAAATAATGTAACTATTCACCCCAGTGCTAGTGTATAAAAAAGCCCAGCACAAATAGGGCATTTCGGTCATAGAAAATGCCCTAGGTAGCGGAAAGAACTCGATCGATCGTTTCGCCTGCCAACAGAAGACATAACGAATCCCACACGTTTTTTTCGTGTTTCGTCAGTGTGGAAACGATGCTTCTTGCGATGCAAAACGACTGCGCGAATGTTTCTTCGCGAAACGTACCCGAAATGTTCTCTTTGACTTTGACCATGCGAAGATCGCGTTCGGCTTGGTTGTTATCAAAGGGAACATGTACTTCACGTAAGAAACGCAGCGCTTCTTCCTTTCGTTTTTGAAGGCGTCGAACAAAAGCGAGTGCTTTTTTCGGAAGAGGCGTCATCGTTTCTAATCGGTGTTGTGCTCTTTCTAGGATGCGATCATACACTCGTTCCCACCGTCTCGCTTCTTCTTCGGAAAGTGCACCGTGATGGGCTTCGACGGCTTGCTTGGCGGCTAACAGAAACGTGGTCATGCGCATCGCCCACGTATGCCCCTGTTCGATGAATCCTTTTAACTCACGCAAATGGTGGGCATGACAAAGGGCATGGGTGGCATGTGTGTATTTCGGATACGTACCGAACGCATCGTGCATCATCGTCCCTTCATATCGGGGAAGAATCCCGATATCATCGGTCGCTTTTTTTCCACGAGAAGCGTGAGGAGCCAAGTATGTATATCTCGATGTACACGCGACATGCACCCATGCGAGTTTCCCATTGATGCGCAAACTCGTTTCATCGACATGCAGGATGTTGGATTCAAGTAAGGCGTCTTCGATGATGTCCATATTTGATTCCAGCGCTTCGCGTCCTCGTTTCACCATATTGGCAAGGGTTCCTGTACTAATCGAGTGTTGATATAACGCTTCGATTGTATCACTTAAACGCTTGTACGGGATCAATTGGATATGATGTAAATAAACAACGAGCGCCGTGAGCCGTGGACCGTATTGCACATGATTCGTGACATGGGATGGGAATTCGGCTTGTTGCACGCATCGACAATGTGGACACGATTTCACTTCACGTTCATGTTGTGTCACCTCGATCGCCACAGGAGGGACATCAAACACTTGACGGATATCGACTTTGAACGGTTTGACTTCACGCAAAGAAGCCCCACATCCTTGACACGTATGCACACGGTGGACGACACGATGATGTGGATGTTCCACTTGACGGAGCGTCTTCCCCTCATGTCCCTCTTGCCCACCAGGCTTTTTGCCAGACGGCTCGCGGGAGGAACGCTTTTTCTCAAAACGGTCAGAAGATGGGGGCAAATGGCTATTAGAGCTGTTTTTTTTCGTGCGTGCTTCCAGCTCTTGAACACGGTACTTCAGTTGTTCATTTTCTTTGCGTAGTTGTTTGTTTTCGTGACGCAAATGTTCATTTTCTTGAATGAGTTGATGAATGAGCTGTTTTTGTTGTTGAACTTTGCCGATTAAGCTCTCAACTGTAAATACAGCTTGTTGTACCGTCAACATGCGATTCACCTCCTTGTCTATCAATATTCACATCATAGACAAGGAAAGAAGAAAATATTCAGCTCACTTTATGATGTGGCTGAATAGTTACAAAATAATTTTTTATAAGGATTACAAGGCAATAAGGGAATTCATGTTAAAATTAGGTACAGGAAGTTATTGAACAGGCAGGTTAGTGAAAAACAGTTGTCATTTCATCGAAGCAGGAAATTGAAACCTTTTCTAATAATAATCGTACAAATTATTAAAATACATTAAGTAGGAGGGATTATTTTTGAGTGATAATAGTAATAGTAACAAATGGAATATTGCAGAAATCAAAACAAGTTATTTTGTTTTTGGAGGATTAGTAATAGGTGCGGTTTTCGGATTAGTCGCTTATGTGAAAGATTGGTTATGATTTGGGGTGTTTTTTGAAGATAGGTTTATAATCTTAGTAAGATTGTGAATAAATATACTTAAACTATAGGGTGCGTTAGTGGAATAGTGACGTTAAAATTTAAAGCTTGAGGACAAATTTTCCTCAAGCTTATTTCGTGCGAATTACTATGTAATTTTTACTGCGGATTATCGTGTGATTCATTATGTTAATTTAAGGTTTACTCCACAAAAACGGAACTACTTACTTTATCAAATATTGACCTTTGTTCCTCAACTAACACAACCGTTAGGAAACTTACTTCATACCCTTATACTCACTTATGTCTGCATCTGGGAATGCTTCTTTCCATAATTCAAATGTCTTATAAAGCTTTCTAGTTCCGTTTTTATGAAGATGAACATTAACGTATCCATATTCATTACCTTCTCTATGGCGAACTCGATTATTTCTTTTTATAATAATCCTGCCTGACCTCGTAATGTCATAAAGTTCTTCATAGCCTTTAATACTTCTTCTCTCTTCTTCCATAGGTTTCACCTCTAATAAATCGAACCTTTTATTTTCATGGTAATTATCCCCTAATGAAAAAGCAATACCTTGTTGAACAAAACTTCCCCGTTAGCCAACCATGTTTGACAAGAGTGCCTGTCACGTGTCGATTGGTATCGGAAAGCTAAAAGCTGCATCTAAAGCTGTTTCATTTGTTAAAAAAATCAATGGAAATAGTCTCTGGAGTAGAAGAGCAAATCATGGTTACGAGATATATCAATATGTTAATGGAAAAAAACAAGTATTGAAAGTTGGAATAAGTGGGGGACGGATTTCAAAATCCGGTAAATCGTATAGAGCCACCAGACAGGCTAATAAATGGGCTAAAAAATATGGCGGTAAATATTATACTCGAGTTGTAAAGAAAAATATGACAAGGCAACAAGCATTGAGATGGGAACAAGGGCATGTAAATAGAGTTGCAAGAGCTGGGGGGGTGTTTCAATCTAGATACCATAAGCGACCACGTCCTTGGTAGACAAGAAGAAAGGGTGATTAAATGGTAAATATTCATTTTCAGGATTGGGGGAAAAACCGTCCTAAAAAACACTATAATCGTATTCACGAAATGAGAATTTTTGAGTTGATCTTTTCAAATAAACTAAGTGAATTAGGAATAAAATTGGGAAAATTTGAAAACATTATCGTTTATTGTTTGGCTGATCCAAATAAGAGAATGTCTTATGAGGAAAATCATGCTTTACAAGCGATTAGTGTATCGATCCCTTATGATTTTATGGATTTTTTAAATTTAGACTCTGCTAATGCCAAGTTTCAAGCTTTTGCCTATTTGGTTCATACTTATATTAAACCGATTTTAGAAAGATACTCGACATTGCCACAATTAACAGTTTCAGAATGTGTGGAGAAGGCGCTTGAACAAATTATAAAACAAAATTACGAAGCGGTTTTTCTAGTTGGAAAAACTCCTAAAAAAAGTCCAGACCGTAAGAAATTAGCGATTTTAAAAGGAATTCACCGATTAGAGGGATTTCAGTTAAGATGTGAGGTCTATAACGAGAAAGGTCTTAAAATTATGGATCAGATACTAGTTCGTGATGTTGGAAACGAAATTGTGTATTCAAGATACCTTGGGACACTGAAATGGGAAAACGATCATCACATCGTTGTAAAATCGAGTTCAAGCAATTGGTTGGTGGAGATCCATGTCGAAGATTAGAAAACTATAATTAGATAGTAACGGTTTCATGCAAAATAAGACGGGCTCTTACGTTCTTTTAGTGGAAAATCACGAGGTAATGGAGAATTCAGAGTTAAAAATAATGATTTACACGCTCATTTTCTCCATTCTCTTCTTCCTTTCACTAAGGTTACGTAAGGGCCGTTTTTTGTCAAAAAACATGTTCTGTCCAATATTTACAGGATGGCACGACGAAGACAAGAAAATTTGACTCGGCGAATCGGGTCATCGAACAGTCCGACCGCGGGGGATTACAAAAATGGACGTATCCGACCACCTCGGATAAATTGCAACAGTTCCTGTTCTCGCATGGATCGTTTAGCCAAACCGTCACCTATCAATACAACGCCTTGGACCAAAATACCATCGTCCAAGACGGAACGTATACGTATCGCTTTGATTATGACGAAAGAGGACACGTTCGCACATTTACGACTGGAAACGGAGCGGGAGCCACCTTCACGTATGATGACCGC
Organism: Anoxybacillus sp. CHMUD; assembly: GCF_013096965.1. Lineage (NCBI taxonomy): Bacteria > Bacillati > Bacillota > Bacilli > Caryophanales > Anoxybacillaceae > Anoxybacillus > Anoxybacillus sp. CHMUD. The sequence goes on from NZ_SDLG01000007.1 coordinate 70,344, forward strand.
GGCTTGGTGAAAAGTCTGTCAGTGGGGACGGCAGATGGAACCGAGTTATTGGCGGAAACGTACCGTTATGACGAAAACGGCAATCGGACAGAAATCGCCATCCCGACCGGCGCGAAGACGCTCTATCGTTATGACGCCTTAGATCAACTAGTGGAAGAGCAATGGCCGGATGGAACGACGATCGAGTACACGTACGATGGATTCGGGAACCGGACGAAAATCGTGAAAACGAAAGAGGGATCATCCACGACGACGACGGCCGATTATAATGCGGCGAATCAGTTGGTTCGTTTCGGCGATGAAACGATCACGTACGATGCGAACGGCAACCGGACCGAAGACAGTGAGTACCAATATGAATGGAACGAAGCCGATCAGCTTGTCGCTATCACTCGAAAAGGAGAAAGCGCGCCGTTTGTCACATACAAATATGACGACGACGGTCGCCGCATTCAAAAGACCGTGAATGGCGTGGTAACAAACTACCACTACCAAGGCGACAGCCTCAACGTCTTATATGAAACCGACGCGAGCGGAAATGTGGTACAATCGTATGTATACGGAGAAAACGGCCAGCTGTTGGCAATGAAAAAAGGCGGGGCGACGTACTTCTACCACTACAACGCGCATGGCGATGTCATCGCGTTAACCGATGCGCAAGGAAACGTGGTCGCTCGTTACGAGTACGACACATGGGGCCAGCTTCTTTCAAAATCCGGTGAGATGGCAGACGAAAACCCTTATCGCTATGCGGGATATCAATATGACGAAGAGACGGGACTATACTATTTGATCGCCCGATACTACCACCCGACCCATGGTGTGTTCTTGTCCATGGACCCTGATCCGGGAGATTCGGATGATATTCTAACCCAAAACGGCTACACATATGCGAACAACAATCCGGTGATGATGGTCGATCCGGATGGGCATTTTGTTTGGATGGCGATTAATGCGGGATTGGCGGCGTATGATGGGTATAAGGCGTACAAGGCAGGAAAAGGATGGAAAGGCGTTGCGTTTTCCGCTGCGTTCGGTTTGGTTGGTGGAGGAAGATTAAAGGCAGCTAGGTCAGCTGGATTAGCTGCTGAGAAATATCTTGCTAGAAGGTTAGGAGCTAAACCAGTGCATATTCAAAGAATATTTAATATTGGCAAAACAAAAAGACGAGCGGATATTGTAAAAAATGGTACACTACATGAAGTTAAAGTAGGAAGAGTCTCAGCTTCTATTTTCACAAGGGCACAGGTTGCAAAAGATGCATGGTTATTAAAAAATAGGAAAGTGAAAAGGGTGCACTGGAATTTCTATATACATCCAATTTAAAATTTTAACCTCTGGTTCACGCAGTACACCCGATGCGGCGCAACACCTCATCCGGGTGTTGTAGAACGTACTGTTCAAAGCGAGTAATGGACTGGGCAATGTCATTTTGATCCTTGTGAAAAACATTGGCAATCACTTCATCTTTCAACCACTTCCACAGCCGTTCGATCGGGTTCAACTGTGGAGAATACGGCGGCAAAAAGATGAAATGAAAAGCAGCACCTTCCTCGCCATCAAGAAAGGCTTGTACCATCTTGGCATGATGAATACGCGCATTGTCTAACACAAGCACGAGGAATCGATCGGTATATTTCTCTTTCAATCGGCGCAAAAAGCCGAGGAAGGTTTCGGCATTGGCGGATGGTGCACGATGAAACACCACATCGCCTTGTTGAACGTCAACTGCACCAAAAATGGACACATGGTCATGGTGTCCGTAGCTTGGCACTTGTTTCTGATTCCCTACTTCTGCCCATGTCGTACGTAGCGCTTGATAAGCACGAACATGTGTCTCATCCACATAAAACAGCGTGACATTCTCGGTAATTAGTTTTTTTTTATAAATTCAAGTTCTTTTTGAAAGGCAGCTTGACGCTTGGCGTCTCCTTTGACTAGCTTGTAAGTCGGACGTGTCCATGACAAACGAAGACGATGCAACAACTTACGAATCCCTTCACGTGACATCGAAACGCCATAGGTATGTTGGATGTAAGATTGTAAAATGCGCGTGTTCCATGATGAAGCGATGCCCCAGCCAGCATCCACAGGTGTGGTGGTTAACACGAGTTGTCTAATTTCTTGTTGTTGTTCTTCCGTAAGAAACGGCACACGGCCAGGCGGCAACCGACGATCGAGTAGATGATCGAGCCCACCTTGATTAAACCGTGCAACGTAGAGGGCAACGGATTGACGGCATAGATTGACCATTTTGGCCACATCTTTACCGAGGTGACCTTCCATGACAAGACGAACAGCGGTCACCCGAACGCGAAGGGAAGCATCTTTGATTTTCCGTTCTTGTTTTCGAAGGGTTCGAGGCGTCCAACCGTGATCATTTGTGATTTTCAAACGTTTCATGCCAATTCCGCTCCTTTTGTATAGAAATATTCAGGAGCAGTATAGCCATGAAAAAAGGTGTTCATACAGAAGTCATGGTTTTAAGGTGCATGTATATATATAAGTTCAAGAACTGGTAAAGTAGATCCAAGTAGAAGTCTTAGAAAGCTTTTAAAGAAGCATGGTATATCATATAGCATACACCGTGAAAGTTTTTAACCAGTAAGGAGCGATTTTATGTCTAATAAAGATAAGATGATTAGTGCTTTAAAGAAAATAGTAGTCCCAGAGTTAAAAAGCAGGGGATTCAAGGGTAGCTTTCCTCATTTTAGGAAACAAGGGGGCAGCTGGGGTATCTATTATCGTTTCAATTTGATAAATGGGGGGGAGGATTTTTAATAGAGATTGGGGTAGCGAAAGTTAATGAAGAAGGAAAAGTAAAGATTGATAATCTCATCCGTCCATTTCAAAAGTTAAATGCTTTTCACTTAAACAATCGCTTCAGAATCTTGGAACATAAAAATGGCAATAAGGATTGGTTTAGATTTGATAACGAAACACAAAACTTAGAAGAAGCAGAGTTTATGGAAATAGCTAAGAATGTCTTACCCTATTTAGATGTTGCAGACGATTGGTTTGAAAAGATAAAACAAAAGCAAACTGTACGATAGAACAAATTTGACGACACGCTTATTTTATATTATAGCGTTGTCGTCTTTTTAGTTAGACCATTGATAATGTAACTATTCAGCTCACTTTATGATGTGGCTGAATAGTTACTTTGTTCATTAATAAGTGGAAGTTTAAGTTATGCCCTGGCTCATAAGAAGATACCTAGGTATCAAAGAAAATTGTTGTATAAAGATTTTTTGCTTTGTATCCTTATTACGAACCTTTAAGGAAACATTTAGAAAAATCCTCCCATTTTTCTGAAGAATTAAAAGTTCATGAAAGGGTTCGGGAATTACTTTTAGAAGTCGTTAAATCATACTAAGGCACGGCTGATGATTATCCAAAATTAGGCATACTTCTCCCGGAAATGTGAGTATACTCAAATAAGACAGCTGCCATCTCGGATTTCCATTCGAGAGGAAGTTGCCCAGAGAAAAAACGACGGACAAACGAAAGAAAGGAAAGAGACGAGGTTGTCCGTTTTTCCGTTCGGGGATATAGCCATCTTAGTAACACATAAGCGATAAATGCTGCAAACAGTTGGTTGTATACCGCGTGCTCGTTCGTGCCAAATAAGGTCGGAACGTTTAGATATTGCTTCAGCCAACGGAAAAACACTTCCACCGTCCAACGCACTTGATACATTTCGGCAATCTTTTCTGCCGATGCTTCCAAGACGTTCGTGACGACACGGATGTCATGCCTGTTCGCATTCTGAAAGATCACGACGCGATGGCGTTTCTTGGAACGACATTGTTTTGTTCCTAACTGGCAAGTAAAATACGCACGATCGAAGAGGTGGAGGAAGAAAGGTGTTAGTGACAGTCGTGGAATCTACTACACGCAACGCTTTCGGAAGCGAAGCGAACGGCGGGTGTGGCGATTGCATTTCGAAACCACCAAAGCAAATAAGCGCTTCATCACGTCGTACGGAACTTCTTTCGCTTTCTTAGAAACCGTCGAGTAATGAAACGTTGGCAACCCGTACATCTTCGCCACATCGGTGCCATGACGGAAACTTTTCCTTTCGTGAAGTGACGCCAACAGAAAAAAGGCAACCAACGTACGCACCGTAAACGTCCGCGAAGTGTCATGGTAGCCAACGGCTTCGATCATCGATTGGAGATCTTCATCAGATCTTTTCGTCCGTTGTACAAATGAATGTTGTTATGTTAAAATAAAACTATTGTGATTGATGTGCGTCGTTGGAGGTGTAAAGTATGCATACGTTTCTTGTTACGTTGCTTGTCATTGTTTCGATCGGAATGATTGCGGTTGTTTTATTGCAATCCGGTCGAAGCGCAGGGCTTTCGGGTGCGATTACAGGCGGGGCTGAACAATTGTTCGGCAAACAGAAAGCACGCGGGATTGATGCGGTGTTGCACCGTGTGACTGTTGTTCTTGCCGTGTTGTTTTTCGTATTAACAGTAGCTGTCACTTATTTTGAACTGTAACAGCGGTCCAGCGATGCGGATCGCTTTTTTCATGGAGAAGGGAGGAATTGTTGTGAAGCTAGTTGCACCACAACCGTTTACGTTTGAAGCAGGTGAACGGGCAGTATTGTTATTGCACGGATTTACCGGAAATTCTGCCGATGTACGGATGCTTGGACGTTTTTTACAGTCAAAAGGATATACGTGCCACGCCCCAATTTATAAGGGACATGGCGTGCCGCCAGAAGAACTTGTGCATACCGGCCCGGAAGATTGGTGGCAAGATGTGATGAACGCTTACGAATATTTAAAACAAAACCATGAAAAAATCGCTGTTGTTGGATTATCGCTTGGCGGTGTGTTTTCGTTAAAACTTGGCTATACTGTTCCTGTCGTGGGCATCGTGCCGATGTGCGCCCCGATGTATATCAAAAGTGAACAGACGATGTATGAAGGAGTTTTAGCGTACGCTCGCGAATATAAAAAGCGAGAAGGAAAAAGCGAGGAGCAAATCGAGCAAGAAATGACCGAGTTTGCGAAAACGCCGATGAAAACGCTGAAAGCACTACAACAACTGATCGCCGATGTGCGCGATCATCTTGATTATATTTATGCCCCTGTTTTTGTCGTGCAAGCACGTCATGATGACATGATTAACCCAGATAGTGCAAATATTATTTATAACGGCGTCGAATCTCCCGTAAAGCAAATCAAATGGTATGAGGAGTCAGGACACGTCATTACGCTTGATAAAGAAAAAGAACAGCTTCACGAAGACATTTATACATTTTTAGAATCATTAGATTGGTAATCCTCGAAAGGAGGAAGTAAATGAAAGAAAAATTATTAGCGTTTATGCGCGATGAAGCGTACAAACCGCTTACTGTTCAAGAGTTAGAAGAGGCGTTTCATATTACAGACGCCGCGGAGTTTAAAGAGCTTGTTAAAACACTTGTGGCGTTAGAAGAAGAAGGGTTGATCGTTCGAACAAGAAGCAATCGCTACGGGCTACCTGAAAAAATGAACTTAATTCGTGGGAAAGTGACAGGTCATGCGAAAGGGTTTGCGTTTGTCATTCCAGAAGATCCGACGCTTGATGACATTTTCATTCCGCCGTCGGAATTGAAGAATGCGATGCATGGCGACACCGTTCTTGTGCGTGTCAACGGACAAGCAACGGGGGCGCGTCAAGAAGGGACGATCGTCCGCATTATTGAGCGGGGCATTACAGAAGTCGTCGGTACGTATACAGAAAGCAAAAACTTTGGCTTTGTTATTCCAGACGATAAAAAAATCGTCAACGACATTTTTATTCCGAAACATGCCGCAAACGGTGCGGTCGAAGGGCATAAAGTTGTCGTTCGTTTAACGACGTATCCAGAAGGGCGGATTAGTGCCGAGGGAGAAGTTATTAAAATTTTAGGTCATAAAAACGATCCGGGGGTCGATATTTTATCGATTATCCATAAACACGGATTGCCGTTGCAATTTCCGGAAGACGTCATTGCCCATGCGAACAGCATTCCGGACACGATTTCTGAAGAAGAAATAAAGGGACGGCGTGATTTGCGCAATGAAATGATTGTCACGATCGATGGTGAAGACGCAAAAGATTTAGACGATGCCGTAACAGTGACGAAATTAGCAAACGGAAACTATAAGCTTGGCGTTCATATTGCCGATGTCAGCCATTATGTGACGGAAGGGTCGCCGATTGATCGCGAAGCATATGAACGCGGAACGAGCGTTTATTTAGTTGACCGCGTCATCCCGATGATTCCGCACCGGTTATCAAACGGTATTTGTTCATTAAATCCGAAAGTCGATCGGTTAACGTTATCGTGCGAAATGGAAATTAACGATCGTGGCGAAGTGGTCAGTCATGAAATTTTCCAAAGCGTCATTCGCACGACCGAACGAATGACATATTCCGATGTCAACCGCATTCTCGTTGATCACGATGAGGCACTACGAGAAAAATATGCCCCGCTTGTGCCGATGTTTGAGTTAATGGCAGAGTTAGCCGATATTTTACGCAACAAACGCATGAAGCGAGGTGCCATTGATTTTGACTTTAAAGAAGCGAAAGTGCTCGTTGATGAAAATGGAAAACCGTATGACGTCGTGTTGCGTGAACGTTCTGTTGCCGAGCGATTAATTGAAGAGTTTATGCTAGCAGCGAACGAAACGATTGCGGAACATTTCCATTGGATGAACGTGCCGTTTATTTATCGTGTGCATGAAGATCCGAAGCCAGAGAAGTTGCAACGCTTTTTAGAGTTTATTACGAATTTCGGCTATATTGTCAAAGGAACGGGCAATCAAATTCATCCGCGTGCCTTGCAAGAAGTGCTAGAGGCGGTACGTGGTGAGCCAGAAGAAATGGTCGTCTCAACCGTCATGCTGCGGTCGATGAAGCAAGCGCGTTATGACGCCGAAAGCCTCGGGCACTACGGATTATCTACCGAATTTTATACGCATTTTACGTCACCGATTCGCCGCTACCCAGACTTAATTGTGCATCGCCTTATTCGCACATACTTAATTAACGGGCAAATCGATGAACAAACGCAACAAAAATGGGCGGAGAAGTTGCCAGAAATTGCGGAGCATACGTCGAATATGGAACGCCGTGCGGTCGAGGCAGAGCGCGAGACAGATGACTTGAAGAAAACCGAATTTATGGAAGATAAAATTGGCATGGAGTTTGACGGCATTATTAGTTCGGTGACAAATTTCGGGCTGTTTGTTGAACTGCCAAATACGGTCGAAGGGCTCGTGCACGTTAGCTATTTAACGGACGATTACTATCATTATGACGAGCAACATTATGCGATGATTGGTGAGCGAACAGGGAAAGTATATCGCATTGGCGACCAAATTACGGTGCGTGTCATTAACGTCAATAAAGAGGAACGCATCGTTGACTTTGAAATTGTCGGCATGAAAGGGCGGAAAAACAAACAGCCAAAAGCGGCGCCTGTCGTTATTGAAGGAAAGCGGAAAAAGAAAAAAGAAGAACAATGGCCAACGAAAAAAACGAAGAAAAGCAAGAAGTTTTTCGAAGACATCCCAAACATGAAAAAGAAGAAAAAGAAAAAACGATAAGGAAAGCCTCCACCGATGAGGCTTTTCCTTTCTTCTCATTTTTGTTAAAATATTCGTTGTCTGAAGGGAGGGAAATCGATGCCAAAAGGGGAAGGGAAGCTCATTGCCCAAAATAAAAAAGCGCATCACGATTATTTCATTGAAGAAACGTACGAAGCAGGACTAGTGCTGCAAGGAACGGAAATTAAGTCGATTCGCGCAGGCAAAGTGAACTTAAAAGATTCATTTGCGAAAGTGGAAAAAGGTGAAGTGTTTTTGCATAATATGCATATTAGTCCGTACGAACAAGGCAACCGTTACAATCATGATCCGTTGCGGACGCGCAAATTATTGCTTCATCGTCGCGAAATTAATAAGCTCATCGGCTATACAAAAGAACAAGGCTATACGCTCGTGCCGCTCAAGCTATACATTAAAAATGGTTTTGCGAAACTGTTGCTAGGCGTCGGAAAAGGAAAGAAAAAATACGACAAACGAGAAGATATGAAAAAGAAAGAAGCCCAACGCGAAGTCGAACGCGCTTTCCGCGAACGGCAGAAATAATCCAAAAAGTTACAATTGCAAATGAGCGGGAATGTGCTATAATAAATGATGTCAGCCAGTTATAAAAGCTTAAGCTTCCTTCGTACGTTTCTCTTATACGGGGACGTTACGGATTCGACAGGGGTAGATCGAGCTTAAGCTGCGAGCCGAGGGGATCGTCCTCGTAAAAACGTCACTTAAAGATAACTGGCAAAGAAAACTACGCTTTAGCTGCTTAATTAACGCGGCTAACTCCTACCGCCATCGCCCATGTGGCGGCCTAGGGGTTCATAACAAGTGGGCTACGCCTAAGTCCGCCGTCTGAGGACGAGGGAAGAGAATAATCAGACTAGCTGCTCGGATGCCTGTCGGTAGGCGGAAGAAGCAGCGAAACATAAATATACCGACTACGCTCGTAGACGCTTAAGTGGCGATACCTCTGGACGTGGGTTCGACTCCCACCGTCTCCATACATTGATGAAAAAACGCTAGGGAGCAATCGGCTCTCTAGCGTTTTATGTTTAATAGTACCATCCGCCACCATATGGATAAAACGGATACGGACGTGGTGGATAATAATATGGGCGTGGCGGATAAAACGGATAAGGCGTTAATGCGCTACCGAGCAATCCACCTAAAAAGCCCCCGAAAAACGGTGCACCGAAAAAACCGAAAAACGGTCTGCGACCATACATTTGAGCATTCCCTCCTCGCAAATTCATCATTACATTAACACGATATGCAAGGCGTTTGTCCAATGGTTGGGCGTATAACAAAAACCGACTGCATAAGCAGCCGGCTTTTGTTATTGCATCATATTGTTGTATGGAAATTGGCTCGTGTATCCTTGAAATTGTTGATATGATTGTTGTAATTTTTGTTGATCTGCTTGTTCAAGCGCATACCAACCTTTTTTAAACATTAAGTTGTACAATTCACGTTGACAGTTTTGTGTTTCGGTAAATATATGCAATATTTCGTCATACAAATGTTGATGGCTTGCTTCGTTTAAAAATGTACAATAACTATCCGTCATATATTTTTCAGTCGATAACATATCATTAATAAAATCACGGTCGTTCATTTGTGGTGTTTTTGGAATTGGTGTTTCACGATTTTGCACTTTCATGTTATGGCCTCCTTTATTGCATGTGTGCTGATGGCTGTAATTGATGTAACAGTTGTTGATAATGGCGTTGATGCATTTGTCCAACACGCTCTATCGCCTGTTTAATTTCTTGATCTTGACATTGTGAAGCGAAAAAATGAGCTTTTTTCATCGCAAGTAAATTCCATGATAAGGCATCTGTTAAATAAAGTGCATCTTTCGTTGAAATCATTTCAGGTGGTTGAGCCATCATCTCATGCGGTTGTGTGTTCATTTGGTGTTGCACAATCATCCCTCCATATAAAATCATGTTCGACTGTATATTGCCCACGTGCTGTATAGTTATACGTACGTAGACAAAAAATACGATTATTCGACAAAAACATATTCAAGCGATTGAAAACGTGTTACAATACGGGTGGATGCGCTTGCAAAAGGGGGTAAACAACAATGGAGCAGTTGATGCGCGACTTTTTCTTATTTTTGTCAAAAAATAAAACGTTAACAAAATTGGCGAAGCGTTACGGTCTTCGTTTCGGTGCGTCGCGTTTTGTAGCGGGAGAAACGATTGAACGGGCAGTAGACGTGATTAAAGAACTCAATCGTAAAGGACTAGCGGTCACGATCGATTATTTAGGGGAATTTGTTGATAACGAACAAGAAGCAAATGAAATGGCGAACCATTCGATTGAGGCGATTCGTGCAATTGGTGAAAACCAATTAAATTCCCAACTGTCGCTGAAAATGACATCGATGGGATTAGACATTTCCGATGAGCTTGTGATGAAAAATATGCGCCGCATTTTAGATGAAGCAAAAGCCTATGACGTATTTGTGACAATTGATATGGAAGATTATTCTCGTTGTCAAAAAACAATCGATATTTTTAAACAGTTGAAAAAAGAATATGACAATGTTGGGACGGTATTGCAAGCATATTTGTATCGCACAGAAAAAGATATTGAAGATTTAAATGCGTATCATCCCAATTTACGTCTCGTGAAAGGCGCATATAAAGAGTCGCCGGAAGTCGCTTTTCCAGATAAAAAAGATGTAGATGAAAACTTTAAAAAAATCATTAAAATGCATTTGTTAAATGGTAACTATACAGCGGTTGCGACGCATGACGATGCGATTATTGAATATACGAAACAATTGGTCAAAGAACATAACATTCCAAATAGCCAATTTGAATTTCAAATGTTATACGGCATTCGTCCAGAGAGACAAGAACAATTAGTACGTGAAGGGTATACGATGCGCGTCTACGTTCCATACGGAACCGATTGGTACGGCTATTTTATGCGCCGTTTAGCAGAACGTCCAGCCAATGTGGCGTTTGTGCTAAAAGGTATATTCAAAAAATAAAGGTGGGGTGTCCCACCTTTATTCATTTCCCATATTTTCTTTTCCATATTGTTGATTTTGGCTCGTTTTCTTTCCGCCTCCATCACGTTCCACCGTTGGACCAGCATTTCCTTTCACACTTGCAGCACTTACACCTGCTTTAGACGGGTGTTTTTTCATTTTCATTGCCTCATCACCTCCTTTCGTATCATGTCCTAAATCGTTGACAAAATTCGCTACATTTATTTGTTGCGAAAATTTAAAATATAATTTATATTTAAGATAAAGGAAAAATGAATGACCATTCATTCAATTCGGATAAGGGGGAACGAGCATGCGAATTAAAAAAGCAGCGGTTCTCGGTTCCGGAGTTATGGGATCGGGGATTGCGGCACATTTAGCGAACGTCGGTATTCCGACATTGTTGTTAGATATTATACCGAAAGAGTTGACAGCTGAAGAACAAGCAAAAGGATGGACGCTTGAACATAAACAAGTGCGCAATCGCATCGTCAATCAAGCGGTTCAACGTTTATTGAAACAAAAGCCAGCGCCACTTATGTCGAAAGCCAACTTAGCATTAATCGAAGTCGGTAACTTTGAAGATGACTTTCATCGCTTAGCCGAATGCGATTGGATTATTGAAGTCGTTGTTGAGCGGCTTGATGTGAAAAAAAGTGTGTTTGAAAAAGTGGATGAAGTCAGAAAGCAAGGAAGTATCGTCAGCTCAAACACGTCCGGCATTTCCATCGAAGCGATGGCCGAAGGACGCTCGGACGATTTTAAAAAGCACTTTTTAGGCACGCACTTTTTCAATCCACCGCGCTATTTAAAATTATTAGAAGTCATTCCGACAAAGCACACTGATCCAGCTGTTGTTACGTTTATGAAACAATTTGGTGAAAACGTGCTCGGTAAAGGGGTTGTGCTTGCGAAAGATACGCCAAACTTTATCGCCAATCGCATCGGTACGTACGGTTTGCTTGTGACGGTACGTGAAATGATGAAAGGCGGTTATAGTGTTGGCGAAGTCGATTCTGTGACAGGTCCATTAATCGGTCGTCCGAAAAGTGCAACGTTCCGCACGCTTGATGTCGTCGGTTTAGACACGTTTATTCATGTGGCCAACAACGTATTCGAAAAAGTAGAAGGTGAGGAAAAAGAAGCATTTACCGTTCCATCTTTTATGAAGACAATGGTTGAAAAAGGATGGCTCGGCAGCAAATCAGGGCAAGGATTTTTCTATAAAAAAGGAAAGGACATTTTTGAATTAAATTATGAAACGCTTGAGTATGAACCGACGAAAAAACTAAAGGCACCGTCCGTTGAAATGAGCAAACAAGCAAAAGGAACAGCGAATAAATTGAAAGCGCTTGTATATGCGAATGACCGTGCGGGGCAACTACTTTGGAACATTTTAAGCCCAACGTTATTATATTCTGCCAAGTTACTGGGAGAAATTGCAGATGATATCGTAGCGATTGACCGTGCGATGAAATGGGGCTTTGGTTGGGAGCTCGGTCCTTTTGAAACATGGGATGCAATTGGTGTGAGACAGTCTGTTGAAAAAATGAAAGCGGAAGGTCGTCAAGTACCATCGTGGGTTGAAGATATGCTTGCGAGCGGACACGAAACGTTTTATAAACACGAGCACGGTCGCGTGTCGTACTACGATCGTGGACAATATAAGCCGGTTGAAGAAAACGAAAAAGTCATTCACATTCATCGCTTAAAAGAACAAAAAGGGGTCATTAAGAAAAATAGTGGAGCAAGTTTAATTGACCTTGGTGACGATGTGGCGTTACTTGAATTTCACTCACCGAACAACGCCATTGGTTTTGACATCGTCCAAATGATTAACTACGCACTAGAAGAAGTCGATCGCAACTATAAAGGACTTGTCATCGGAAATCAAGGGAAAAACTTCTGTGTCGGTGCGAACCTTGCCATGATCTTAATGGAAGCACAAGATGATAACTATTTCGAAATTGAAATGGTCGTTCGTCAATTCCAACAAGCGATGATGAATATTAAATATAGCTCAAAACCGGTTGTCGTTGCGCCATTTGCGATGACGCTCGGCGGTGGAACGGAAATTTGCTTACCAGCTTCACGCATTCAGGCAGCTGCAGAAACATACATGGGGCTTGTTGAGGTAGGTGTCGGTCTCATTCCAGGCGGTGGTGGAAATAAAGAGCTATACATTAAACATTTAAGCTGCATGCCAAACGGTGTGGAATTTGATTTGCAAAAGGTTGCAAATAAAGTGTTTGAAACGATTGCGATGGCGAAAGTATCGACATCGGCAGCAGAAGCGCGTGAGTTAAATTTCTTAAATGCACAAGATGGTATTTCGATCAATGGTGATCATCTCATTCATGACGCAAAACAAGCTGTATTAGCGCTATATGAGAGCGGATACAAACCGCCGGTGCGTAAAAAAATTCCGGTTGTCGGGGAAACAGGGTATGCGACGTTACTACTTGGCGCTCAAGGTATGTATCATTCCGGTTACATTTCAGAGCACGATTTAAAAATTGCGAAAAAGCTTGCATACGTCATCGCTGGTGGAAACGTACCGTACGGAACAGAAGTGGACGAACAATATTTGCTTGATTTAGAGCGCGAAGCATTTTTAAGTCTTGTCGGTGAGCCGAAAACGCAAGCGCGCATGCAACATATGCTTCTCAAAGGAAAGCCGTTAAGAAACTAAGGGGGGATTGACGTGAAAGAAGCGGTCATCGTTGCCGGGGCGCGCACGCCTGTCGGCAAAGCGAAAAAAGGGACGTTAGCAAACGTCCGCCCGGATGATTTAGGGGCGATTGTTGTTAAAGAAACGTTGAAACGAGCAGGAAACTATGAAGGAAATATTGACGATCTCATTATCGGTTGTGCTATGCCAGAGGCAGAACAAGGATTAAATATTGCGCGCAACATTGGTGCGCTTGCTGGGTTACCGTATACAGTGCCAGCGATTACAATCAACCGTTATTGTTCATCGGGATTACAAGCGATCGCTTATGCGGCAGAAAGAATTATGCTTGGTCATGCAGATACGGTTATTGCTGGTGGCGTGGAGTCGATGAGCATGGTTCCGATGATGGGTCATGTCGTACGTCCGAACGTGAAGCTCGCAGAAAGTGCGCCAGAGTATTACATGTCGATGGGGCATACAGCTGAGCAAGTCGCGATGAAATATGGGGTGACGCGCGAAGAGCAAGATGCGTTTGCCGTTCGCAGCCATCAAAGAGCAGCAAAAGCGATTGCCGAAGGAAAATTTGTCGACGAAATTGTGCCGGTCGAAGTGACAGTCCGTCATATTGAAAACAATAAATTAGTAGAGAAAAAGATGACGTTTAGTCAAGACGAAGGAGTACGCCCAGATACAAATATGGAAACGCTCGCGAAGTTACGCCCTGCGTTTTCGGTAAACGGAACGGTAACAGCAGGAAACGCTTCACAAACGAGCGACGGAGCAGCTGCGGTGATGGTGATGGATCACGAAAAAGCGAAAGCGCTCGGGTTACAACCGCTTGGTAAATTCCGCTCGTTTGCTGTTGCAGGTGTTCCACCTGAAGTGATGGGTATCGGTCCGATTGCAGCCATTCCAAAGGCGCTTGAGCTTGCGGGCCTTGAGCTTTCTGATATCGGTTTAATTGAACTAAACGAGGCGTTCGCATCACAAGCAATTCAAGTCATTCGCGAACTCGGACTAGATGAAGAAAAAGTAAACGTGAACGGAGGAGCCATTGCTCTTGGGCATCCGCTCGGTTGTACAGGTGCAAAGCTAACATTGACGCTTTTACATGAAATGCGTCGTCGCAACGAACAATTTGGTATTGTCACGATGTGCATTGGCGGCGGCATGGGTGCTGCTGGCGTATTTGAATTATTATAAGAGGGGGAAATAATGATGGAAAAAACATTGAAAGTTGCACAAGGTGGTAGCTTTTTAATTGAAGATGTGTCACCAACGCAAGTGTTTACACCAGAGGATTTTACAGACGAACAAAAAATGATTGCCAAAACGACAGAAGAATTTGTCGTGAATGAAGTGTTGCCACAACTTGAACATTTAGAAAATCATGAGTTTGATCGTTCTGTTGCGCTTTTAAAACAAGCAGGTGAACTCGGATTGCTTGGTGCAGATGTGCCTGAAGAATATGGTGGATTAAGTTTAGATAAAATTAGCTCGGCATTAATTGCGGAAAAAATGTCGCGTGCCGGAGGTTTCTCGATTTCACACGGTGCACACGTCGGGATCGGTTCGCTTCCAATCGTCTTGTTCGGAACAGAGGAGCAAAAACAAAAATATTTACCAGCGCTTGCGACGGGTGAGAAAATTGCTGCATATGCGTTAACAGAGCCAGGTTCGGGTTCAGATGCGCTCGGTGCGAAAACGACGGCAAAACTCAATGCAGAAGGAACACATTACATTTTAAACGGGGAAAAACAATGGATTACAAACGCTGGGTTTGCCGATGTGTTTGTTGTATATGCGAAAGTAGACGGTGAACATTTCACAGCATTTATCGTCGAGCGCGATTTCCCTGGCGTATCGACAGGAGCAGAAGAAAAGAAAATGGGGATTAAAAGCTCATCGACGCGGACACTAATTTTACAAGATGCGCTCGTTCCGAAAGAAAATTTACTTGGCGAGATCGGCAAAGGGCACATCATTGCATTTAACATTTTAAATATCGGTCGTTACAAACTTGGCGTTGGTGCTGTTGGCGGAGCAAAACGTGCCCTAGAAGTGACGATTCAATACGCCAATCAACGTCAACAATTTAAAACACCAATTTCGAAATTTACATTAACACAAGAAAAATTAGCGACGATGGCGTCGAAATTGTATGCGGCAGAAAGCTCCGTCTACCGTACAGTCGGTTTATTTGAAGCGCGCATGGGACAGTTGACAGATGAACAAGCAAAAGACGGAAAGGAAACGGCAAAAGCGATTGCAGAATACGCGATCGAATGCTCTTTAAACAAAGTGTTTGCGACAGAAATGCTAGACTATATCGTCGATGAAGGGGTACAAATTCACGGTGGTTATGGTTTCATGCAAGAATACGAAATTGAACGCATGTATCGCGATTCACGTATTAACCGTATTTTTGAAGGAACGAACGAAATTAACCGTCTCCTCGTGCCAGGTATGTATTTGCGCAAGGCGATGAAAGGCGAATTGCCGCTTTTACAAAAAGCGCAACAATTACAAGAAGAATTAATGATGCTTATGCCAGAAGAAGTTGGCGATGGCGTGCTTGAACAAGAGAAGTACCTTGTCCGCAATGCGAAAAAAATCGCTTTAATGGTCGCGGGACTGGCGGCGCAAAAATTCGGTCCAAAACTTGAAAAAGAACAAGAAGTGCTCGTAAATATTGCAGACATCGTCAGCAACGTATACGCGATGGAGTCTGCGCTATTGCGTACGGAAAAAGCAATTGCGCAATCTGGCGTTGAGAAAAACAAACAAAAAGTATTGTATACACAAATTTTCTGCCAGGAAGCATTTAATGAAATTGAAGCGCATGCAAAAGAAACAATCGTCGCTGTTGAGCACGGTGACATGTTGCGTATGATGTTATCAGCATTGCGTAAATTAACACGTCATACGCCAATCAACATCATTGCGAAAAAGCGTGAGGCAGCGCAAGCACTAATTGAAGCTGAACGATATGTTGTGTAATAATGGAAGTACCAGGCGCATCGTCTGGTACTTTCGCTTTGTTATCGTAATATATAGATGAGGTGAGGAGATGGCGACATTTTATTGGTATCCAAAGTGCGGCACATGTCGCAAAGCAAAAAAATGGCTAGATGACAACAACATTTCTGTGCAAGCGATACATATTGTTGAACAGCCTCCGTCAAAAGAGCAGTTGCGGATGTTATATGAAAAAAGTGGGCTTGATTTAAAGAAATTTTTTAATACGAGCGGCATGAAGTATCGTGAACTTGGATTAAAAGACAAATTAAAAACGATGACAGAAGAAGACATGTTGCAATTGTTGTCATCAGACGGGATGTTAATCAAGCGTCCAATCATCACAAATGGCGAGCAAGTTATTGTCGGATTTGACGAACAAAAATATCACGAAATGTTTAAATTATCGTGAAATCATGACAAAAATCGTGTATGATGAAAAAGAAGATGATATGTTGGAGGGAAAACGATGAGCATTCCAAAAGAGCTACGTTATTCACAAGAACATGAATGGGTGCGTGTCGAAGGAAATACGGTTCGCATTGGGATTACGGACTTTGCCCAGTCAGAACTCGGCGATATCGTATTCGTTGAATTGCCAGAAGTGGGGGCACAACTCACAGCAAATGAGCCATTTGGTAGCGTGGAGTCAGTAAAAACCGTATCTGAATTATATGCTCCAATTAGCGGAAAAGTCGTAGCCGTGAACGAAGAGTTAAACGACAACCCAGAGTATGTAAACGAATCACCATATGATAAAGCGTGGATGATCGTCATTGAGCCAAGCGATTTAAGTGAAGTGGACAACCTATTAACGGCAGAACAATACGAACAAATGATTAACCAAGATTAAAAAAACAACTCACAGGGCACCCTACAACACAGGGGTGTCTTTTTTGTTAAAACAAAGAACAATCGATATTACAAAAGATGTTGTTGGGAAATTTAATGAAAACGGCAACTTTGAGCTGTTTTATGACAACGAATGTGTTGGAGAATTTGTTCAAGAAACGAATAAGTTAAAGTTAAAGCATGGATACCAACAACAAAACGGGCGTATTTTGAAAAGCGTAACAGTTACTGAACATCCAAACATGAAATATGTCGATTGTGATACAGAAGGTGGTTGGTGTTAAGGACAGCGACATCGCTGTCCTTTTGTATTGGATAAAAGGAGAAAAAGTGTGCGATCACGAATATAATATACATAAATGAATGTACAAGGTGATGACGATGGCGATTGTAGAGGTAGAAAAAGTAATTATTGTTGAAGGGCGCTCAGATAAAAAGAAAATCGAGAGTATTATTAGTGAACCGGTAGAAATTATTTGTACGAACGGAACGCTTGGTACCGCCAAACTTGATGAATTAATCGATGCTTTGTACGATAAAGAAGTGTACATTTTAGTCGATTCCGATGAAGCAGGAGAAAAACTGCGCCGTCAACTTCGCCGTGAATTTCCACAAGCTGAGCATTTATACGTCGATAAAATGTATCGTGAAGTCGCAGCAGCTCCGAAGCATCATATTGCGGTCGTGTTATTAAGTGCAAATATCGATGTACACGCACAATATTTATAGAAAGTTGTGTGATCGTTGTGAAAGTTGTCTATATGTACACGCCATTATGTGGAACATGTCAAGTGGCAAGTCGAATGGTTGATGTACTTGAGCAGTTATTGCCATCTGTTACATTTGAACGTCAAGATTTAAACTACGTGCCGGACAAAGCGGTTGAGTGGTGCATCGAAAGCGTTCCGTGTTTACTTATTTTTCAACATGATAAACTTGTACAAAAAATATATGCTTTTCATTCTGTTCCATATTTATACGAAACGTTGCGAAAGCTGGCTGAATAAAGCCAGCTTTCGACATATTTCTTGGGAAATTGACGAGGAAACGAGACATTTGTCGAGCGTTTATAGCAGGAACTACTCGCATTTATATGGAAACAATGGATATGAGAAATATGGGACGGGGGCGATTGAATGAACATGTTAGCGCCGATTTTGCCGAATGACTGTTTATATATTCAACTACAATGGGAGAGTCGAGAAGTATTATTATGCATATCGAAAGAAGGTATTCGTCGCGTAGAAGAGGTAGATGGAGAGCGAGTCATTACGATTCGTGGTTCGGCACAGGCGATTATGTCGCTATTGCAAGGGTCTTTAAAACTACAGCAACAACTGCGATTAAACGAATTGTCCGTCACAGCATCGTTTCGTCACATTTTATTGTTAGAGTCGATCTTTTTCCTTGCCAAGCCGTATGATGTTGTTCGTTGACGAGCAATATGTATCGTGTTAAAATTCTAAATATTCACAAATTATTACATGTGGGGGAGAAACGATGAAATTTGAAACGATTGCTGTGCACGGTGGCTTGCAAACGGATCCAGTAACGAAAGCGCGTGCAGTGCCAATTTATCAATCGAATGCGTATTTGTTTGATAACACAGAGCATGCGGCCAATTTGTTTGCGTTAAAGGAAGCTGGGTACATTTATACGCGCATTCATAATCCGACGGTAACGGTGTTTGAAGAGCGTGTCGCTCAACTTGAAGGGGGCATTGGTGCTTTAGCGGTAGCGAGCGGCATGGCTGCTATTACGATGGCAATATTAAACGTCGCTCAAGCGGGAGATGATATTGTTTCTGCTTCGACGTTATATGGGGGAACGTACAATTTGTTTGCGAATACGTTGCCGAAATACGGCATTACAACACATTTTGTCGATCCGTCTGATCCAGAAAATTTCCGTGCGGCAATTACACCAAAAACGAAAGCGATTTTTGCTGAAACAATTGGCAACCCAAGCCTGCATGTGTTAGACATTGAGGCAGTTGCGGAAATTGCGCATGAAGCAGGCATTCCGTTGATTATTGACAACACGTTTGCGACGCCATACCTTTGCCGGCCAATCGAACACGGAGCGGATATTGTTATTCATTCGGCAACGAAATGGTTGCTTGGTAACGGAACGACGTTAGGTGGTATCATTGTCGATGGTGGAAAATTTGATTGGAATTCGCCGAAGTTTCCAGCGTTTACGGCGCCAGATCCAAGTTACCATAATCTCGTATACGCAGACATCGGTGCGGCGGCGTATATCGTCAAAGCACGCGTGCAGTTGTTACGTGACTTAGGACCGGCGATTAGCCCGTTCAACGCCTTCCAGTTTAATTTAGGGCTAGAGACGTTGCATGTCCGCATGAAAGAACATATTGCCAATACGAGAAAAATCGTCGAGTATTTGGACAACCATCCAGCAGTCCATTGGGTGTTGTACCCTGAACATGACAATCATCCAGCAAAAGAGCTAGCGAAAAAATATATGCCAAAAGGGGCAGGAGCAGTCGTTGTCTTCGGCATTCAAGGTGGCCGTGAAGCAGGGGCTACGTTAATTAACAACGTTAAGCTTTGGTCACATGTGGCAAACGTCGGCGATGCAAAAAGTTTAATTATTCATCCTGCAAGTACAACGCATCAACAGTTAAGTTCAGAAGATTTGAAAGCATCCGGCGTAACAGAAGATATGATTCGTTTATCGGTCGGTATTGAAAATGTCGATGATTTAATTGAAGACTTAGAACAGGCGATTGAAGCGGCGACAGGGGTACGGTCGATGTATTCGGATGTGTAGCGTGTTAGTTGTATATAGCTAGCACGTTTATCTATGTCAAAAAATTTTTATTATTTTTCGTTGACACCGTCCTTCTTTCGATGATATACTCACTCTTGTAGTTTAAAATGATCCTTAAACATATTAAAACGTTAACTGAATAAAGCGTTTAAAAGCGCTCTTATCAAGAGAGGTGGAGGGATGTGCCCGATGAAACCCGGCAACCGTCAGCGCTGCTGAAATGGTGCCAATTCACACAAAGCGTTTGCTTTGAGAGATAAGAGACAGAATGGACGATTCGCGCCTTTCTGTTCTCTTGAGCAGAAAGGCTTTTTTCATGGAAGGAAGGTGACAGCAACGTGATCACATTATCGA
Organism: Anoxybacillus sp. CHMUD; assembly: GCF_013096965.1. Lineage (NCBI taxonomy): Bacteria > Bacillati > Bacillota > Bacilli > Caryophanales > Anoxybacillaceae > Anoxybacillus > Anoxybacillus sp. CHMUD. Next base: position 90,628 of record NZ_SDLG01000007.1, read on the forward strand.
ATGTAACAAAAGTGTACAAAGCAGCAAGTGGGAATGTAACGGCAGTCGATCATGTGAATTTGCATATCGAACAAGGAGAAATTTTCGGTATCATCGGTTATAGTGGAGCAGGGAAAAGCTCGCTCATTCGGTTATTGAACGGATTAGAAAAGCCGACGAGCGGTGAAGTGATTGTTGATGGGAAAGATATGGGGAAAATTAGCGGGAAGCAGTTACGCCAAGCGCGCCAACAAATCGGCATGATTTTTCAACATTTTAATTTGCTTTGGTCACGAACCGTGCGCGAAAATATTGCTTTTCCGTTAGAAATTGCTGGCGTGACGAAAGAAGAACGGATGAAGCGTGTCGATGAACTTATTCAACTCGTCGGTTTACAAGGGAGAGAAAATGCGTATCCATCGCAACTGAGCGGCGGACAAAAGCAACGCGTTGGCATTGCACGCGCATTAGCGAACAATCCGAAAGTGCTGTTATGCGATGAAGCAACATCGGCGCTTGATCCGCAAACGACCGACTCAATTTTAGACTTGCTTGTTGATATTAATAAACGTCTCGGTTTAACGATCGTATTAATTACACACGAGATGCACGTGATTCGCAAAATTTGTGATCGCGTTGCGGTCATGGAAAACGGAAAAATTGTCGAAATGGGCGAAGTGCTTCACGTATTCCGCAAGCCAGAACAGCCGATTACAAAACGATTTGTTCAGCAAGTGACAGAGCCGGAAGAAACGAAAGAAGCGATGTTGCATCTTCTTGAACGATATCCGAATGGTAAAGTTGTTCAACTGACATTCGTTGGTGAAGCAGCTGAGCAACCGCTCATCACACAACTCATTCGTCAATTCGATTTAAATATAAATATTTTACAAGGGAAAATTTCGCAGACACATCACGGAGCATACGGGGTGTTGTTCATTCATTTAGACGGTGCGAATGAGGAGATTGAGCGAGCGCTCGCTTTTATTCGCCAGCAAGAAGTTGAAGTGGAGGTGTTGGCGAATGTTCAATGAACTATTTCCGAACGTCGTTTGGGATAAAATATGGGCGGCCACGACGGAAACGTTGTATATGACCGCCGTCTCCGTTGTCGCAACGTTTGTGCTTGGTATTTTACTCGGATTGTTGTTGTTTTTAACGTCTAAGGGAAACATATGGGAAAATCGTTTTATTAACGGTGTGATCGCATCGTTCGTCAACATTTTTCGTTCCATTCCGTTCATTATTTTAATTATTTTGCTCATTCCATTTACGAAACTTGTTGTTGGTACAATTCTTGGAGCGAATGCTGCGCTACCGGCACTCATTATCGGGGCCGCTCCGTTTTATGCACGCATGGTTGAAATTGCGCTTCGTGAAATTGATAAAGGTGTCATTGAAGCGGCAAAAGCGATGGGGGCAACGACAGCAACAATTATTTGGAAAGTGCTTCTCCCTGAAGCGTTGCCAGCACTTGTATCTGGTATTACAGTTACAGCGATCGCGCTCGTTGGTTATACAGCGATGGCAGGAGTTGTCGGTGCTGGGGGGCTTGGAAACTTAGCGTATTTAGAAGGGTTTCAACGTGACAATAACGACGTCACGTTCGTTGCAACAGTGCTCATTTTAGTCATCGTCTTTATCATTCAGTTTATTGGTGACCTTGTCACTTCTAAAATAGATAAACGATAAAAGGAGGAAGAAACAAATGAAAAAATGGATCTCTTTACTTGTTGCTGCAGTTGTTGTATTAGCGCTCGCTGCTTGCGGAAAAAGCGAAAGTGCCGAAGAAAAGACGAATAAGCTTGTCGTTGGGGCATCAAACGTGCCACATGCCGAAATTTTAGAAAAAGCAAAACCGATTTTAAAAGAAAAAGGAATCGAATTAGAAATTGTGACGTTCCAAGATTACGTGTTACCAAACAAAGCATTAGCGGATAAAGAGTTAGATGCAAACTATTTCCAACACATTCCTTATTTAGAATCTCAAATGAAAGAACATGGCTATGACTTTGTGAATGCAGGCGGTATTCATATTGAGCCGATTGGCGTATATTCAAAAAAATACAAAAGTCTTGAAGAGCTACCAAACGGTGCAAAAATCATTATGAGTAACTCTGTTGCTGATCACGGTCGTATTTTATCGATGCTTGAAGAAAAAGGACTAATTAAATTAAAAGATGGTGTCGATAAGACGAAAGCAACAATTGATGACATTGTTGAAAATCCGAAAAATTTAGTATTTGAAGCGGATGTTGAGGCAGGATTGCTTCCGCAAGTGTATAAAAATGATGAAGGAGATGCGGTATTAATTAACGCAAACTATGCGTTAGATGCCGGATTAGATCCAGCAAAAGATCCGATTGCGGTTGAGTCGCCAGAAAACAACCCATACGTGAACATTATCGCGGTTCGTAAAGGTGATGAAAACCGTAAAGAAATTCAGACGCTTGTTGAAGTGTTGCAATCAAAGGAAATTCAAGACTTCATTTTACAAAAATATAATGGTGCTGTTATTCCAGCAACGAAATAAGGATGTCCATTCGGGCGTCCTTTTATATTTTCTCGAAAACGACGCATGATAAAAAGGAAGGAGGAGTGCATATGTCGATAGAACAATGTTTACACGAATATAAGCAAGGGTTAGGCACCGTTCACACAACAAATGCCTCATGTTGGACGAGCGTTTAACGCATTTACGGAAGCTTGCTTCGTCGAAGGGGAGCTATCAAAAAAGAAAAACAACTCATCGCACTAGCGATTAGTGTCGCTAAACAAGATGAATATTGTACCATTTATCATATTGAAAGGGTGCATCGATGAAGGGGCGACAGAGAAAGAAATATTTGAAGCGTGTGCTGTCGCATCTGCTTTAGCTGGAGGGGCGACGATGAGCCAGTCCGTTACGCTCGTTCGACAATGTGTCAATGAATTTACTCGCATGCATTAAAGGGTAGGGGGTTCCCCACCTGTTTTACATATATGATAAAACAAGCAAACTTTAGAAACAAAAAAGTATCAAAATGCTTGCAATAAGGTTGCTAATACTTTTCATCTGTTATAAAATTGTAATGAGAATAAAATGAGAATTACGTTTCATGAACATAAGCGAAACTGGAGGTATTTTTTTATGGCAACATTAACAATTAAAGATCTTCACGTTGCAATTGACGGAAAAGAAATTTTAAAAGGGGTTAACCTTGAAATTAAAGGTGGCGAGTTCCATGCGATCATGGGGCCGAACGGAACGGGAAAATCGACATTATCGGCGGCGATTATGGGCCATCCAAAATATGAAGTAACAAAAGGAAGCATTACATTAGATGGTCAAGATGTATTAGAAATGGAAGTAGATGAGCGCGCTCGTGCTGGGCTATTTTTAGCGATGCAATATCCGAGCGAAATTAGCGGTGTAACAAATGCGGATTTCCTTCGCTCAGCAATTAACGCACGTCGCGGAGAAGGAAATGAAATTTCATTAATGAAATTTATCCGTCAATTAGATGAAAAAATGGCGTTTTTAGAAATGAATCCAGATATGGCGCATCGTTATTTAAACGAAGGATTTTCAGGTGGAGAGAAAAAGAGAAACGAAATTTTACAATTAATGATGTTACAACCAAAAATTGCTATTTTAGATGAAATTGATTCCGGTCTTGATATCGATGCATTAAAAGTTGTCGCAAAAGGTGTAAATGACATGCGCAATAGCGACTTTGGCTGTTTAATCATTACGCACTATCAGCGTTTATTAAACTACATTACGCCAGATTACGTGCATGTTATGATGCAAGGACGCATCGTGAAATCTGGTGGTCCAGAGTTAGCACAACGTCTTGAGGCTGAAGGATACGATTGGATTAAAAAAGAGCTAGGCATTGAAGATGAAGTCGTCGAGCAAGAAGCGTAAGCGTTAGGAGGATTTGTGATGATTGAGACGAAACTACCATTCGACCAACAGTATGTCCGCTCTTTTTCTGAAGGGCGTGGAGAACCGGACTGGCTTTTAAACGTTCGCTTACAAGCTCTTGCGCAAGCTGAACAACTTCCTTTACCGAAGCCAGATAAAACGAAAATTGATCGTTGGAACTTTACACAATTTTCTACTCATCTCGTTGAAAGCGCACCGCTTTCTTCGCTAGAAGAGCTACCTGAACAAGTAAAAGTGCTCATCGATATAGCTGAGGAGCAAAAAAACGTATATGTTCAGCGAGATCATACATGTGCATACGTATCGCTTGCTGATGAATTAAAAGAAAAAGGTGTTGTTTTCACAGACTTAGCAACAGCTGTTCGCGAACATAGCGACCTTGTGGAAAAATATTTTATGGACGGCGTCAAAGTAAATGAGCACCGTCTTACTGCCCTTCATGCTGCGCTTGTTAACGGTGGAGTGTTCGTATATGTGCCAAAGCATGTGCAAATCGACGTTCCTTTGCAGGCGGTATATGTCCATGAAAAGGCGGAAGCGTTATTTAACCATGTCATTATCGTTGCGGATGTCGGTAGCAAAGTGACGTATGTTGAAAACTATATTTCAACATGTGAACGTTCCGAAGCGATCGTGAACATCATTGCTGAAGTGTTTGCATTAGACGATGCGCAAGTATTTTTTGGCGCTGTGGACAGTTTAGCGAAAGGGACGACGACATACGTAAACCGCCGCGGTATCACAGGTCGTCATGCACGCATTGAATGGGCGCTCGGCTTAATGAATGACGGGAATACGATTTCAGAAAACGTGACGCGCCTCATTGGTGATGGGTCGCTTGGCGATACGAAGACGGTCGTTGTGGGCCGCGGTGAGCAAGTGCAAAACTTTACAACGAGCGTGATTCATTACGGCAAGCATACGGAAGGATACATTTTAAAACATGGCGTAGTCAAAGATGAAGCAACATCTATTTTTAATGGTATTGGTAAAATTGAGCATGGGGCATCGAAATCAAATGCAGAGCAAGAATCACGCGTGCTTATGTTAAGTCCGAAAGCGCGTGGCGACGCCAACCCAATTTTATTAATTGATGAAGATGATGTTACAGCAGGCCACGCTGCATCTGTCGGTCGTGTTGATCCGACGCAACTATATTATTTAATGAGCCGCGGCATTCCGAAAGTAGAAGCTGAGCGATTAATTATTCACGGCTTTTTAGCACCTGTCGTTAATGAAATTCCTATTGAGCGTGTGAAAAAACAATTAATTGAAGTGATCGAAAGGAAAGTTAAATGATGAACGTAAAAGAACTTCGTCAACTATTCCCGATTTTAGATCAACAAGTAAACGGCAAGCCGCTCGTTTATTTAGATAGCGCAGCGACTTCTCAAAAGCCGTTGCCTGTCATTGAAGCGATTGACAACTATTATCGGCAATACAATTCGAACGTTCATCGCGGCGTGCATACGCTCGGTACGAAGGCAACCGACGCATACGAAGGGGCTCGTGAAAAAGTGCGCCGCTTCATTGGTGCCGCTTCGACGGAAGAAATTATTTTTACGCGTGGGACGACAACGGCCATTAACTTAGTGGCGGCAAGTTACGGTCGCGCAAACGTGCGCGAAGGCGATGAAATCGTCATTACGTATATGGAGCACCATAGTAACATTATCCCCTGGCAACAAGTTGCTAAACAAACAGGTGCGACATTAAAATATATTCCGCTTCAGCCTGACGGAACGATTCGTTTAGAAGATGTCGAACAAACAGTCACGCCAAACACGAAAATTGTAGCTGTCATGCACGTATCCAACGTGCTCGGTACAATCAACCCAGTAAAAGAAATTGCACAAATTGCCCATAAGCACGGCGCTGTCATGGTCGTTGACGGAGCACAAAGCACGCCGCACATGAAAGTAGATGTGCAAGATATTGACTGCGATTTTTATGCGTTTTCGGGACATAAAATGTGCGGACCGACAGGCATTGGCGTGTTATACGGTAAAAAGCGCTTGCTTGAGCAAATGGAGCCTGTGGAATTCGGCGGGGAAATGATTGATTTTGTTGGGTTGTACGAGTCAACATGGAAAGAGCTTCCGTGGAAATTTGAGGGTGGTACACCAATTATCGCAGGAGCGATTGGTTTAGGAGCGGCGATTGATTTTCTTGAGCAAGTCGGGTTAGACCATATCACTGAGCATGAACATCGTTTAGCGCAATATGCGCTTGAACAGCTTGCGACGATTGATGGATTGACGATTTACGGTCCGAAAGCGCGTGCAGGGCTTGTGACATTTAATATTGACGGTGTGCATCCGCACGATGTTGCGACCGTCTTAGATGCGGAAGGTATTGCTGTTCGTGCTGGTCACCATTGTGCGCAACCACTTATGAAGTGGCTAAACGTGACGGCAACTGCACGCGCAAGCTTTTATTTGTACAACACAGAAGAGGAAATTGATGCACTCGTTTCAGCATTAAAGAAAACGAAGGAGTATTTCAGCTATGTCTTTTAATAGCCATTTAGATACGTTGTATCGACAAGTCATTATGGATCATTATAAAAACCCGAGAAATCGTGGTGTGTTAGAAGGGGAACACGTCGATATCAACATGAACAACCCGACGTGTGGCGACCGTATTCATTTAACGTTAAAAGTAGAAGGCGGAAAAATTGTCGATGCGAAGTTTGAAGGAGAGGGCTGCTCTATTTCGATGTCCTCCGCATCGATGATGACGGAGGCGATTAAAGGAAAAACGATTGAAGAGGCGCTCAAGCTATCAACGATTTTTTCCGACATGATGCAAGGAAAAGATTATGATGATTCGATTGATTTAGGTGATATTGAAGCACTTCAAGGTGTATCGAAATTTCCAGCTCGCATTAAATGTGCAACGTTAGCGTGGAAAGCGATGGAAAAAGGATTGCATGAGCAACAAGGCTAGTCATAAAAAGGAGGCGAACGAGATGGCGAAAAAAATGCCAGAAATCGGTGAATATAAGTACGGTTTCGCCGATAAAGACGTATCTGTATTCCGCGCTGAGCGCGGATTAACGCGTGAAATTGTTGAAGAAATTTCACGCATGAAAAATGAGCCAGAGTGGATGCTTGAATTTCGCTTGAAATCTTTAGATATTTTTTACAGCATGCCGATGCCGCAATGGGGTGGCGATTTATCAAGCTTAGATTTCGATGAAATTACGTATTACGTTAAACCTTCAGAAAAATCTGGGCGCTCATGGGATGAAGTACCAGAAGAAATTAAAGCGACGTTCGATAAGCTCGGTATTCCAGAAGCAGAACAAAAATATTTAGCAGGGGTATCGGCTCAATACGAATCAGAAGTTGTATACCACAACATGAAAGAAGACCTTGAGAAATTAGGTGTCATTTTTAAAGACACAGACTCGGCGCTAAAAGAAAACGAAGATTTGTTCCGCGAGCATTGGGCGAAAGTCGTTCCGCCGACGGATAATAAATTTGCGGCACTCAACTCAGCCGTTTGGTCGGGTGGTTCGTTCATTTACGTACCAAAAGGTGTAAAAGTTGATACGCCATTGCAAGCGTATTTCCGCATTAACTCTGAAAATATGGGACAGTTTGAACGGACGTTAATTATCGTCGACGAAGGGGCACACGTTCACTATGTTGAAGGCTGTACGGCGCCTGTCTATACGACAAACTCCCTTCATAGCGCCGTCGTTGAAATTATCGTGAAAAAAGGCGCGTATTGCCGTTATACGACGATTCAAAACTGGGCAAACAACGTCTTCAACCTCGTGACAAAACGTGCAGTTTGTGAAGAAAACGCGACGATGGAATGGATTGACGGAAATATCGGATCAAAGTTAACGATGAAATATCCAGCAGTTATTTTAAAAGGAGAAGGTGCGCGTGGTTTGACACTTTCGATTGCGATTGCTGGAAAAGGACAACATCAAGACGCAGGTGCAAAAATGATTCACTTAGCACCAAATACGTCATCAACGATCGTATCCAAATCGATTTCGAAACAAGGCGGAAAAGTCACATATCGCGGTATCGTTCATTTCGGACGGAAGGCGGACGGATCGCGTTCAAATATTGAGTGCGATACACTTATCATGGATAATCAATCAACATCTGATACAATTCCATATAACGAAATTTTAAACGACAACATTTCGCTTGAACATGAAGCGAAAGTGTCGAAAGTATCAGAAGAACAATTATTCTATCTGATGAGCCGCGGTATTTCCGAACAAGAAGCAACAGAAATGATCGTAATGGGCTTTATCGAGCCGTTTACAAGAGAATTGCCGATGGAATATGCGGTTGAAATGAACCGTCTCATTAAGTTTGAAATGGAAGGTAGTATTGGTTAATGAACAGCTGATGATCTGTGCTATGCAGGTCATCGGCTTTTTTTGTATGTTATGGTAAGATAAAATGTAGGTGATGAAGATGATTTATGTCGGATTAACAGGTTGGGGCGATCATGATAGTTTATATCCGTCTCGACTTGCGTCAAAAGATAAGCTACAAGCGTATGCCGCTTATTTTCCAACGGTTGAGGTTGATGCGTATTTTTATGCGATTCAACCGCGCCAGAACGTTGAAAAATGGATGGCGGAAACGCCTGCGTCATTCCAATTTGTCGTGAAAGCGTATCAAGGAATGACAGGGCATCAACGTGGTGACATTCCATATGCAAACAAAGACGAGATGTTTACTGCATTTTTACAATCGATTGAGCCATTTCAAGAAGGAAATAAGCTTGCGATGGTGTTATTTCAATTTCCACCTTGGTTCGATTGTAAAAAAGAACATGTTTACTATTTGCGTTGGTGCCGGGAGCGAATGGGGAATGTTCCTGTGGCACTTGAATTTCGTCATCAATCTTGGTTTTCCCCTCCGTTTTACGAAAAGACGTTGCGTTTTATGGAAGAAGAGCGCTGGATCCATAGCATTTGCGATGAACCGCAAGCGGGGGAAGGATCGGTACCGACTGTTTTGCATCCAACAGATCCAAATAAAACGCTCATTCGTCTACACGGACGCAACGTAGCTGGTTGGAATAAACGAGATGACGAAAATTGGCGTGCCGTTCGTTATTTATATCGATACAACGAGCAAGAGTTGCAAGAATGGGTAAAACATATTCGTCTGTTACAAACGAAATGTGAACATATTTACGTGTTGTTTAACAACAATTCGGGCGGTGATGCCGCTCATAATGCAAAACAGCTCTTGCAGATGTTAAGTATTGAGTATACGGACTTAGCGCCACGGCAATTAGATTTGTTTTCATAATGGGGGATGAAAATGGAATATATACTTCTTTTAGTGGTCGGTTTTTTAGCAGGAACGATCGGCAGTCTTGTCGGTTTAGGGGGAGGGGTCATTATCGTTCCCGCGCTTCTTTTTTTAAGCACCGCACATGTATTGCCAGCGATTTCACCACAAATGGCGGTTGGTACATCGCTTGTCGTCATTATTTTTAATGGATTGTCGTCAACTTTAACATATATGAAGCATAAAATGGTGGACTATAAAAGCGGCTTGTTTTTTTTCATCGGTAGTGGACCGGGGGCAATGCTTGGTGCATGGGTAAATCAACATGTGCATATGCAACATTTTTCGCTTTACTTTGGACTGTTTTTAATTGCTGTTTCATTTTTGCTTATGTTTCAATCGCGTTTTTCACCGCGTGCAACACGAACGTTTCCTATTATGCGCACATATGTCACGAACGAAGGAGAGGAAGTGACATACGGCTATAATCCGTTCATCGCTACGGTCATTGCGTTTATTGTTGGCTTTGTCGGCGGGTTTTTTGGCATTGGTGGCGGTTCGCTCATGGTGCCTGCGATGATGTTATTGTTTTTATTTCCTCCTCATGTGGCGGTAGCGACATCGATGTTTATCGTCTTTTTGTCATCCATTGTTAGCTCATCGACACATGTATGGATGGGAAATGTCGCATGGACGTTTGCATTTGCGCTCATTCCGGGCGTATGGGTCGGTGCAAAATGTGGCGCATGGCTTAATCGGAGACTAAAAGGAAAAACAGTTGTGACGCTATTGCGGATCGTACTCATTTTACTTGGGGTTCGTTTAATCGTGCAAGGACTTGGCTGGTAAAGGGAAAGGTGTGTTGCAAACATTGAAAGAGACGATACATATTTATCATACAAACGATGTGCATAGCCATTTTGAACGATGGCCGAAAATTGTTCGTTATTTTCAAAGCGAGAGAAGAAGGCATAAGAAAAATCACGAGCATATGGTTTTGCTTGATATAGGTGATTTTATTGATCGGTTTCATCCATTGACAGAAGCATCAGACGGAAAAGCAAATGTCATTCTTTTAAACGATGCAGCATACGATGCGGTCACAATTGGAAACAATGAAGGAATTACACTGAGTCATAAACAGCTCGATACGTTATATGCACATGCTAAATTCCCTGTGATTGTTGCGAACGTTTTTTATGAAAACGGAGAACGTCCACATTGGATGAAACCGCATGTCATCATGACGTTCGGGTGTGTTCGTGTGGCGTTCATTGGGGTGACCGTTCCGTTTCAGACGTTTTATGAGCTACTTGGATGGCGTGTTGCGGATCCATTTGAGACGGTCGCTCAGCTTGTGGAAGAGCTTTCGGAAAAAGTGGATGCGATCGTTTTATTATCTCACTTAGGCGTAAATGATGACGAAAAAATGGCAGAAATGTTCCCACAATTGACATCGATTTTAGGTGGTCATACCCATCATGTATTTGAGCAAGGAAAATGGGTGAATGAAACGTTGCTCTGTGGAGCGGGGAAATTCGGTCATTATGTTGGGCATGTCACGTTGACGATCGATCAAAAAAGTCGAAAAGTAGATATGAAGGCGCATGTACAACATACGGAAGCGTTAGAATATGAATGCGAAGAAACAAAACAAAAATTAAATGATATGATTGCACAATCTGCTCGTGCGTTGGCTCAGCCGATTGTACAATTGCCAGAGACGCTATATATTGATTGGTTTGCCCCGTCTCCATTGGCAACCATTCTTGCGCAAGCGTTAAATGAATGGTGTGAAGGTGATGTAGCGATGGTGAATGCCGGGGTGCTACTGTCTTCTCTCGAAAAAGGTGTTGTGACGAAAGGAGACATTCACCGCATTTGTCCACATCCGATTAATCCATGCAAAGTATATTTGCGAGGGAGCGAGTTAAAAGAAGTCATTTTACAAGCGGAAACTGAACAAATGAAACAGTTACGTCTGAAAGGATTTGGATTTCGTGGAGAAGTAATGGGACAAATGGTGTATGACCGCATTACTGTTGAAAAAGAACAACTGATAGATGGTCAAGCACACGTGCGCCGCATTTTGATTCATCATCAGCCAATTGAAGAACAAAAAACGTATGCGGTGGCGACAATTGATATGTTTACGTTCGGACATTTATATCCAGAAATATATCGAGCGAAAAAACAATATTATATGCCAGAAATGTTGCGTGATGTGCTTGCGTGGAAGCTAAAAAACATGTATCAATCGTAGGCACCCTTCGTTCCTTTATTCATACATTGAATAAAGGAAAGGAGCGTGAACATATGATTGAGGTAAAACCGTTATGGATTAACGGAGAACCGTTTACAGCGATTTCTGTTCAGTTGCCTAAAACAACGTTATTAGCTGTTGCAAATGATAAAGGATACATTATGTGCGGGGCGTTAGATGTAGCGCTGTTAAACGAAAAATTGCGTGATCGCGGTATTATCGCAGGAAGAGCAGTAGGAGTGCGAACAATTGACCAACTGTTAGAAGCACCGCTTGAGTCTGTCACTTTTGCGGCTGAACAATTAGGGATCTCACGTGGAATGAAAGGAAAAGACGCTTTGCTTCTCATGAAATAAAATAATAATCCCCTGCTTGATCGCATACATATAGCGTGAGAGGGGGGATTTTTGTTGTATCAGCAACTACGCAAAAGAAGAAAACCGCTACCCGTCCGCTATATATTTTTAATAACGTTCGTTTTTTTTATTATTTCGACTGTTGCGAGCCTTTGGTTCATTAATAGAGGGATTGAACCCACGCTTATGGCGATCGCCGAGAAAGAAACACGCCGCCTAGCGAACTTAGTGATAAACAATGCGATTAATCAACAAATCGCTGAGGACGATTTCAACGTCGAAAACTTTATTAAAATTGAAAAAGATGGGCAAGGAAAAATTTCGGCTATTGACTTTAATGCAACAGTAGTCAATCGTGTGTTAGCCAAAACGACAAACCGCGTACAGCGAAATTTAAAAGCAGCATCGGAAGGAAAACTATCCGCGCTTGAGTTTCCAGACGTTCAAATCGAAACAGAAAAAGAACAAGGAATCATTTATTATATCCCGCTCGGACAAGCAACAAATAACGTACTATTAGGAAATTTAGGACCACGTATTCCAGTTCGTTTTTATGTTATTGGGGATGTTCATTCAGATGTAAATAAAAATATCCGTCCGTTCGGCATAAATAATGCTTTAATAGAAATAGCAATTCATATCGAAGTAAATGTGCAAATTATTATTCCATTTGCAACAAAAACAGCAACGATTCAAAGTGACATCCCTGTGGCTATCCAAATTATTCAAGGCGAAGTTCCACAGTTTTATAATCAAGGTGGAGATGGGAATACGTCCATTGAACTTCCTGTTAAATAATAAAAATTCTTAAAATTTTATTTTTTGAAATATTATTTTGACGAAAGACCTGTCCGTTGATATACTTAAAATTAAAATGAAACAAAAAAAGTCTGAAAAATTAAAATAATCGAACAAGGAGGTGCTCATATTTTTTCTACGTGACCATATAAAAAAGTTCGGAAAGACTAAGGAGGTAATCTTACTATGGAAAATCGTCAACAATGGGGCACGCGTGCTGGTTTTATTTTAGCAGCAGCTGGCTCGGCAATTGGATTAGGGAACATTTGGAGGTTTCCGGCTGTCGCGTATGAAAATGGTGGAGGAGCGTTCTTCTTCCCGTACTTATTCGCTTTATTAACGGCAGGCATTCCAATTCTTATATTGGAATTTACGCTCGGACATAAGTATCGTGGTTCAGCGCCATTAACGTTTGCTCGCCTAAGCAAAGGAGCGGAATGGATCGGTTGGTGGCAAGTACTTATTTCATTCGTTATTTCAACGTATTATTCCGTTGTTATTGCTTGGGCGATGTCTTACACGTATTTCGCTTTTACGTCGAAGTGGGGAGAAGATACAGAAGGCTTCTTATTCGGTGAGTATTTAAAATTAGCAGAAACGCCAGGTACGTTCGGCAGTTTAGTTCCAGCTGTCCTTATTCCGCTTCTTCTTGTTTGGATTATTAACTTGGCGGTTTTATATAAAGGTGTTCGTAAAGGAATTGAAGCAGCAAATAAAATTTTCTTGCCAACGCTCGTTGTTTTATTCTTTATTATCGTCGTTCGCGCGGTTACGCTCGATGGGGCAGTTGAAGGATTGAACGCATTTTTTAAGCCAAATTGGGATCAAATTATGAACGGAAAAGTATGGCTTGCTGCATATAGCCAAATTTTCTTTAGCTTATCGATTTCATTCGCTATTATGATTACTTATTCGAGCTATTTACCAAAAAAATCAGATATTACAAACAACGCATTTATTACCGGTTTTGCAAACTCCGGATTCGAGTTATTAGCTGGTATTGGCGTATTTGGCGTACTCGGTTTTTTAGCTCACCAACAGGGTGTAGCAGTAAGCGAAGTCGTTAAAGGGGGCGTCGGGTTAGCGTTTGTTGTCTTCCCGCAAATTATTAACCAATTTCCAGCGTTTAATGAATTTTTCGGCGTGTTATTTTTCCTTTCGCTAACGTTAGCTGGCTTGACATCTCTCATTTCCATTTCGGAAACATATGTAGCGGCATTTCAAGAAAAGTTTGGTATTTCTCGCTCGAAAGCCGTTCTTGGTGGCGGCGGATTAGCGGCGTTAATCGCGCTCGTGTTTGCAACAAACGGTGGATTATATTTCTTAGATGTGGTCGACTATTTTATTAATAACTTCGGTGTTGCGCTTGTCGGTCTAATTGAAGTGATTGTTATCGCATGGGTGTTAAAACAACTCGATGCGCTTCAAACACATGCAAACAGTGTATCAGATATTATGGTAGGTGCGTGGTGGAAAGTTTCGCTCTCCGTGATCACACCGGTTGTACTAGGCTATATGATGTTTGATAGCATTAAAACGAACGTGAAAGAAAATTATGGTGGGTACGATACACTATTTGTTGTGAAGTATGGTTGGACGATTGCGGCACTCGTTATCGTTCTCGGTTTTGTCCTTTCAGTAAAACGTTGGAGAGATGGTGTATTGTCCGTTCCAACGGATAAGGAGGTTTCGAGCTGATGGAAACAAGTGCATTGATTATGATGCTTGTTGGCATGGTTATTATTTGGGGAGGTTTTGCAGCGAGCGTCGCTCATGCAGTGAAGAAAAGCCGTCAATCATAAAAAAGATGAGGGGAAATCCTCATCTTTTTTTCATGCGTTCTTGTCTTTCCCACTGCTTTAAATAAGGATATGGATCGAACGACCATTCTGTATAGCCATTATCTTTATACATCCCATAATGAAGATGAGGTGGAAACTTACCTGACGTTCCAGGTGGCCCATAACCAGAGCTTCCGACTGAACCGATGAGCATGCCAGGTTCCACAATAGATCCTTCTTCTAAATTGTTGGCGAATCCGTTTAAATGTGCAAAGTAGTGGTACGTATTGTTGATGTCACGAATACCGATGCGCCAACCACCGTATTTGTTCCAACCTTTTAATTCAACGATGCCATAACATGTAGAACGAACCGGCGTGCCATAGTGAGCAAAAATGTCTGTTCCCTCATGAATGCGGCGCCCTCCCCACCCACGTGCATCTCCCCATGTACTCCGATAGCTATATTCAAATCGTCTTGGAATTGGGAAGGCATATTGATCGAGTTGTATTGTCCCAAAATGTTTATATAGCTTCACTTTTCCTAAAATGATATCGACGGTTTTGCTTCGCTCATAATAATCCCATAGCGCCATTTTAATATGCGTATGATCTGTGCCGTACGATCGTAAAAAGCGAGCGAATGCAAATAATACGTCTTCATCGTTTGTCCGATCAGCGATACCGTCTCCATTTCCATCTATCCCTATGCCACCGAATTGGCTAATGGTAAACGGGTTTTGATCTTCTTGATTTTTGTTGAGCGGACCCGCCCAGCGTTCCGGGGGAATATAAATGCTAATGACTCCTGTTGGTTTCGGTAGATCTCTACGTGCTTGTCGAACACTTCGTTCATATTGATCAACAGCGGCGAAATAGTACCATGGGATGAAAGAAATCGCTTCGGCCTTTTTATAAAGTTCCATTCGTTTCTCGGACAAATCATTTGGTGCAGCAGCGAATGATTGTAGCGGCATGAAAAGAAGAAAGATGATGCACCATAATGTTTTCACGCGTTCTTGCTCCTTTCTCCGATGTTCATATCATTAGTTTGGGGTAATCGACTGTTTTCATAAATAAAAAATGTTGGAAAAACAAACTGTTTTGTATTGTAAGGCAATAACTCGTATAATGGGTAATGTACATTAACGAGTGGAGCGTGAAAAACATGTCAACAAAAGAACAGCACCTTCGCAAACCAGAATGGTTAAAAATAAAGTTAAATACGAACGAACATTATACAGGCTTAAAAAAAATGATGCGTGAAAAACAATTGCATACTGTATGCGAAGAAGCCCGTTGTCCAAATATTCATGAATGTTGGGCGGTTCGTCGAACAGCAACGTTTATGATTTTGGGTGATGTATGTACGCGCGCTTGTCGCTTTTGTGCCGTTAAAACAGGTTTGCCAACGGAACTAGATTGGCAAGAGCCAGAGCGTGTGGCTGAATCCGTTCGTTTAATGAATTTAAAACATGTTGTCGTTACCGCAGTAGCTCGCGATGATTTAAAAGATGGTGGGGCAGCTGTATTTGCGGAGACAGTTCGCGCCATTCGTCGTAAAAATCCATTGACGACGATCGAAGTATTGCCGTCTGATATGGGTGGCGTGTATGAAAACTTAAAAACGTTAATGGATGCGCGTCCAGATATTTTGAACCATAATATTGAGACGGTTCGTCGTCTTACTCCACGTGTTCGTGCACGCGCAACGTATGAACGTTCGCTTGAATTTTTACGCCGTGCAAAAGAAATGCAGCCTGATATTCCAACAAAATCAAGCTTAATGGTTGGTCTTGGAGAAACGAAGGAAGAAATTTTGGAGGCGATGGATGATTTGCGGGCGGTCGGTGTGAATATTTTAACAATCGGCCAATATTTACAGCCGACAAAGAAACACTTGAAAGTAGAAAAATATTACCATCCGCATGAGTTTATGGAATTGAAAGAAATTGCGTTAATGAAAGGATTCAGTCATTGTGAGTCTGGTCCGCTCGTTCGCTCCTCTTATCATGCCGATGAACAAGTGCAATCAGCAAAGGCGGCGGAGTGAATGATGAAGGATGTCCCACTTCATTTGAGCGGGACATCCTT
Organism: Anoxybacillus sp. CHMUD; assembly: GCF_013096965.1. Taxonomy (NCBI): domain Bacteria; kingdom Bacillati; phylum Bacillota; class Bacilli; order Caryophanales; family Anoxybacillaceae; genus Anoxybacillus; species Anoxybacillus sp. CHMUD. The sequence continues at coordinate 107,108 of NZ_SDLG01000007.1, forward strand.
TTTTCTTATTGCATCATATTCATTTCTTCGCGTTGCACGCCGTTTTCGTTTTCACCGCTACTCACTTTTCTTCCTTGTGGTGATTTCAGCATGTCTTTAATTGTCTGTTGTAAAATTTGATCGATATTTCGGCTATTAGCGTCTAAACGGCCAAAGCGTTCAATATCTTGAAACATGCGCGGATTATCCGAAACATACACGTGATAATAGCGCGGCACGACAGAAATGGCTGTTTTTTTCACTTGATCGGCCGTTTCGAATCGGTTTGTACTATCTGTTTTGTAAACGACGAACACTGTATCGTCTGTGACGAGCGTTCCAACGTCATAAACGTTCGGAAGCTGTGTACATAATTTGCTAATTAAGTCCGCAACGTTTTCACGGTTTAATACTGGAATGGTCGCATATTGTGTCGTGTCCCCTGGAATAGGACTTTTTTGATGACGGACGTAACCGAAATTAGTTAACCGTGAATCCATCCCATTTTTTACGCCATGTTCGTTATATAAATCGTTTCGTGAACGGACGTTAATGGTGGTTCCGCTTTTTTCATACAAAGATGTGGATTCATTCATTTGAGCACAGCCAGATAATAAAACGATAGTGCTAATCCCTGTCCATAACCATGTATTACGCAAAGTAACTCCCCCCTTCTTTTTTATTATTCGTTTTATGGAAAGGATCATAATGGTGATTGCCTGGGAGAAAGACATGTTTTATGATAGAAATGGAAAGAAGAGGTGAGAACTATGATTTGCGTTCATAATACGTGTTACGAACTCGTGGAAAATGTGCGTAACGGGTTCAATGAAGAAGCGTTTCGTGCTCGCTACACAGACATTTTAAATAAATATGACTACATTGTCGGTGATTGGGGATATAACCAACTTCGTTTGCGAGGCTTTTTTGATGACCATAATCAAAAGGCGACATATGATACGAAAATAAGTACGTTATTGGAATATTTGTTTGAATATTGTAATTTTGGATGTGCATATTTTGTGTTGCGGAAAGTGAAAAAATAGGTCAGAACACCTGACCTATTTTTTGTCAACTACCCCCACTTAGCTAACGCTTGAAGTGAGGGCTTGCAACTCCCCAGAAGTGCAAACGGACTTCGTCCTCCTTCCTTGACTTGGGGTTGCATCAGGGGCAGGTTGACGACTACCCAACGACGCAGGTCATGCCTGCATCGTTACCGATTCTCTCGGTGTGTCTGTTGGCAGTACTTGGCTTCCACACACAACAGACGGACCTACGCTCGATGTTTTACGGTTACAACGTTTCCTGTAACCAACTCCATACATCGAGTAGCAGTTATTGGAGTGCCTTTATTGAACGGTTTTCTCCACGCCTTTATTATATCATACACAAAAGAAAGGGGGAACGCGCATTCCTCTCCCACTTACTCCCTTTGGTCGTTGAAGTGGGAGTCTCCTGCGCGAAATAGGATGAATATGGTTGTTGTCCGTTCTCGTCTGGATCGTCATGAACGGGATGTGCCCCTGGATCTTGGCGTGGAATATTTTGATGGAGCGATTTGTACTCATAATTAAAAGCACTATAATGTCGCTGTCCTTCTTGCCACGGGGTACTTTTATTTTGTACCGGCTCATGTTCACCACGCGGCGCACCATATGGACCTTCAGGCAACGTCTCTGGAACGAGAAAATTTTTTCTTGCTTCTACCGTTGAAAAATCATGATATGTCTCATCGGTCATACGAACGCTTCCTTTCGTTTTTTACATAGCGTATCCTTTAACCGACGATTTCATGTAAAAAATTTCGCAGTTCATTTGCTTCCTCTTCATTGATATTGTATGCATGTTCAATATATCCTGGTTCTTGTAAGTCGTCTGAACCGATAATGGCAAACCGATTACTTTGTAAATCAAGAACAAGCACTTTCCCGTAAAAGCGGTCTGTTTGGACGATCGCTAAATCAAACCGTTCATTTTTGCCAACGAAGCTGACAAAACGTGTTTTCGTATCGACTGTATCATCATATAAAAAGAAACGTTCCATATTCAAACCTCCATATGTTTTTGTTTGCTCCTTCATCTTAACAAATTTCTGTTAGATGTGTAAAAGAAAGCGCTATGATACAATAAAATAAAACACTGAGGGGAAGATGGATGATGTATTTTGTTGATCGTCAAAAAATCGAAAAAACATTGCAATATATGGAGCAAATCGTTCATTATGTGGAACAACCGTTTCATACACCGATCGAGAAACTCGCGCTTGAGCGCATTGCACATGTCATTATTGAATCTATTATTGATGTAGGAAACGCAATGATTGATGGTTTTATTATGCGTGATCCAGGGAGTTATGAGGACATTATTGATATTTTAGTCGATGAACGTGTCCTTTCAGCTGAAGATGGAGAAGCGCTAAAACAAATCATTCATTTCCGTAAAAAGCTTGTTCAACAATACATCGCTGTGCCGCATGACGAATTGTTGGAAGTGTTGCAACGTCATAAGCATGTTCTTCATTCTTTTCCGCATGCTATTCGCACATACTTACATAATGAACTAGGTCCAGTGTCTGCCTTTTTAAACGAAAATGTTTAAAAATTGTGTGTATAGGGAAAATCGTATAAAATGGAAGAGGGTGAAAATTGATGCGAAAAAAAACCTCTTCTACAAAAGAGCAAATTTTAAAAATGTTAAAAGTGCAGAAACGGTTGACTGTCGGTGAAATGGCGGAACAATTGCAAATTACAGAAATGGCTGTCCGCCGTCATTTAAGTGCATTAGAGCGTGAAGAATTGATTGAATCGACGCTTGTTCGTCAGCCGATGGGAAGGCCGACGAACGTATATCAGTTGAGCGCAAAAGGACATCAGCGGTTCCCGCGTCATTATCAACAAACGATGCTTGATTTTTTAGCTGATTTAGAACAGATGGGCGGGAAACAAATTGTAGCAGATTTGTTTCAAAACCGACAAGAACGAATGAGAAAACTATACGAACAACAATTTGGTGATAAATCGTTTGATGAAAAAATAAAAGAACTTGTGGTGGTACAAAATGAGCACGGATATATGTCAGAGTTGTTACAGTACGATGACGGTTCATTCGAGTTAGTGGAACATAACTGTCCGATTGCAGAGGTTGCCCAAGCGTATCCGATTGCTTGTGAGTGCGAACGAAAGTTGTTTGAGACGCTTATTCACGAGGCGGACATTGTGCCAAAAACATGTTTAGCTGATGGGGATGATGCGTGTCGTTACCATATTAAGCGAAAAAAATGAACAATCGTTGACAGTTGCTGCTCTCTTTTTGACAAAAATAGTTGTTTTGCGTTAAAGTTTGAACGTGCAAGTTGTCAAAAGGAGTGGCAAAAGTGAAAACGTATAAAGGATATTTAATTGATTTAGATGGTACGATGTATCGTGGGACCGAACGAATTGAAGAGGCGTGTGCGTTTGTGCATCGTCTTCATGAAAAGGGTATTCCGTATTTGTTTGTCACGAATAATTCTTCACGCACGCCAGAACAAGTAGCTGAAAAGCTACGGAATTTTGGCATCCCTGCAACGAAAGAGCAAGTATTTACAACAAGTCAAGCAACGGCCAATTACATTTATGAAAAGAAGCCGAATGCTTCTGTGTATGTGATTGGAGAAGATGGCATTCGTCGAGCGCTTGAAGAAAAAGGGTTTACATTTGCGAATGAAGATGCAGAAGTTGTTGTAATGGGCATTGATCGCAGCATTAATTATGAAAAATTAGCGATCGCTTGCTTAGCTGTTCGCAACGGAGCGATGTTTATCTCGACGAACGGAGACATCGCCATTCCGACCGAGCGCGGGCTTTTACCTGGGAATGGCTCTCTCACATCTGTTGTTGCTGTATCGACACAAACAAAGCCTATTTTTATTGGCAAACCAGAAAAAATCATTATGGAGCAAGCACTTGAAGTACTTGGTGTTCCAAAAGAAGAAACATTAATGGTTGGGGATAATTATGACACCGACATTATGGCGGGAATGAATGCCGGAATAGATACACTTCTCGTTCATACAGGCGTGACGACGAAAGAAATGTTACAAACGTATGACCGACAACCGACGTATGTCATCGATTCGCTACAAGAATGGATGGAACGTATATAGAAAAGGCTAACCCTAGAACGCAAATGCGTCTCGGGGTTAGCCTTGTTTTTTTGTTATAAAATATGCAGCTTTATATCGATTAGCGGTGAAGGGGAAACAATCATTTATTCAATATGGGCCGCGCGATGCGCTAAGCGACTCGAAGCGGCAGCGGCAATTGCTCCGACAATATCATCTAAAAACGTATGACATTTGCCAGACGATTTATCATTCAATTGTTGTAAAATACCTGGCTTTTGTTTATCGATGTAACCGTAATTTGTAAAACCAATGGAACCATATACGTTAACGATGGATAAAGCTAAAATTTCATCGACTCCATACAGTCCTTCGTCTTTTTCGATAAACGATTGAAGAGGCTCTTCCAACAATCCTTTTTCCGCTAAAATATCGAGCTGAATGCCGGTAAATAGCGCATTTTGCACTTCGCGTTTTGCAATGACTCGATTGACGTTATGAATACATTCGTCCATTTGTAAGTCAGGATGATATTTAGATTGTAAATAATAAACGAGTTCCGCGATATGTTCAATTGTTACTCCGCGATCTGCGAGCCATTGTCGTGCGATTTGCTCCATTTTTCCTATTTTCTTTTCCTCCATCCAACTTCACCTATTTCATTTTTTATTTTTTACAATGTATGTGCTTTTTTATGAAACGTGCGTTTATTTCCTCTCTCATATGAAGTTTATACGTATTTTTTAAACATATACATGAAAGAAGGAGGGATGTGCATGGATTATTATTTTCGTGTCGATCATATGGAAACAAAAAATGATCGTTTTCTTGTTCGAAGTGGAAATGACATATATGTTGCGATACCGACGGATGAGAGAGAGAGCGACATACAGCAGTTATACTACATGGGGATGTATATGCGAACGCAAGGTGACGAAACGATTGCGACGTTGCTTCCGACGAAGACAGGTCGATTTGTTGGAAAGTTACAAGGGATGCAAGTCAGTGTGTGGAAAATGGAAAAGAGAAATGAAACAGACGATTTAGCACAACAGCTTGCATTATTTCATCAGCGCGGGCGCACATATCCGTATGATGTTTCCACAAGAAACCGATTCGGGCAATGGGGCGAGCTGTGGGGACAACGTATTGATCAATTAGAACAGTTTTGGCAATTGCAAGTGAGATCGTCTGAAAAAAGTGAAATGGACGAATTGTTTATTGAGACATTTCCGTATTACTTAGGTTTAGCCGAAAATGCGATTCAGTATGTCGTAGATACGCAATTAGACGAAGTTCCAATGCGTAGCGATATGCGAACCATTTGTCATGAACAATTTGCGCCTGAAGCATGGGAGATGGGGAAAATACCGACGGATTGGGTGTGTGATCATGCAGGTCGCGATATAGCAGAATGGATACGAACGCAATGGCTTATCAAACAAGTAGATGAAACGATTACGCATTTTTTACGGACGTATGAACGGGTGCAAACACTTAGTCGTTTTGCTTGGCGGATGATTTATGCCCGCTTACTATTCCCGCTTCATTATTTTCAAGCAATTGAAAACTATTACGGAGCAGAAGGAGACATAAGACAAGGCTATGAACAACAATTGAGACAAGTGTTTGAAGAGAGTGATATGTATGAACAAAAACTTCGCCATTTTCATGATATGACTACTGTTTCCATTCCTCGTCTTGACTGGTTATAAATGTGCTACAATAAAACGGAGGACAATGTGCGAAAGGGGTTAAAAAGATGGGAAGACCGTATGTGTTTATTACAAGAAAATTACCGGACGATATTGTTGCTCCGTTATACGACAAATATGATGTAAACATGTGGCCACACGAGCATCTTGTTGTTCCACGCGACATATTGCTTCAAGAAGCAAATCGGGCGGAAGCGCTGATTACGATGCTATCTGATCGCATTGATGAGGAGCTATTAAAAAACAGCCCTAATCTACGCGTTGTTGCGAACGTAGCAGTCGGTTACGACAATGTTGATGTAAAAGCAGCGACAAAACGCGGGATTATTGTTTGTAACACGCCCGATGTGTTGACAGAAACGACGGCGGATTTAACATTCGCTTTGTTGTTAGCAACAGCAAGGAGGTTAGTTGAAGCAACAGAGTTTATAAAAAGAGGAGAATGGAAAAGTTGGAGCCCGCTGTTACTTGCCGGGACAGATGTTCACCATAAAACGATTGGAATTGTCGGTATGGGGAAAATCGGGCAAGCTGTTGCGCATCGAGCGAAAGGGTTTCATATGCGCGTGTTATACTATAATCGTTCACGAAATATTGAAGCGGAACAAACGCTTGGTGCAACGTATTGTTCGTTTGACGAGTTGCTTGAGCAAGCGGATTTTGTTGTCTGTTTAACTCCTTTAACGAACGAAACGTATCAATTGTTTAATCGTGAAGCATTTATGAAAATGAAGCGGTCGGCCATTTTTATTAACGCAGGTCGTGGAGCGGTTGTTGATGAAAAAGCGCTGTATGATGCATTAATTGACGGACAAATTGCTGGTGCAGGATTAGATGTATTTGTAGAAGAACCGATTCAGTCGGATCACCCACTTTTACAATTGCCTAACGTTGTTGCACTACCACATATCGGAAGTGCAACGAAGGAGACGAGATATGCAATGATGCAACTATGTTGTCGCAATGTGATAGCTGTCTTAGAAGGGAGAGAACCTTATACTCCTGTGTAGAGCCAAAGGGCTCTTTTTTTATTTTTTAGAAAATTTTTAAACATAAAGCGTTTTCATATGGTACGATAATGAAAATAAGGATTGTAAAAGAAATAGAGATCCTCTATAATGTCTACTATATAAAAACAAATGTTCATTACAGAAAAACAAGAGGTGGGGAAGATGGTAAAAAGCGTATCAGTTGGATTGTTAGGATTAGGAACGGTTGGTAGTGGGGTAGTTAAAATTATTAAAAATCATCAAGATAAATTGATGCACCAAATTGGTTGCCCTGTTGAAATAAAAAAAGTTGCGGTGCGTGATCGCGATAAAAAAAGAGATGTCGTTTTGTCAGAGGCAGTATTAACAACACATGTAGAAGAAGTGATTAACGACCCGGACATTGATGTTGTCATTGAAGTCATGGGAGGCATTGAAGAAACGCGCCAATATATATTACAAGCATTAAAAAATGGAAAGCATGTCGTTACAGCGAATAAAGATTTAATGGCATTATACGGTACAGAGTTGCTCTCCGTTGCGTCTGAGTACGGTTGTGACTTATTTTATGAAGCAAGTGTAGCAGGAGGCATTCCAATTTTACGTAGCCTTGTGGACGGATTAGCTTCTGACCGCATTACGAAAATGATGGGGATTGTCAACGGAACGACAAATTACATTTTAACAAAAATGAGCAAATTTAATCGGCCGTATGAAGAAGTATTAGCGGAGGCGCAAGCGCTTGGTTATGCGGAAGCTGATCCGACGTCAGATGTGGAAGGATTAGATGCAGCACGGAAAATGGCAATTTTAGCTCGACTTGGCTTTTCGATGAATATTGATTTACAAGATGTATACGTAAAAGGGATTACTGGGATTACGGAAGAAGATTTAAACTATAGCAAACGGCTCGGTTACACGATGAAATTAATCGGTATTGCCCATCGAGATGGAGAGAAAGTTGAAGTGAGTGTACAACCAACGTTGCTACCGGAAACGCATCCACTTGCGTCTGTAAACGATGAATATAATGCAGTTTACGTTTATGGAGAAGCGGTCGGAGAGACGATGTTTTACGGTCCGGGGGCAGGAAGTTTGCCGACAGCAACGTCTGTTGTGTCCGATTTAGTTGCCGTCATGAAAAATATGCGTCTTGGGGTGAATGGAAGAAGTGCAGTTACTCCGCAATACGATAAGCAGTTAAAAGACGATAGCGAAATATACTCGAAATATTTTTTACGCATTCATGTGAAAGATCAAGTGGGAGCGTTTGCGAAAATTACATCGCTCTTTTCAGAACGGGGAGTAAGTTTCGAGAAAATTTTACAACTTCCTTTAAAACAAAAAGATTTAGCTGAAATTGTACTCGTTACACATCAAGCGTCCTTAAAAGATTATCGTGATGTATTGCAGCAATTGCGTGATTTAGAAGTTGTCGAAGAAGTGAAAAGCTCGTATCGCGTAGAAGGGGAAGGTGCATTGTAATGTGGAAAGGGTTGTTACATCATTATCGTGACTATTTGCCAGTGACCGATCAAACGCCGCTGTTATCGTTAAATGAAGGAAATACGCCACTCATTCCGCTTATTCATTTGTCTGAAAAACTCGACATCGAGTTATATGTTAAAACAGAGGGGGCAAACCCAACAGGATCATTTAAAGATCGCGGAATGGTGATGGCTGTCGCTAAGGCAAAGGAAGAAGGAAGCGATACGATCATTTGTGCTTCGACAGGTAACACGTCCGCTGCGGCTGCGGCGTATGCTGCGAGGGCGAATATGCGTTGCATCATCGTCATTCCTGATGGAAAAATTGCGCTTGGGAAGTTGGCACAAGCGGTTATGTATGGAGCGGAAATTGTTGCGATTCAAGGGAATTTCGATCATGCGCTAAAAATGGTGCGCCGTTTGAGCGAGCTGGCTCCGGTCACGCTTGTTAATTCGGTCAATCCGTATCGCATCGAAGGGCAAAAAACCGCAGCGTTTGAAATTTGCGAACAACTCGGGCAGGCGCCAGATATTCTTGCCATACCAGTTGGAAATGCAGGAAATATTACAGCGTATTGGAAAGGGTTTAAGGAATTTCATGAGAAGCATGGCACAAAATTACCGGAAATGCGCGGATTTGAAGCGGAAGGGGCGGCAGCGATTGTACGTAATAAAGTGATCGAAAATCCTGAAACGATTGCAACAGCAATTCGAATTGGTAACCCAGCGAGTTGGGAATATGCTGTTCAAGCTGCGAATGAATCAGGTGGAAAAATTGATGAAGTAACAGACGAACAAATTTTAAATGCGTATCGTCTACTTGCACGCGAAGAAGGAATATTTGCAGAACCTGCTTCGTGCGCATCCATTGCAGGTGTAATGAAGCAAGTAGAAAGTGGGGAAATTGCAAAAGGAAGCTGTGTTGTTGCCGTTCTTACAGGAAATGGGTTGAAAGATCCGAATGTAGCGATGGAAGCGATGAAAGTTCAACCGATCGTCTTGCCGAATGATGAGGAAGCGGTGTTTGCGCATATTCAAGGAGCTGTTCTTCAATGAATGATGGGGAGATGTTAAAAATTGTCGTTCCAGGAAGCACAGCCAACCTCGGTCCTGGCTTTGACTCGATCGGATTAGCGGTATCGTTACATTTAACATTGGAAGTCGTGCGTGCAGAATCGTGGGAATTTATCCCAAAAACAGATGAAGTAAAAAGCATTCCAACCGATGAAAGTAATTTAATTTATCAAGTAGCAAGTAAATTAGCAAGCGAGTATGGTGTAACGTTGCCGCCTTGTCACGTATTTGTCTCAAGCAATATTCCGTTTACTCGTGGGCTTGGTAGCAGTGCTGCAGCCATTGTGGCTGCTATTGAGTTGGCGAATGAGTTAGGATGTCTTTGTTTGTCGCAAGAAGAGAAAATGCGGGCAGCGAGCGTATACGAAGGGCATCCTGATAATGTTGGCGCCTCTTTGTATGGGGGGCTAGTGATCGGTAGTCATTTAAATGAACGCACACATGTTGTGAACATCCCACATATACCGATTGATTTAATAGCTGTCATTCCAACATATGAACTGGAAACGAAAAAATCTCGTACCGTTCTTCCGAGCGCATTTACGCGTGCGCAGGCGGTAGAAGCAAGCGCAATTAGTAATGTTCTTGTAGCTGCATTGCTTACACACAACTGGTCGCTTGTTGGTGAAATGATGGATGCCGATGTATTTCATCAACCATATCGGGAAAGTCTCGTACCTGAATTGCAACATGTTCGTGCGGTGGCGAAACGAAATGGTGCCTTTGGTGTTGCATTAAGCGGTGCTGGTCCGACGGTGCTATGTTTTGCGGAACGAGGGCAAGGAGAGAAAGTATATCATGCGTTGAAAGTGGCGTTTCCGTATAGCGATGTTCGGATGTTGTCAGTAGAGGAGACAGGTAGCTGTGTATATAAAATGGCGTTAGAGAAATGAAAAGGGTGCCCAATCATTTTTTGGACACCCTTTTTGCTGTTAGAACACTTGTTCAACTTCAACAACGCCAGGAACTTCTTCAAGCAATGCGCGCTCGATTCCGGCTTTTAACGTAATCGTTGAGCTTGGGCAGCTACCGCATGCGCCGAGAAGGCGAAGTTTAACAACTCCATCCTCCACATCAACTAACTCGCAATCTCCGCCATCGCGAAGTAAAAATGGGCGAAGTTTATCTAATACTTCTTGCACTTGTTGTTTAATATCTTGATCTGCCATTTCCATCGACTCCTTTCACTAATTTTATTATAATCATCATGATGAAAAAAATCTATTCACGTTACTTAACTTTTTTCCAGGGGAGAGGATGAATGATGATCGAAATATGTGTGTATGGAGCGGATATGATTTGTGCTTCTTGTGTCGGTGCTCCGTCATCAAAAGATACGTATGAATGGCTTCAAGCTGCTGTTTCGCGAAAATATCCGAACCATTCATTTCAGTTTGTGTATGTTGATATTTTTTCACCACCAGAAGATGATGAAAAGCGTCAGTTTGCGCAAAAGATCATCGATGAAGATTTATTTTATCCTGTCGTTGTCATTAATGGTGAGATTGTTGACGAAGGAAATCCGAAATTAAAAAACATTTATGAAGCGATTGAAAAAAGGGCGAAGTAACTCGCCCTCATTCATTTTACAAAACACAAATCAGTAATTTGTGCTTCATGTTCAATGGAACGTTTGGAAAGCATATCTAACCTACGCTCTTGTCTTTTCTGAATTTATACGAAAAATGTAGGAAATTAATATCCATTATGGTATTTGTACATCCATAAAACACCTGATTTTAGAAGGCGTGGGACGCGACCGGTTAGTGGACGATCAGCAACGAGACCAAATCCGTGCTTTTTGCCTAATGATCCTAAAACGCCCTTTAATTTAATTGGTGGAAATTCGCTTGGTGGTTCTTCGCCTTTCCACCGCTTTTGCAACACTTGGGCGATTTGTTCTGCCTGACCTTCAGCAAGTTGAGCGCTTGGGGCATGTGGTAAGCTTGCACAGTCCCCAACGACGTATACATTTTCTATATTCGGTATGTGATGTCTAGGTGTTAACACAACACGTCCTTGATTGTCTTTTTCAACATTCAGTTCGCGAACGACGCGATTCGGTTGAATGCCGGCAGTCCACACAATCGCATCACAGTGGATAGCTTCATCGTGGTTATACAACGTATGTTCTTCGACTTTTGTAATATTGGATTGGCGAATAAGCTCAACACCATGTGAATGAAACCATTGTTCTACATAATGACTTAGCCGTTCAGGGAACATAGACAAAATACGTGTGCCGCGATCAAACAGTTTCACGTGTAAATCTGGACGACTCTCTACTAGCTCGCTTGCCAACTCCACACCGCTTAATCCAGCTCCAACGACGCCGACAATGCTATGCGGTGGGAGATTGCTTAGCTTTTGGTACGTTTCTCTTGCTTTGTCGATAGTTTGAATGCTATAAGTAAAAATGTCTGCACCGGGGACACCGTGATATTTGTCTTCACAACCTAATCCGATGACTAAGTCATCGTACGGAATACACGTCCCATCTTGAAGGTGAACGACTTCGTGATGAAGATCAATTTTTTGGACCTCACCGAACACATAAGAGAGGTGAGGATGTTCTGGGAACGGGACGCGAATATGTTGGTCGCTAATCGTCCCAGCAGCCAAAGCGTAATATTCGGTTTTTAAGCAATGGTATGGAATGCGATCAATTAATGTAATATGAATGTGTTCTGGTAAATTTGGAAGGATGCGGAGTAAAATGCGCATATTTCCGTATCCGCCGCCAAGTAGCACGAGGTTTCTCATGGAAGCTTTCCCCTTTTGATAAAATTCGACCACTAAAAGTATAGCGAAATTGTGACAAAATAACAACATTTTTTCGTGAAGCATGAATAATTAAGATGTTTTTTTGATGTTAATATTACATCATTTTTTGTGAAAGTGTTATAATAATGAGATTGAGGTGAATATAGTGTTAAGACCGATCGTTGAATTTTGTATAAGCAATTTAGCAAATGGTTCCCAACGTGCCCTAGAGAAATTAGAGAAAGATCCTAACTTAGATATTATTGAATATGGTTGTTTAGGGTATTGTGGGAAATGTGCCAATACGTTGTTTGCGATGGTAAATGGGGATATTGTCACAGCAGAGAATGCGGATCAACTTGTCGAACGAGTTTATGCATATATTGAGGAAAATCCAATGTTTTAGGGGGCTATTGTGCCCCCTTTTTTTCTTCACGAATTTCTTGCCAACGGTCGTAAGCCATGTTGACGATTCCTTTTTCAATTGTTTCTTTTTTTCGTGCAATCACACGTGAAAAGTAAATAATCGCTTGTTTTTCTTTTCCTAGCCTGCGGTACAATTCGCCGATTAAATACAATAAACGGACTTCCGACATATGTGTATGAATAAAATCATCTGTTTCATAAGAAGCGATATACTGTTCAAGTGCTAGGCGCATGAACCGCTGTTCTTCTTCATGTTGTTGTTTTGAACGATACAACCATGCGAGACGCATATAAAGTCCAGCAAGTGCAATATGTTTTTCTTTTTTCAATGTGGCAGAATAAATGCCGAGTTTATATGTATCAATCGCCTCAGCAAATGTTCGCGCCCCACCGTAGTTTTTCCCACGCCAATTGGCGCAAATATTTTGTTGGATTGTTTCCAATGTTTGTGGTGGGAAATATGTTGAAAATTCCTCTGTTGCCGCAAATCCACAGTGTGGACAAACATGGACGTAATATAAGAGCGGATTCGCTTCTTCGCTAGCATAATATGAACAAAAGTCAGTGTCGTGTTGGATTGGGTGAATGAAACGTGAACGAACTTTTTTCGTTGTATATGTTTGTTTGCAAACAAGACATGTAACGGTACGATCGTATAAGACATCCATTATGTTCCCTACCTCGTATAGTTGATAGTCATATTATACTATACGCTGTTCGTGTTGCCTGTGACTTTTTATGTATTTGTAAAAAAGTTGTCACGGTTATGATGACGATGTATAGTTTTATTAAACGGATACGCGGAGGGACAATATGAGACATTTTTCATTTGCGAAAATGCACGGCTTAGGGAATAGCTATATTTATGTCAATATGTTTACAGAGCATTTAGCAGAGGAGGAGCTATCACATATTGCAAAACGTGTGTCAAATGTGCATACGGGAATTGGTTCAGACGGGCTTATTTTAATTTGTCCGTCCGATGTAGCTCCAGTGAAAATGCGTATTTTTAATAGCGATGGATCGGAAGGAAAAAACTGTGGCAACGGGTTGAGGTGTGTAGCGAAATATGCATATGAACACGGAATTGTTCAGGAGGAACAGTTTCTCATTGAAACGTTATCAGGTCTTGTAGAAGCTCGTGTGTTTGTTGAAGATGGGAAGGTCAATAGTGTAGAAGTAAATATGGGAAAACCTCGTTTATCTCGTGTTGAAATACCGATGATAGGAAAAGAGGATGATATTGTCGTTAGTGAACCGATCGAATTTGAAGGGCATACGTATTATATGACAGGTGTATCGATGGGGAATCCTCATGCTGTGTTTTACGTGGATCAAATCGAAGATGCTCCCGTCACTTCTCTTGGACCGATTGTTGAAAAAGATGAGCGTTTTCCAGAAGGAATTAATGTAGAGTTTGTAGAAGTGGTGAACGACCGCGAACTTCATTTTCGTGTGTGGGAGAGAGGTTCCGGTGTGACGCAAGCGTGCGGAACAGGGGCTTGTGCAGCGGTTGTGGCATCCGTATTAAACGGAAAAACGAAGCGAAACGAAGAAATTGTTGTCCATTTAGCTGGTGGAGATTTGTACATTACGTGGAAAGAAAATGGTGATGTGTTGATGCGAGGGGCAGCTGAAACTATTTGTACAGGTGTATACTACTATTAAAAAGGAGTGATATCGAATGGAACAAATCGTTTTGTTAACCGAAAAAGCAGTGAAGCAAGTGAAACAGATGATGAAAGAAAGCGGAGAAGAAAACGCTTATTTTCGTGTCGGTGTGTATGGTGGGGGATGTAGTGGATTATCTTATGCGATGGGATTTGATCACAACAAACGTGAAGATGATCATGAGTTTGAGAAAGACGGTTTGCGTATATTAGTCGATAAAGAGAGCGCGCTTGTACTAAAAGGGACGATGATTGATTATGAACAAGGAGTCATGGGGGGCGGATTTACGATTCATAATCCGAACGCTATTGCTTCATGTGGTTGCGGTTCATCGTTCCGTACAGCGACTCATGCTGGTACGCCAGAGGAATGTTAGGGAGGGATGAATGCGAAAGGACAAAGAAATATTATTTTAGGGCTTATATTTGCATTGCTAGTGGCGCTATTTTCTATCGCAAATATTCAAAATGTAGAAGTGAATTATATCGTCGGCTATTTTGAGACACCATTAGTGATTGTCATATTAGGCTCTGTTACACTGGGGGCTCTCATCGTTTTTCTTGTTGGTGGATGGAAGTTTGTAAAGATGCGAAATTATACAAAAAAGTTAGAAAAAGAAATGGAGCAGTTGCGAGCCTCTCTACCGAAGGAGGAAGTAGCTACCACGATTGAAAATGTGGTGAATGAAAATGATCATTCGAAGCCCCTCTCTTAAGAGAGGGGCTTCGAATTATTCAAACATCGATGTGGAATGAAGTGGTTGTACTTTTGCGTTTGGATCGATGTATGATTTCGCATTGTTGACTGCTGTTGGTGCTTCACCAAATCCGCAAGCAATTAATTTCACTTTTCCTTCGTATGTGCAAATATCGCCTGCTGCATACACACCTGGAATGTTTGTTTCCATTTTAGAGTTTACTTTAATGCAGTTTTTCTCAATTTCTAACCCCCACTCTTTAATTGGGCCAAGGGAAGAAATGAAGCCATAGTTAACAATGACTGCGTCAACATCAATCGTTTCGCGCGTTTTTGTTTTGACTTCTTCTAGAACAACCTGTTTGATACCGTTTTCATCCCCGATCAATTCGACAGGAACGAACGGTGTTTTTACATCAACAGATGAGTTCATTAAATTTTCGACGCTATGTTCATGGGCACGGAATTTATCGCGACGATGCACAATCGTTACTTTTTTAGCGATTGGCTCAAGCATAAGCGCCCAGTCAACTGCAGAGTCACCACCACCGCATACGAGCACATTTTGACCAGCAAATTTATTCAAATCGTCAACGAAGTAATGTAAGTTTTTACCTTCGTATTGTGTCGCGCTTTCGAGCTCTAACCGCCGAGGCTGAAATGCACCGTTTCCAGCAGTAATGATGACCGCTTTTGAATAATGAATTTCTTTATTTGTCGTTAGTTTAAATGTCCCATCTTCCAATTTTTCTAACTTCTCGACAGACTGTTCTAAGCAAACGGTTGGGTTAAATTTGCTCATTTGTTCTTTCAAGTTGTCAATGAGTTGTTGGGCGCGAATTTTCGGGAAGCCCGCTACGTCATATATGTATTTTTCAGGGTAAAGCGCAGAAAGTTGTCCACCGAGTTGCGGAAGACTTTCGATAATTTTGACGCTCGCTTGACGCATGCCGCCGTAAAACGCTGTAAATAAGCCGACAGGTCCACCGCCGATAATGGTAATATCGTATAATTTTTGATCTTCTTTCACGTTCATTCCTCCTAAAACGCAAATTTTCATGTATTATCATACCATAAAAAATGGGTAAACGCTTTTGTTGTTTTGAAGATTTCGACATGAACTCGACAAAAATTATGACTAAAAATTGAACAAATAACTCTTGAAAAAGAGAGAAAAAAAGAATAAGATGTTAACGTAGAAATGACAACTTTGTTACAAAACGTTGTATTTTTTTGGTCTATTTCGTGAATAAATTCACAAACTTTCTAAACGATAAAAATCGTTCAAAAAGCGCAAGCTAAAAAAAATAAGAAAAGGTGGAAGTGATTCGCTTGAAGAAGCCAAATGTTGTTGTATTAGGTGCAGGTTATGGCGGATTGATGACAGTGACGCGTTTACAAAAAATGATTGGCGTCAACGAAGCAAGCATTACGCTTGTCAACAAACATGATTATCATTACGAGTCAACTTGGTTGCATGAGGCGGCAGCAGGAACGCTACATCATGAGCGCGTTCGCTATGCGATTGCTGACGTCATCGACCAAAGCAAAGTGAAATTCATTCAAGATACGGTTGAAAAAATCAACCTTGAGCAAAAGGAAGTGTTGCTTCAAAATCATGAGCCATTAACATATGATTATTTAGTTGTTGCGCTTGGATTTGAATCTGAAACGTTTGGCATTAAAGGACTAAAAGAGTATGCTTTTTCGATTGCCAACGTTAACGCGGCTCGCCAAATTCGCGAACATATTGAGTATCAGTTTGCGACATATAGCACAGAAGAGGAAAAACGCGATGAGCGTTTGACGATTGTAGTTGGTGGTGCAGGGTTTACAGGTATCGAATTTTTAGGGGAGCTCGTAAACCGCGTGCCAGAACTTTGCCGTGAGTATGATGTGGATCCAAATAAAGTGCGCATCATTTGCGTGGAGGCAGCGCCTACAGTTCTTCCGGGCTTTGATCCAGAACTTGTTGAATATGCGGTAAATGTGCTTGAGAAAAAAGGTGTCGAATTTAAAATTGGGACAGCGATTAAAGAATGTACGCCAGAAGGTATTATTGTTAGCAAAGATGACCAAGTTGAAGAAATTAAAGCAGGAACAGTTGTATGGGCGGCTGGAGTACGTGGAAGTCGCGTCATTGACGAATCGGGCTTTGAAGCGATGCGAGGCCGTGTCAAAGTCGATCCTTTCTTGCGTGCCCCAGGACATGAAGATGTATTTGTTGTCGGGGACTGTGCGTTAATCATTAACGAAGAAACGAACCGTCCATACCCGCCAACTGCCCAAATCGCGATGCAACAAGGGGAAGTGTGTGCGAAAAACTTAGCTGTATTAATTCGTGGACAGGGTGAACTACAGCCGTTTAAACCAGACTTAAAAGGAACGGTATGTTCGCTCGGTCACGATGATGCCATCGGGGTTGTGTTCGGTAAGAAAATTTGGGGCGCAAAGGCAAGTGTGATGAAAAAAGTGATTGACAACCGTGCGCTTTACTTAATCGGTGGCCCAACACTCGTTGCGAAAAAAGGAAAATTTAAATTACTATAAAAACGAGCGAAGAAATTTTTCGCTCGTTTTTCCTTTACAAATCATTGATTTTTATATATAATTATCAGAAAATTAAGAAAAAGGAGAGGGATTATGAATAAGACAACGTGTCAATATTGTGCAGGAAACGGTTATGTTCATGTTGCGGTCGGTGGGTCTGAAACATGCCATTATTGTGAGGGAACAGGTGTAGCGAAAGATGAGGTAGTCATGAAGCAATAATTGACTCATGTTTTCGCTTTCAGTACACTTAAAATGGTGTATTGGAGGTGAAACGTATGGAGATGAGCATTCCGGTTTTATTCATTTCTGTTTTATTGTTTTTTGTTTTATTTTTCGGTATTGGTTTTTTATTAAATATGATTTTGCGGACGACGTGGACGATGGCGATATTAAGTCCATTTGTTTTATTATTGTGGATTGATCAAATTTCTGTAATGGACTACGTGACAAGTCCATCCGCTTCGCTCGCCCATGTGAAAGAGCGAATCGAATCATTAGCTAGTGCCGATTTAATTATTTTAAGTAGCGGTATTGTTGGTGCTATTGTCTCAGGTGTCGTTATCCAGACGCTCCGGAAAAAAGGATATCGGATGTTTTAAACCTTCACAATCGTGGAGGTTTTTTTTTGTAGCTAATGTATATTTTTTTTGAATGTTGGAAAGAAATACAACCGTGGGAGGAGTGAATAAATGGGTATAAAATGGTTAAGACGGTCGACCATGGTTGTATTGTTTTTGTGCGCGTTCATGACGACATTTCAATCGATATCGGGCGTTGAAGCGAAAATGTTATCTGATTGGTTTTCACCTTCACGTTTTTCTTTTTTCTCGTTTAAATCATTATTTTCATCAGATACGTATGAGTACGTGGCTGATCGTTTTCGTAAACACGAAAAACAAGTGACTCAACTCTCGTCACAGCAGACGACAAACGAATCGTTGACGCTAGAAGAAGCGTTTGACTGGTCACGATATCCTTCTGTCACAGTTGTAGCGACAGGATATACAGCGGGAGTGGAGTCAACAGGAAAAACGCCCGATCACCCGAGTTATGGCATTACATATTCGGGTGTACGTGTAAAACGTGATTTGTATTCAACAATCGCAGCTGATTTGAAAATTTTTCCAATCGGGACGATTTTATTTATCCCAGGATATGGATATGGTGTTGTTGCGGATACAGGGTCAGCGATTAAAGGTCATAAAATTGATTTGTATTACGAAACAGTAGATGATGTGTATAAACATTGGGGGAAGAAAAAAGTGAATGTATATGTCGTCAAACGCGGAGATGGGACATTATCGGAGCAAGAGATGATAGCACTGAACGAAAACGAATCGATGCAAGTGTTTCGACAACAATATATAAAGAAAAAGGAAGTCGGGCTATAACCGAACTTCCTTTTTCTTCGTTATGCAACGTATTTGTTATATGATTGATGTTGGTTTAATGCTTTATAAATGCGCGGTGCGATGATACCAGCGACGATGGATAAAATGATGTCTTTTGGAAGTGGAACGAGCATCCAGCTCCATGCCATCGCGTACGAGAAACCTTCTGGTGCTTCAGCCCATAATTTAAATGCCGCATACATCCAATTTGTACCGACAACATAGTTAATGACCATACCGATGATTGTGGCAATAATAAAACGTGCGATCGAACGATTTGTACTTTTTTCAATCAGTAGTCCAGTTACGTATGCCGCAAGAATAAAAGAAAGAATAAATCCAAATGTCGGGGCAATAACAGTTGAAAATCCTCCGCTAAAACGTGCAAAAACAGGCGCACCGAATAGCCCGATCAACATGTAAACCGTCATGGCCATTGCGCCACGCTTTGCGCCAAGAATGGCACCAGCTAGTACACAAAAAAATGTTTGCAACGTAATCGGAACGCCACCAATGACGAGAAACGGGGCCCATGACGTAATGTTTGCACCGATCGCCATTAATGCTGCAAACATAGCGATAAATGTTAAGTCTTTCGCACGCATTTGTTAACCTCCTTTTTTTATTCGTTAACGAAATGGTATATGATAAAACAAAAAATGTCAACACATAAGTGATAGTCGTTTGCACAACATAACAATACGGAGGGGATCATAATGAGAGAAGAAGAACAATTGCTTCGCGCAAATCGGTTGGGAGCAAAAGAAGATATCATTCATGTAAGTGAAACAGATGATGGATATGATTTGCGCGACGCAGCCCATATTGGTGAGAAACAAATGGCGGCACCGAATTATCGCCAGTAAAGAAGAAAGGTGAGTTGGCAACAAGGCGACTCGCCTTTTTTTGGAGAAAGCGTTATATGAATCGTATTTGGATTAAAAGAAATTCTTATTTCAGACTCAATACCAATCGATTGGAGTTGTTTTTGTACTTCTTCTTGTTTCGATTGTTGAGCTTTCTCCATCAATTGTTTCGCAAAAACAGGATCGTTCGCAATTTTTGAGGAAATAGCTGTTGCGTCTTTAAAAAGTTTTTGGATCGCTTTTGCCGATTGTGTAAATTGTGTAATATCGACGTTTGGATACATCGTTCTCCCTCCTTGCAAGCAGTATATGATGGAAAGAAAAAAAACGCTCAAAGGCGAACTTTGAGCGTTTTTATAGGTAACGAATGAAAATATATGCGTGTGAAATAAGTAAGGAAATAAGCGTAAGTGGCGCTCCGATTTTTAGAAAATCAAAGTAGCTAAACCCGTGTCCTTCACGTGAAGCAATTCCTGCCACGATCACGTTTGCTGATGCTCCGATTAACGTTCCGTTTCCACCTAAGCAAGCGCCAAGGGATAATGACCACCATAATACATCAATTTGTGCTGAATCAGGAGATAGCCCCATACCAACAGCCATATCTTGAATGAGCGGGATCATCGTTGCAACGAATGGAATGTTGTCGATCGTTGCCGAGGCAATTCCAGATACCCACAGAATTAAGTAAGATGCAAAGTGAATATCGCCGCCTGTGACTTCCAAAGCTTTCTCTGCCAAACTTTTGATCAGTCCAATATCGACGAGACCGCCGACGAGTGTAAATAATCCAGCGAAAAAGAAAATGGTTGTCCATTCGACAGAAGCAAATACTTCTTCCAAATCGTGCTCTTTTACGCCGATTAACATTAAAATAACTGCGCCTGTCATCGCGACGATCGCTGCATCGACGTGAATGACGGAATGCAACGTAAATCCTAAAATCGTTAATGCAAGAACAGAAACAGACTTTTTCAATAGTACCGCATCTTTAATGTATTGTTTTTCATCGACTTTCATAAGTCGTTCGATGAGCGCAGCGTTCGCTTGAAGACGTTTGCGATAAAAGACGTACAAAATAGCGATAATGACGAGCATAATAATTAAAACGACAGGACCTAAATTAAATAAAAAGTCGTTAAACGTTAAATGTTTATTGGCAGAGCCAATCATAATATTCGGTGGATCTCCGATTAACGTCGCTGTTCCCCCGATGTTTGAGAAAAGAACTTCAGAAATTAAAAACGGAACAGGTTCTACTTCTAACATGCGTGTAATAGAGAATGTAACTGGAACGATTAATAAAACAGTTGTGACATTGTCGAGAAAGGCAGAAAGAACAGCGGTTAGCAATGATAAAATGACTAAAATGTTAATCGGGCTTCCTTTTGCCATTTTCGCAGCTTTAACCGCAACATACTGGAAAAATCCTGATCTACTCGTAATGCTAACAAGAATCATCATTCCGATTAGAAGCGTAATCGTTCCCCATTCGATATGATGCGTGTACGCTTGATGTAAATCAACGATGCCAAAGATGATCATGAACGCGGCACCTAATAGAGCGATTACAGCTCGGTTTACTTTTTCTGAAATAATGATGGCGTATGTAATCAAAAAGATTGCAATGGCCGCATAATATTGAAAGTTGTTTACTTCATGAGTGATAGCCTCATGCACGATTTGTCATTCCTCTCTTTCCTAATTTTTTAGTGGCTGGAGGCAACTTGGACATTTCAAAGTTGTTGTGTCAGCGTTTACATTGCGCACATAAAAAGAAAATGCGCATTGTGAACATTCGATTTGTGATAACCGATCGATAAACAGTTTTGTTGATGGCGACCCTTGTTTCGTCGTATCGATCACTTCCACATGCACATGTTCACGTGAATCATCTTCTGCGAGCACTTCTCCCTCTGTTTCTTCTTTTACACGCCAGCCATGATCTAAAATATGTTGTTCGAGCTGGCTATGAGAAGAATTTTCTAGCATATCTTCGGCTAATGCCATCAACTGCTCATTTGTTAACGATTCAAATGGAATTTTTTGTTTTTGTTCGTTCCAATACCCCCTCAATTGCGCTTCCGTAAATACAAACGTAATGACTTTGTGGATTATGACGTTTTTCAAACGAATACGCCTCCCTCTTTTGTTTACGAATCCAATTATATTCTTTTTTACGAAGTGCTACAATTGTCTTTATGATATAATGAGAAAGATGAAATATGGAAAGGTTGATCGTATGGCTAATATCATATTTGGACTGTTTCTATACTTTCCAGAAGATAAAACAGAATACATCCCTGCTGCGATTTCATTTACCGCTTTTTTTATCGCTGCGGTGTTGACGATGCGGTTGATTATAAAAATTTCAAAGCGTCAAGAAGAAAAAGCAAAGCAATTTGAAGAGCAGCTGAAAAAACAACAAGCGAAAGATTAAATAAATGAAAATAGGGCATAATAAGCCGTAAATATGTAGTTGGAGGGCTTGTTGTGCATCGAGTGATTGTATGTTTTTTTCTATTGCTTGTAAGCGGATGCGTGGAAGAGAAAGTGAAAAGCGTCGATGTCAATGTAATTAATGAAGATGGAGACTCGCTTGGAACGATTAAAATGTCTCAACAACCTAAAGGAGTAAAACTGGACATTAATCTCAAAGGGCTGCCACCAGGGGAGCATGCGATGCATATTCACGACAAAGGAACATGCGAACCGCCTGAATTTAAATCAGCAGGGGAACATTTTAATCCAGAAGGAAAGGAGCACGGGCTTCTTCATCCGGAGGGGGCGCATGCAGGCGATTTACCGAATTTAATCGTGAAAGAAGATGGAACAGTTAAAGTACAATTGATGGCTCCGAATGTCAATTTATCAGAAGAGAAAAACGGTTTATTTACAAAAAACGGAACGGCGATTGTAATCCATGAAGGAAAAGATGATGGCATGTCTCAGCCAGCGGGAAATGCAGGCAAGCGAATCGCATGTGGTGTCATAAAAAAGCGGTAACAGCAAGCGATGTCGTCTTGCTTCTTTTTTTGAAAAAATACGTGCATTTTTTTCTAAATTATGTGAAAATTTATAACAGGGGGGATTCATGATGAAGTTAACTGAAAAAGAAATCGAAATCGTTGAACTGTTAGAAAAAAACGCGCGATTGCCGATTGAGACAATGGCGAAAATGCTTTCTCTTCCTGTTTCGGAAGTGGAGCATATGATAAAAAAGTTAGAGGAAGCAAAAGTCATTGTACAATATGCAACCATTGTGGACTGGCGGAAAGTTGATGGGCATGAAGGTGTGACAGCGATGATTGATGTAAAAGTGACACCAAAGCGAGGCGTTGGATTCGACGAGGTAGCGGAACGTATTTATCGTTTCCCGGAGGTCAAATCTGTCTATTTAATGTCGGGAGCATATGATTTATCTGTTGTTATTGAAGGACGTTCCATGTCTGAGATTGCCCATTTTGTTTCTGAAAAATTGTCAACGCTTGACTCTGTTATTTCAACGACAACTCACTTTATTTTGAAGAAATATAAACATGACGGCACTGTATTTGAACAAGGTGATCAAGATCGAAGAATCGTGGTGGCACCGTGATGCAAAAGACGAAAACGTACGTATCTGATACTGTATCGCGTTTACAACCATCTGGTATTCGGAGATTTTTTGATTTAGCAGCGAGCATGGAAGGGGTCATTTCATTAGGGGTTGGTGAGCCGGATTTTATTACCCCTTGGAGTGTGCGTGAAGCTTGCATTCTATCGTTAGAACAAGGATATACGTCATATACAGCAAATGCTGGTTTGTGGGAGTTACGAAAAGCAATTAGCGATTATTTAGCGCGCCGTTTCGAAGTGCTATACGACCCAGCAAATGAAATTATTGTCACGGTTGGAGCAAGTCAAGCGCTTGATGTTTCTCTTAGAGCGATTTTGAATCCGGGTGATGAAGTCATTGTTGTAGAACCAAGTTTCGTCTCATATGCACCGCTCGTTTCGCTAGCTGGCGGCGTGCCGATTCCAATTCAAACGAGCGGAAAACATCACTTTAAGTTACAGCCCGAACAAATTGAACAAGTTGTGACACCGAAAACGAAAGCATTAATTATTTGTTCGCCGAACAACCCGACAGGAACGGTATTGAATAGAGGAGAACTGGAACAAATCGCACGCATCGTAGCAAAGCATGATTTGCTTGTTATCTCAGATGAAATTTACGCGGAGTTATGTTACGAGGAACAATATACAAGTTTTCCGGCCATTGCCCATATGCGAGAGCGAACGGTTTTAATTAACGGATTTTCAAAAGGATTTGCGATGACGGGATGGCGATTAGGCTTTGTTGCAGCACCGAAAGATTTGGCGGCGGCGATGTTAAAAATTCATCAATATACGATGATGTGTGCACCAACGATGGCACAATATGCAGCTATTGAAGCGTTGCAAAACGGGGCGGATGACGTCGAACAAATGAGAAAAAGTTACCGGCAACGGCGCAACTTTTTTGTGCAATCATTAAATGAAATCGGTCTTACTTGCCATATGCCGGGAGGAGCATTTTATGCATTCCCTTCCATTCAATCAACAGGCATGACTTCAGAGCAGTTTGCGGAACGTCTATTGTTAGAAGAAAAAGTTGCCGTTGTTCCTGGGTATGTGTTTGGAGCAAGTGGAGAAGGATATATTCGTTGTTCGTATGCTTCATCGCTTGAACAATTACAAGAGGCGATTCGACGCATGAAGCGGTTTCTTGAACGACTATAAAAAAAGCTGACGGCCGTCAGCTTTCTTTGTTGTATTTGAGTTCATATAACATTTGCATGACGCGTAGAAAATCTTCTTCGCTAAATTCTTTTGCTTTTCGTAAAATAAGTTTTGCCCGCTTAATGCCGATTTCTTTAATTAAATATTCGATTTCAGGATCGACCACGGAGGAATTGGACAAGTCGGCACGTTCTAGCAATTCAGATGCAGGCACATCAAGTGCAGTACAAAGTTTTAAAATTGTCGGTGTATCAGGAATTTGCTCACCTGATTCATATTTTTGAATTGTTGCTACCCCTACACGTACTTTCAACGCTAATTCTTGTTGTGACATATTTCGCTGTTCTCGATACATGCGAATATTTTCACCAATTGCGCTCATTTATTCTCCCACCTCTCAAAAATTCATGTACATATTTATCATACCATGTTGCTATTTGTACTCGTGTACAAAATTAACACTTTTTAAGCGAACTATGTTACAATTTTTCAAAAAACGAGGAGTGTTTCATTTGGATTGGAAGGAAGGTGCGGTCGTTACGGGCGTTGTAACTGGAATACAGCCATACGGTGTATTTGTATCACTTGATGAACAAACACAAGGTCTTATTCATATTTCAGAAATTACAGATGGATATGTGAAAAATATTTATGATTATGTAGATGTAGGGGAGTCTGTGCGGGTAAAAATTATCGCTATTGATGAAAAAACGAAACGAATTAGTTTATCGCTGCGCGATGTGGATCATGACGCAACAAATATTGAAACCCCTTCAGGATTTCAACCGCTAAAAACTCAACTTGAAAAATGGATTACGGAAGCGAAAAAAAAATACAACTCACCGAATGATCGGTGAGTTGCTCGTTTATGTTCTTGACATTTTTGGCTCTGTGCGCTCAAGCTCTTCCGTTGGTTTAAATAGCAAGACGAGGTTAATGAGACCCGCAATTCCAACGAGAGCATAAACAATGCGGGCAAAGGCTGATGCTTGCCCACCAAAAATGGCTGCGACGAGATCAAAACGGAAAAAGCCAATGAGCCCCCAGTTAAGTGCTCCAATAACAGTAAGCAATAGTGCGATTCGTTGTAACGTACTCATGTTCATCCTCCTTGGTAAAGTAGTGTATTCATTTATAGAATGGATAATTATTTTTGAAATATGCACAACGAAAAAGAAAAAAATGCAAGTTTCTTTACTTATTTGTTTATTTTAGAAATAATGGAGAAAAAGGAGGAAATTTAATGGAACAGTTTATTTTTCACAACCCAACAAAATTAATTTTTGGAAGAGGACAAATTGAACAACTAAAGAAAGAGCTTGCTCCGTATGAACGTATTTTAATGGTGTATGGTGGGGGCAGCATTAAGAAAAACGGTGTGTATGATGATGTCGTTTCTGTTTTTCGCTCATTGAATAAATGGTGGACGGAGTTAGCGGGTGTTGAACCAAACCCTCGTTTATCTACTGTGCAAAAAGGGATTGACATATGTCGTGCAGAAAAAGTTGATTTTATTTTAGCTGTTGGTGGCGGAAGTGTTATTGATTGTGCAAAGGCAATTGCTGCAGGCGTTCTATACGATGGAGATGCATGGGATTTCATTTCACGAAAAACAACCGTTCAGCGGGCGCTTCCACTTGGAACTGTATTAACACTAGCAGCCACAGGATCAGAAATGAATGCAAATTCTGTTATTACAAATTGGGAAACGAAGGAAAAATACGGTTGGAGTAGCCCGGTTGTTTTTCCTAAATTTTCGATTTTGGATCCTGTTTATACAACAACTGTTCCGAAAGATCATACAGTGTATGGTATTGTTGACATCATGTCGCACGTGTTAGAACAATATTTTCATCATGCCCCAAATACGCCACTGCAAGATCGGATGTGTGAGTCGATTTTGAAAACGGTGATCGAAACGGCGCCAAAACTTGTAGACGACCTGCAAAATATCGACTATCGTGAAACGATTTTATATTGTGGAACGATGGCTTTAAACGGAATTTTACGCATGGGACTACGTGGCGATTGGGCAACACATAATATTGAGCATGCTGTATCAGCGGTGCATGATATTCCGCACGCAGGGGGGTTAGCTATTTTATTCCCTAATTGGATGAAACATGTACTCGATGAACATGTTGAGCGGTTTAAGCAATTAGCTGTTCGTGTGTTTCATGTTTATCCAGAAGGAAAAGGGGATCGGGAAATTGCGCTAGAAGGAATCGAAAAACTTCGGGCATTTTGGAATAGCTTAGGTGCTCCAAATCGATTAGCAGATTATCATATTGGTAAAGAATCATTGCCAATAATAGTGGAAAAAGCGATGGCGTTCGGCCCGTTTGGTAATTTTAAAAAGCTACAACACGATGATGTTATGGCGATTTTAAAAGCTTCGTTATAAAGTGCGAAAAATGTCATAATGAATCCGTTTACATTGTTTTCATGAACTTGATTCTCGATGTTTATTTCGCTAAAGTGAAAGAGGATACAATCATTGAGGAGGAAACGTACATGACGCATATTCAGTTTGACTACTCAAAAGCGTTGTCGTTTTTTGGTGAACATGAACTAACGTATTTGCGTGATGCTGTAAAAGTAGCACATCATGCACTTCATGAAAAAACAGGGCAAGGAAACGACTTTTTAGGATGGATTGATCTTCCTGTCGCATATGACAAAGAAGAGTTTGCTCGCATTCAACAAGCAGCGAAAAAAATTCAACAAGACTCTGATGTGTTATTAGTGATCGGTATTGGTGGTTCTTATCTCGGGGCTCGTGCAGCGATTGAAATGTTGCAACACTCGTTTTACAATGTGCTTCCGACAGAAAAGCGGAAGACACCACAAATTATTTTCGTCGGTAACAACATTAGTTCTACATACATGCGTGATGTGATGGATTTACTCGAAGGAAAAGATTTTTCGATCAACGTCATTTCAAAATCAGGAACGACGACAGAACCCGCCATTGCCTTCCGTATTTTCCGTAAGCTTCTTGAAGAAAAATACGGAAAAGAGGAGGCGCGCAAACGCATTTATGCAACAACAGACCGCGCGCGTGGAGCGTTAAAAACATTAGCGACAGAAGAAGGATACGAAACATTTGTTATTCCAGATGATGTCGGTGGCCGTTACTCTGTTTTAACAGCGGTTGGTTTGTTGCCGATTGCCGTCAGCGGTGCGGACATTGAAGCGATGATGAAAGGCGCTGCACAAGCGCGTGAAGATTTTAGTAAATCAGAGTTAGAAGAGAACATTGCCTACCAATACGCTGCGGTGCGAAATGTGCTTTACAATAAAGGGAAAACAATTGAAATGCTCATTAACTATGAACCGGCATTGCAATATTTTGCAGAATGGTGGAAACAATTATTTGGCGAAAGTGAAGGAAAAGATCAGAAAGGGATTTTCCCAGCTTCAGCAAACTTTTCAACAGACCTTCATTCGTTAGGACAATATGTGCAAGAAGGACGTCGCGATTTGTTTGAAACGGTGTTAAAAGTTGAAACCCCTCGTCATGAATTGACAATTGAAGCGGAAGATAATGACTTAGATGGCTTAAATTATTTAGCGGGAAAAACAGTTGATTTCGTTAATACAAAGGCGTTCGAAGGGACATTGTTGGCACATACAGACGGGGGCGTACCGAACTTAGTTGTCACATTGCCGCGATTAGATGAATATACATTCGGTTATCTCGTTTACTTCTTTGAAAAAGCGTGTGCGATGAGCGGATATTTACTTGGCGTCAATCCGTTTGATCAACCAGGTGTAGAGGCGTACAAAGTAAATATGTTTGCCCTCCTCGGTAAACCGGGATACGAAGAGAAAAAGGCAGAACTTGAAAAACGATTGAAATAATGAAAAAAAGAGCTTTTCCTGAGCGCAGGGAAAGCTCTTTTTTTGGACATAATAATGAACAGAGGAGGCGTGATCAATATGATTGAAATTCCATCTAGACTAGAAGGAAAAACATTTTTGTTAAGTGTATTAGAGCAGCAGTTAAAACCGCTCGGTTATGTAATTGGCGGTAATTGGGATTATGACCACGGTTCGTTTGATTACAAGATGGCGGATGATGCTGGGTACCAATTTTTACGAATTCCATTTGTTGCGATAGACGGACAACTTGATTCGTATGGGGCGACGGTTGAATTGAGGCGACCATACGTCTTATGTCATAAATATCAACGTGGATTAGATGACAATGTGCACGTTGGAAATATGAGTGCCTCATTCAATCAGTTCTCTGAACCGGAAGATCCGGATGCGGCTGTTCCTGATCGATATGTAGCCACGGCAAAAACGCTCGTGAAAGATTTAGAAGAGCGGTTACTACTCTAGTACGATAAGCTCATCTGTCGATTGAATGATCGTATGCGATGGTGGATTAATTGAGACGTGTTGATTGTTTGCAATACCGACAAGTAATACATTTTCTTTTTTTAATTCGTTAAGCATCGTTGCAAAAGACATACCGATCCATTCATCGCGCACAGTTAAACGTTTTATCGGATGTTGTTTAAATTGTTCGATGTCATGCAAAACATTCGGAGATGAAAGGCAATTCGCCATCAAAAAGCTAATCCATTTATTTGTTTCAACAATTTCATTTGCCCCAGCACGTTTGGCGTTATCAACTTGTGGTGTCGTCAATATTTCTACAACAGCATATGCGGATGGATGGAGCGCTTTGACTGTCAAAAGGGTGACGATAGACGCCAGGTCAGCTTCGACTTCATTTTTATGTTGATTAGCAGTAATAATAACGGTATGAGCTTTAAATACGTTTGCTTTCTCCCATACATCGTCGTGCGTCGGATTTCCTTTAATAAAATGAACGTGTGTTGGCACGTCCAAACGTTTTAGTGTCTCATCGATCACGAGGCACGGCATGTTAGGAGGGATGAAAGCAAGTAGCTGACGAATGCGCTCATTCCAGCCGACTAAAATGATGTGTCCACCTTTTGTATACGGTAGTTCTCCAGTAGATAAGGCGTTTTCTTTTGAGATTGCTTTTGTGGATAGTGTCACAAAGTAGGCTGAGACAAAGGCCGTACCAAGCAAGATGAGAGTGATCGCGACGAGTTTGCCGCTCATTGTTTTTGGCACGAGATCACCGTAGCCGATCGTTGTCGTTGTAATTAATGCCCACCATATGCCGTCAAAAACAGTTAAAAATGTTCTTGGTTCAACGATATGAATGACAATACCGAATAAACAAATGATTGTTGTGATTGTAAATATGATGCGTACAAGTGGAGAAAGTCGCCAATATGAAGCGAGAAATTCATGCCATCTCATTTATCTTCCCTCCTGTTTTTATCATTGTAGACGAGATGAAGCGATTTCTTACATATTTTCTCTTCAAAAGAAGATAATATGAACGAAAGGAGGGATGCTGATGGATATGAATCGTGTAAAACAAATTGTTTCTTCCCCAGATGATATTCGCGTTTGTTACCATGGACAATCTGTTTGGATTGATGGGTATGATGAAGCAAGCCGAACAGCGACCGTACATATGCGTGGGCGAGACCATGAACGACACATCGTTCCGGTAGAAGAACTGACAGAGGAGTAAAACGAAAAACCCTTGCGATGCAAGGGTTTTCTCTTATGGAGCATACCGGGCTCGAACCGGTGACCTTCGCGCTGCCAGCACGACGCTCTCCCAGCTGAGCTAATGCCCCCCTTTTTCTTCATATTGTAAAAACATTTTGTTGTTTCGTCAATCGATATTTAAGAGATCATCGGGATGGTTTGCATGATTGTTTCTTTGTTTTGTTCAATTGGAACGATATGATTTTCCATCCAAGTCAAAAAGAGAGTAGTTAGTTTCGGATCAAATTGTGTTCCTGCTCCTTTTTTGATTTCCTCATAAGCTTCTTCCCATGTCAGCGGTGTACGATACGGACGAATACCAGTCATTGCTTCGAGTGAATCAGCTAATGCCACGAGGCGAGCAAGAAACGGAATATTCTCTCCTTGTCGTTCATAAGGATAACCTTTTCCATCCCAACGTTCATGATGATATAAAACAATATGAGAAATATCAGATGAAACGTGATAATGTTGCAATAGTTGTATACCGAATACGGGATGTTTTTTCATTTGAGCAAATTCATCTTCCAGTAACTTCCCTTTCTTTGTTAAAATATGAGCGGGTATGTGTAATTTGCCGATATCGTGGATGAGCGCCCCGAATTGTAACTCTCGCTTTTCTACATCCGTTAACTCCAAAAAAGAAGCGAAAGATAAAGCGATTTTTGTAACGCGATATGAATGAAGGAAAGTAAGCTCGTCCTTTTCTGAAAGTTGGCGCATTAAAAAACAAAGTTCCATGTTTTTTACAGTCGAAGACATATCGTTTGCCACCTTTTTGTTGTTGAAAGCAATCTTCATCTATATATGCTAATCTAAATGAGAATAATTTTCGAGTTAAATATTTTCAATATCGACACCGCGAATTGAAGGGATTTGATGAATAAACTCGTATACGTCTGTTGTTGCCCGTTTTTGATCGACAGATACTTTTAATTCAACAAAGTGGTTCCCGTTATCCAAATCTTTAATGCGCACGGTTTTAATGCGAATGTTTTTTTGTCTGATGCTTTCGATTACTTCTGAAATTTTTGTTGCGTCTAATACAGTAAGTTTAACGGACAGTTCCTTCTCCCTTAGTTGTTTTGGACCAAAAACAGTTGTAATAAGCGGAATGAGTTCAACGCTGGCGATCAGAAAAGCTACGCACAAAATGGCTTCAATATAAAAATTTGCTCCAACAGCAATTCCAACGCCAGCTGCTCCCCAAATAAGCGCGGCAGTTGTTAAACCTGAAATGCTGTCGTTTCCGCGTCGGAGGATAACACCTGCACCAAGAAAACCGATGCCAGATACAATTTGGGCAGCGAGGCGAAGCGGATCCATATTTATATGATCGCTTTTTGGAAACGTGTATGCCGATTCAATCGAAACGATAGTTAGTAAACAACTTACAATCGAAATGACAAGACATGTTTTAAGGCCAACGGGTTTTCTTTTTAGTTCTCGTTCTAAACCAATAATAAGTCCGAGGACAGCGGAAATTCCGAGTTTCATAAGCACATGAGCGTCCATAAGACATTCCCCCTTTTCTTCATAAGTATATTCGAAAGGATGATGAACATGAAGGCGTATATCGCACTAATTATTGGGGCGCTTTCTATTTCTACATCAGCTATTTTTGTTAAATTTACAGATGCCCCGTCGTCTGTCATTGCATTTTATCGTCTCTTTTTTGCAGTTGTTTTCATGACCCCGTTGTTTGCTGTAAGACATGTAAAGGAAACGAAGTTAATGAATAAAAAGGACTGGGCTTTCGCGGTGTTGTCTGGTGCGTTACTTGCCTTCCATTTTATTCTTTGGTTTGAATCGCTTCGTTACACATCTGTTGCAAGCTCTGTTGTTTTAGTTACGCTACAACCGATATTTGCTTTTGTGGGTGGTTTTTTCTTTTTTAAAGAAAAGATTACAATGAGTGAATGGGTTAGTGCGCTACTTGCGATTTTAGGTAGTGTCGTTATTAGTTGGGGTGATTTTCGGGTAAGTGGCGAAGCGCTTTATGGTGATATGCTTGCATTAATTGCATGTGCTATGGTAACAGGTTATTGGCTAGTTGGTCAACATTTACGAAAGCAATTTTCTCTAATTGCGTATACGTACATTGTCTACGGAATTGCTTCGATCGTGTTAGGTGGATATGTGGCGTTATTTCGTTATTCATTTTTCTCTTATGATAGGGATGATTGGTTGTATTTTATTTTGTTAGCTGTCATTCCAACGTTGTTTGGTCATTCTCTTTTTAATTGGGCGATGAAATGGGTAAATGCAGCAATGGTGTCGATGGCTATTTTACTTGAGCCAATTGGAGCGATCATATTGGCTTATATATGGTTAGATGAGAAAGTTTATTTGTCACAAGCAATCGGCTCTTTTTTTATTATTGTCGGAATAGGAGCGTATATGTTCGGGAAGCATGTAAAAAGAATTAAAAAAAATAGTTGCGTTTAAAAAAAGAACGTGCTATAGTATAAAGCGTCGCTGTTATGATGAGATAACAAAAAAATATAAAAAATGTTATTGACACAAAGAGAATGATATGTTAAATTAAGAAAGTCGCTTAAACAGCGATAAAGATGTTCCTTGAAAACTGAACGAAGCGAAAAGCGTAAAGAAGCTAGAGATGTGAACTTTCTATGGAGAGTTTGATCCTGGCTCAGGACGAACGCTGGCGGCGTGCCTAATACATGCAAGTCGAGCGGACGAATCGAAAGCTTGCTTTTGATTCGTTAGCGGCGGACGGGTGAGTAACACGTGGGCAACCTGCCCTGTAGACGGGGATAACACCGAGAAATCGGTGCTAATACCGGATAACACGAAATGTCGCATGACGTTTCGTTGAAAGACGGCGCAAGCTGTCGCTACAGGATGGGCCCGCGGCGCATTAGCTAGTTGGTGAGGTAACGGCTCACCAAGGCGACGATGCGTAGCCGACCTGAGAGGGTGATCGGCCACACTGGGACTGAGACACGGCCCAGACTCCTACGGGAGGCAGCAGTAGG